>CAYOZO010000026.1:0-31804 GCA_964408405.1 uncultured Turneriella sp.
AACGGAGCTCAATGCGCCCGAGGGCCTTGCCTACCGGCAGGAGTACAGGATTTTGACCAAGAAACAGCTCTTTTCCAGCGAGATCCCGCCGATTCTGCCTTTATCTGGTTAGACTTCGATTTTTGAATACACAACTTCGAGGAAATACGCGAACCAGTATGCGGGCGCGTGATGCAATAAAGCACAGTATCCGCGTCAAGTTATTGACTTAATGTGTCTTACGTCAACGGTGCAATTAGTCCGACATGGCCATGGTAAAAGTCACGCAAATACAGCAGGTACACCATATCCTGAACACAATTCTGGGCAAGAAGCCTTGTTCGATTCTGGTCGATGACGCCGAACATCCGGCTGGGTTTATCTCTTATACTTTGCTGACAACCGGGCCGGAGCTCAAGATCCGCACGCAGTTTATGAATACGCCGCTTGAGCGCCGCGTACTGGTTCGTCACAATAAGAAACGTATCGTCGCCGTGTGCAAATTTCTGCTGCGCAATGGCCCGACAGAGATCCTGCAGCCACAGAGCCTGGAAATTACTGATGATCTGAAAAAAGATATTGCAGAAACGGGAAATTCCGCTGGTTTTTTCATGACGAACCTGACTTCGGCGAAAGAGATAGCGTTCGTGATTGAGGCAAACAAGAAGAAGGTCAATGGTTTTGTGTTGAACTTCTTCGACAGCGAACTGAAAGGGCTCGTTCCATACCACCGCATCTACCTCGCAGCCGGCGAGGCCATCGACATTCGCCTAAAACACCTGATCAGGAACCCGCGCATCATATACTACACTCCTGAACCACCGCCGAATTTCAATGCACGGCAATATTTTCCTCAGGACATCTATCTTGCTGAAATACAGAAGAGCGATCTCAAAGTACCCGCGCATTTGAAGACCGAAGTAACGATACCGATACTTTACAAGACCCGCCTGCCGATCGGTTATATCCAGATCAATACGCCGCGCGCAATCGACGATGTGCTGATGCAGACGCTGAAGAAAATTGGCGTGGCGCTTGAGACACAGTTGCGCAAGATCGGCCTGCAGTTCGAAGAGCCGCGCGCGCTGCCGATCAGCAAAATCGACATGCAGCAGATGGAGCTCGAAATTGCCGACCGCCTGCTGCTGCGCCATTTTCAGCCAGGTTTCGTGGTGCTCTTTCGCATCCAGAAGCAGCAGGAAAGTCTTGGCCAGTTTTCTGCAATAGTAACCAAGAGCACAAACCTCGGCGGTGGCAAGACCCAGATCGTGCTCGACTTTCAGGATAACGATGCGATGTCAGAACTCAACCTCGAAGAGGCGCTCAAATAGACAATAGATCAGCGCGCGTCACGGACACTGTCAAACAGGTCGATGTCCCAGGCGACGAGGTCGCGTTTGACCGCTTCAAAGCGATAGCTGGGCATAATGCGGGCCAGATCTTCTCCGCTTAAGACGCCGACGATGGAGCCTTCGTGCTGCCGTGCCTGCTCGAGTGTATGCCATAGCAGAATTGCCGCTCCCACGCCGGTCGGAAACGAGATATACGTTGCACCCGCGTAAGGCGTATCGAGCAGCCCGCGGTAACGGTGGTAGCTTAAACCAACGGTTTCGATGAGCGTCTGCCGGTCGTTGCGCACCTGCTCGGAGATGCGGATCTCGGCCGCTGCGGCAAAGTGCGCTCTGCGGATCACTCCGGTGCGCAGATAATCTTCGATGCGCCGCGGCTTGTTCATACCCGGCATGATCGCGCGCACGACACTTTCGACGGTCACTCCAGGCTGCGCGTCAATGCTGCGTTTGGAAAGTAAGTTTAACTTGAAGAGCGATTTGACGAGTTCTACCTCAGCTCCGCCGGTCCAGACGCCTATTGCCGGTATTTCAGGAAATGCCCGATGAAACGAGAGGAGCTCCTCCTGGTAGAGAGGATAGACGCGGGTCGGCTGCATTTCATGCGGAAAGAGGTAATCGCGCGGCGAGGAAAAAGGCTCGAGCACGACAATGCGGCCGTTTTCAATGACGCGCGGCCTTTGCGCCAGCTCTTCGAGCGCCACAAGCGGGGACCACGAAAATACCACCTCGTCAGAATCAATGTCTTCGAGCAGATATAAATCCACCCTTTCAATGGTCAGATCACGCCGCCCCTGCGCCAGAATATGGTGGATGCGTCCGCCCACGAGAAAATTCGTAATACCGGGAGAAATTCCCAGATTGATGAGCGCGGCCACGCCGCGGCTTTTCAGCTCTTCATCGTGGTTGTACTGCTTGAAACGGAGAGTACGCTGCGTCTCGTCGTCGTACATGTCAGAGGCGAGATCGACGGCGTGCACACCGTAGTGTGCGGCAAGCTGCAGAATGGGTTCGTTGAGCGCGGGAGTAGCCACGTTCACGAGCACCAGCGCCCGGGAAAAATACGGAGTGTATCGGGGCTCTTTGGCCCATAGAGGGGCAAAATCCGGCAGTGAAACAAATTCTATACGATCGAACAAATACTCAGCATGAAAGAGCGCATCGTGCGCCGACTCAACATGGTGAGCGAACACCACAAAGCGAACCGGCTGGCCATCGCGTTCGGCAAGCTCGGCAAGGCAGACCAGCATCGAGGCGCCGACAGCGCCGAGACCGAAGAAGATTATCGTGTCTTTAGAGGGAGTGCTGGTAGCCTGGGCTGGCATGACAGCAGAGTGGAGAGGTCAGGCAGTGCGTAAAGAAATTCGGCACGCTTTGGGGGCGGGGCTCAGAAAGAACCCTTTCGCTGGGTGCCCCGTAGCGCCAGCCCGTGTTGTGCCCAGTCGGTCAGCCGAAAGTCGCTCACGATAGCTTCTACGCGCGCCTTGACTGCCGAGGCGCGCCGTTTGTCATCGTCGGAAAGGATCTCGAGTGCATTACCAATCTCGTTACTGATGCCGGTCAGACACATCGCGGCCGTCTGCAAGAACTTGCGGTCCGCATCGTCGCGGCCGGCTTCGCCCCATTTCTGCAATTCGGCGACGTAGGCGGCCAAAAACGCGGTCATGCGCATCGGGGGTTTGTAGAGAAAACGTTCTAAATCCGCCAAGAGGAACTTGATTTCCTGCCACTCTTTGCGGCCCTGAAAAACGTAGCGCAATTCATGCTCAATTTCGGGAAACAAGTTAGTGATCGCGCCAACAATACGACGACATTCGAGCGTCGCCATCGGATGGAAAAACGTATCGGGGTAGTGGGCAATCAGCGCGTCGTTCGCCGCCATGATCTCGCGCATGCGCGCGTCTGCCTCTTCCTGGCGCTTGCGGCGTGCCTGTTCCTCGATCGCCTTCTCTTCCATCGCCTTGTAGAACTTCATCTCATCGAGAATGAAGCGCTGGAAGTCTGAGCGCGTCGCGCGCTGGAAACCAATACGCTCTTCAAGTTTGTTCAGGTCAAAAAAGCGTGCGCCATATTGGCGATTAGCGCGCCGGTATTTGTCGCGCAGTTTTTGCAGCAATTCGGCCTTGTTCTCGGGGTTGAATTGGTCGGATTTCCTGCGCTTAAAGAACATTTAGTGCATGTTCACCCCACCCCGGCCTTCGGCCACCCCTCCCCACTCACGTGGAGAGGGGCCTGTTTGGACACCCCCTCTCTGCGTCAGCGGGGAGGGGGAAAGGGGGTGGGGTTACGAAATTACTTGTCCCTATCAATTATCGGCAAAAAACCTACCCATGTTAGAGAATACGCCGAGCAGAACGGCCGAGGTCGTGGCGCTGATTCGCGCGCTCGAGTATGCTTACTACGGCGAAAAGAGCCTGCTCAAAGACAAGTATGCCGCACGTTTTCTTTCTGACTTCTACATGGCGATCTACAATCGCCTTTCCATTCTGCCGGAGTTCATGTCGTTCTTCGTCAACAGCGCCAGCCTGGGCCTGTTTGACTTCGTGACGCTGCGGCACGCCTTCATGGACGACTACACCCGTCGCCTGGCGCAGAAGATTCCCGTCGCGGTGTTAGGCGCCGGTTACGACTCACGCGCACTGCGCCTGGCGCACCACATCAAACACGGTATATGGGAGTTTGATTTTCCTGCAACCCAACGCCGTAAAAAATTCTACCTCCGCAATGAGCGAATCGACGGCGAAGTGCCCCACTACTGCGAAGTTGACTTCATGAAAGAATCGCTCCCGGAAATTTTTGCGCGCTCGGGTATGCCAAAGACCGCTGCGCTCGTGATCTGGGAGGGAGTTTCGATGTACGTGAGCGAAGAGGTTGTCAGGAACACCCTGATGGCCTGCCGCGATTATTTTGGCGAAGGGACTGTCGTCGTCTTCGATTACTGGCACAGCACCATGGACGATCCGTTCCGAAATCTGCTGGTGAAGGTTATGCCGCTGGTAATGGATTTGATCTATAGCGAACGGTTTACGTACGGTGCCGCGCCGCAGCAAATGCGTGAACTGGCGCTGTCTTGCGGGGCACGCCGGTTTGAAAGCCTGACCGGTAAGCAGGTCATGAAGAGACTTTTCCTGACTTCACGGCTTCCGCTGACTTCGGCGTCGATGGCAGTCGTGGAATTTTAGAGCCTGTTGGCAAAGTGGGCAGCAGACCAGAAAAATACAGAGAGGATTACGATGACTAAAGAATCGCTCATTGAAGAGCTAAAGGAAACCCTGGTAACCAACACCGATCTCAGCTTTCTCGCTGCGCTCGACGAAGCGACGCTGGAAAAAATTCACAAGGAAATCCACGACTATATCCACCGGACAGAAGAGCAGCAGAAGCCGGTGTTCAAAGTGATGGCTGTTGCAACGCAGTTCATACCGAATTTTATCATCGCGAAACTGGCACATGACTACCTGACGCCCTACATCATCGCACAGGTGGTAATTTACATGGATCCCAAGGCGGCGGCTAAGATCGGCAAGTCGTTGCGCATCGACTACATGGGCCAGGTGGCTCTCTACGCGAGCCCCGAAATTACCGCGCGCATCGGAAATTACATGGAGCCGCAGATTGTAGCCCAGGTTGTGAAAGATCTTTCCAGCAAGAACTTCAATTCCAAACTCGGCGAGCTCGCCGATCTGCTCGACGACAAGATGATGATTGAGATCATCAAGGTCTTGCGCGACGGCCGCATCGTCGGCAACATCGCGCACGCCATGATGAACCAGGAAAAGATTCTGCGCATTGTGCCACAGATGCCGCCCGATGTGCGCAGCGCCGCGCGCGCACAACTGCAATCGCTCGGTAATAAGCTCGCTGAGCAATTTTGAGCATGGTTGCGGGTGGTACGCCGCCCGAAACCATACTTACACAGAAACCCGCCGGGTTTCCTGGCTGGTTTTTATGTCTGTATAGACAGTTTCAAACTTTGCATTTTCGACCACGAAAGCTACGCCGTCGAGGTTGGCTGAAAAACCGGCATGTGGCTCGCTGAACCTAACGAGCTCCCCCTTGGAAAGCGGTTTCTCGCGTAAGGCGCCTGACGCGTCACGGTAGAGCATCGTGAGTTCGCCTTCGAGCAGCAGAAATGCCTCAGGACACGAATGCTGTTCGAGCTCGCGGATTTCATCGCGGTTACGATACCGGGGGCGGTAAATGCCGATGCGCCAGTGCTTGCCTTCGTTGAAGATGACCTCCCACTCTTTTGTGGAATGGATGACGGTACTTTGCATATTGCGTACGCCAAAGAACAGCGGCCCGATTGCCAGTATAGCAAATGCCCGAATTGCTTGACTACATGATTGGCGGCGTATCGCTAACAGGCTGTTGAAAAACAGCCATGAAGCAGGATGTTGAAACCGAGCGCAGCTGCAGACAGGCCATTTATGGCCGTTTTGCGAGCGATTTCGCTAAGAAATCGCGGCGTCTGCAGCGAGCACGGGATTTTTTCAACACCCTGCTAAGGCTTCGCGAATAAACCCATGAGCACCGAAAATAAGACACTAAAGCGAGAAGCACAGGCTGCGGTTGAGGAGTTCTTGCAGCGACAGCGCAAAATCTTTCGCATCAACTTGCTTGTGGCAGTCACTCTGCGCGGCTTCATGCTCATCGCAGGAGCGATTCTGCTGCCGCTTGCTAACGCGCCTTACATGAATATACTGCACGGCATAATCGCAGTGCACTTTGTCTTCAACCTTGCCGGTGCACTGGCATATTATTACATGCGCTTCGTTGACTTTTTCGTCATCGGTCTCGTGGCACTCGATACTCTTGTGCTCGGTATTGTTTCCATGTGGACCGGTTTTTTGTCGAGTCCGTTTAACCTGATATTTCCCATGGCGGCTGGCGTAACCGCGCTCGTTGCCGGCTTTCGGGCGAGTCTCGTGACAGCCATCGTCTGCACGCTCTTCATGGGAACAGGCGCGGTGCTGAAAATGCAGGGGGTACTGCCCGAGGTCATCGCGGGCCCGCCGCTTTCTGCGACGATGATCGTCGTCCATCTCACTCTCCTCTTACTTGCGGAGTGGGGGCTTGCGATGCTGCTCGCGATGATTGTCTCGCGACTGCAGGCCGGCGAACTCGAGCAGGTAAGACAGGCCGGCGAGATTTCGGCACACAGCGCCCGCCTCGCCGGTTCGCTCGAAGAAATTCGGGCGCTGAAGAACGCGCAGGATGGCGATTACTTCTTAACTGCGAGGCTGGTAAATCCCTTTCTGCAGAATTCCGGCCGTGGCCTCGATCCTCGGGTGCAGGCGGATTTTCTTGTTCGGCAAAAGAAGCGCTTCTCGTTCAAAAAATGGCAGGGCGAAATTGGCGGCGACTACTGCAAGCTCGACACGGTGCTCTTAAGCGGCAAACCCTTTGTCTTCTTTGTGAACGCCGACGCGATGGGCAAATCCCTGCAGGGTGCGGGCGGAGTGCTCGTGCTGGCATCGGCCTTTAGTGCGTTGCTGGAGCGAGCCCGAACTGAACCCGAGAATTTGCAGCCTGAAGAATGGCTCGGACGAACCGTGAGCGAACTCAATAAACTGTTCCTGTCTTTCGACGGCGCGATGCTCGTGTCGCTGGCGATGGGGCTGTTCGACGCAGCGACCGGAACTGTTTACTACCTGAATCTGGAACATCCGCGCGCTGTAATTTTTCGCGACGGCAAGGCGGCCTTCTTTGAATCCGATATGCACGGTCGCAAACTGGGTACATCCGAATTTCCGGTGGATTTCCATTTGACTGTGACCCGGCTTTTGCCTGGCGACACACTGGTCATTGGCTCTGACGGCCGCGATGACGTGGTGCTCGAAACAGACTCAGCAGACGAAGGCGATCGCCTGCGCGGGGCGAGAAACATCAACTACGACGAGAACAGATTTCTTGAGCTGGTTGAGCAGAAAGGCGCAGATATCAGAGCGCTCGAGCGGGCCATTGAGGAAAAGGCCAATCTGACCGACGATTTGTCCTTACTTTCCCTTACCTTTGTGGGGCCGCAGGATTTCATTTTGGAAGACAAAGATTACGACGAACGTCTGGCAAGCGCCCGCAGGAAAGCAAAAGCCAGGGATTTTGATGCCGCCATGGGCGAATTGTCTGCGCTGGTTGAGGCAAGACCAGACCGTACCGAAGGGTTGTTCAGCCTTGTCAGCGTATTGGCGCGTCGCAGAGAGTTTGCGCGGGCGCGTGAGCTTTCGCGCCGCATTGCCTGGCGCGAGCCACGCCATGCAAAGAACCTGCTGCAGCTCGCCGCGCTCGAAGCCAGGGCCGGTGAAACCGGCAGGGCCAAAGAATTAGCACAGCGCGCGTTAAGCCACGATAACCGGCTGGCTGACAAGGCCAGTATGTTCACCGAAAGACTGCGCAGATAGGCTATCTGCGCTCAAAAATCTTCATTAAAAGATAGAATATTCCAAAATAAATAGTTTTCGGCCCGTAGCCCGTTTTGCAATCCGTCGAATTGTGGATATTCCTCCTACATCAAAGGAAAAAAGTAGGCTTGACCTATCAGGAATTTCGTCGAGCAAGACCACAGCGCCACTGGAGATTGCCTCGCGCTATGCTACGTATTCCGCCGAAGAGGTGGATTTTGCCGTTCTGGCCGAAGACGCACGACGCCTTGCGGGAGCATTGTATGCAACCATCAACCTCTTAAGCCCAGAGCAAAATTCCATTCGCACGGTTGCCCTTGCGGGTCTCGGCCGGGGTAAGAAGAAAGCTCTCGACCTTTTGGGCTTCTCCGTCGTTGGCCGCGAATGGCCGATCGGCAATTTTGCGCGCGCCACGCTCAAAAGCCAAAAGCTCATCAATCATGGTAAGCTCGAAAATATACGCGAGCAGTTTGGTGAACGACTGGCGCGCAAGATAGAGTCGGCGTTTGGTATCGGTGACCATTGGAGCGTTGGTCTCTTTAGCAAGGGTCGCGCGATCGGCATGCTCGTTCTGACGCTCCGCAAAGATGCGACGATTAAACATACCGCAGATGTCGAGTACCTGGCCCACCTGCTCGGTCCACTGATCGACCGCTACCAGGAAATTGGCGGTCGCGGTTTTGTGGTCGCCACGTCGCGCGACATCTCACTGCAGAGAAGAAATGTCGAAATCATCGAGCGACAGAGAAATGAACTACGTCAGGTTATGCGCGCGCTCGAGCAGAGCGTAATTCTGTCGATAACTGACCAAAAGGGCATTATTCTGCACACCAACGACCGGTTCTCAGAGATTTCGGGCTATAGCAAGACCGAACTTCTCGGTAGTAACCACAACATTGTCAACTCCGGCTACCACGACAAAGCGTTTTGGAAAAATCTCTGGAAAACCATCCTTACGGGTAAAGCCTGGCGCGGCACTATCTGCAATCGCAGCAAAGAGGGAAAAATCTATTGGGTTGATACGGTGATAAATCCCATACGCGATGCAGAGGGTAAAATCGACAGATTTCTCTCTATTCGCCAGGATGTCACCGAGCAGGTAAATGCGCGCATACAATTAGAGCAAACTGTTGCGCGCCTTTCCGCCGTTGACGAGTCACAGACTGCCTATGTGATCCGCACTAACATAGAGGGAAACTACACCTACGTCAACAAGGTGTTTGCGCGCGACTACGCCTCACTTGCGCCTGATGGCAATCTCATTGGTAAACCGGCGCTAACAACAATCAAAGAGCACCACCACGCACGTACTAAAGAAGTCGTGGAAAAGTGCCTGGCAAACCCCGGCAAGGTCTTTCAGGTTGAGCTCGACAAACCCAGGCCGGACGGCTCGACGCGCACCATGATCTGGGAATTTGTCGCGCTTACCGACGAATCAGGCAAACCGTGTGAAATCCAGTGCGTGGGGCTGGACTATACCGAACGACACCTCATGGAAATGCAGCTTGCCGAAAGCGAGCGGTGTCTGCAAGAGGCGCAGCGCATCGCCAAAGTTGGCCGGTGGGAGCTCGATCTGATCCACAACCGGCTTACCTGGTCGCAGTCCATTTTCGACATGTTTGAAATAGATCCGCAGAAGTTCGGGGCAACCTACGAGGCATTTATTCAGGCCATTCACCCGGAAGACCGCGCGGCAGTCAATAAAGCATATACGGAGTCACTCATCAATAAGACGCCTTACAATATAGAACACCGGCTGCTCATGCCCGACGGCCGCGTGAAATGGGTGAGAGAAACCTGCCGCACCGACTATGACGAACGCGGCCAGCCCGTACGCTCCGTGGGCGTAGTTCAGGATCTCACCGACATGAAAGAGGCAGAAGCCGAGCTGCGCTTTGTGCAACGGGTGCTCACGAATACAAGTCACGTCGCCCGTATCGGCGGTTGGGAGCTCAATCTGATCAATAACCGGCTTTATTGGTCGGATGTCATAAAAGAGATTCACGGCGTAGCTGAGGACTTCCAGCCGAAAGTTAACGATGACCTGAGCTTCTCTCTGATCGAGAAACACCGCTCGGCGCTTGCTAACGCTGTCGCGCAGGCAAGGCAAGATGGCACTCCCTTTGCATTTGAACTGCGTCTGGTGCGGACTGACAAAAGCACTCTCTGGGTGCGCGTTCTTGGTCAGGCTGAATTCCAGGAGGGAAAATGCATACGCGTCTTTGGTACCTGCCAGGATATCGACACAGCCAAAAAAAGAGAAATGCAGATCGCCAGGCAGGCGGAGTTTCGCCATCTGCTTACCGAAATTTCTACTGCGTTCCTGCGCGCGCAACACCACCAGCTCGATGCCATTATCAGTGAAGCCCTGGAACGCATCGGTGAGCACTTCGAGATTGAGCGCGTATTCCTGATGCAGATCGACCCAGAGCTCATGACGATCAGTAACACGCACGACTGGCATGTGCCAGGTGGGCAATCTTTCCGAGAAAGGGTACAAAATACGCCGATCAGTAATTTTCCCTGGTTTGCCAAGCAGATCACCGAGCGGGATGTTTTCGTTATATCCGATGTCGAAGCTCTGTCGGATTCTGCTCGTGCAGAGAAAGAAGAATGGCGCGCTCAAAAACTGCGCTCGCTGGTCTTTGTCAAACTCGAAATAAACGACATGCCGGCCGGGGTTTTGGGTTTTGGCAGCAATTCTACTGCCATAGAATGGAGCGACGAACAGATAGATGGCCTGAAACTTGTTGCCAACAGCATCGCCGATGCGCTGGCGCGTCATGATCTGGAGCGCGAGATGCTCACCGCACGCGAGCGGGCCGAAATGGCGAGTCGGGCTAAATCGGAATTTCTGGCGAACATGAGCCATGAAATCCGCACTCCACTCAACGGTGTCATAGGCTTCACTGAACTGTTGCTCAACGCAGAACTTCCGGTTACGTTCCGCGAGTATGCACAAAACGCGCACACCTCGGCGCAGACGCTCATGGAGGTACTCAACAACATCCTGGACTTCTCGAAAATAGAAGCGGGTAAACTGCTCATGGAAGAAGCAGAAACCGACATAGTAACTCTCTGCGAAGAAGTCATTGACGTCATCAAATTCTCGGCAGCGCGCAAGGGACTCGAGTTACTGCTCGATATTCAGCGACCTGTACCGCGCTTCATGTGCATCGACGATGTGCGGTTAAAGCAGATACTCATCAACCTTCTGCACAACGCCGTAAAGTTTACAGAAAAAGGAGAAGTCGAACTTGCTTTGTCGGCAAGCGAAACCAAAGAGCCCGGATTGGCTGAGTACACCTTTGCAGTGCGTGACACGGGCATTGGTATTGCGCCGGAACAGCAAGAGCGGATTTTTGCTGCCTTTACTCAGGCCGACGAATCCATATCGCGCAAATATGGCGGTACCGGTTTAGGACTTGCGATCACCAGCCAGCTCGTCGAACAGATGGGCGGGCGACTTACACTTAAGAGTCTGCCGGGGATGGGGAGTACTTTCAGCTTCACTCTCGTCAAACCGTTCCGGAACGAAGAGTTACCGCAACAGAATCTCGCACAGACAGTTGGCTCGGCGCTCATCGTGGACGACAATCCGAAAAGCCGGAATATTCTTAGAAGAATGCTAGAGGCCTGGAAAATCCAGGTTCATGAGGCAGCCGATTCAGAAGAAGCGCTGAAAATCGTATCAGACGTCCCTGCACTCGGCGCAATTCTCGTCGATTCTGCCTTGGCCGATATGAGCGGCATCGATGTGGTTAAGCGAATCAAAATCTCGAATAAGGGCAGCATACAGCATTCTACTTTTATACTAATGCAGGCAGCAAATTCTGACCGACAGGTATTCCTGAAAAGCCGTATCCTCGGCGTAGAGCACTTGCTGGCCAAACCGGTGCGTGAACATCTGCTGATGGACTGCCTGCAGCGAATAAAGAACGTTGCACCAGCGCCCGTAGCCACACCAGCCCCGACACCTCAGGAGAAAAAGTCCATCAGGCCCCTTGCCATAGGCAGGAAAACGATACTGCTGGCAGAAGACGTCGAAATGAATGCAATCTTAATGAAAAACATCTTGCGCAAGCTCTTGCCTGAGTGTGAGATTGTCGTGGCTGAAAATGGCGCCAAGGCCATCCAGAAGTACTTCGAGAAAGAGCCCGACCTCATTCTCATGGACGTACAGATGCCGATCTATGACGGTATTGCCGCGACTACCGACATCCGCGCGCTGTCAGAAGGCAAACGACCCGCAGTGCCGATCATCGCGCTTACTGCAGGTATTTCGGCTGAAGAACGCGAGCGCTGCCTCGAGGCTGGTATGAATGATTTTCTCACCAAGCCGGTGGATATGCAGCAATTGGCCGAGATATTGGAGCGATTTTGCATAGCGCTTCTCATTCACAAGAGCCCAACTGAAGAACTGAAAGCTCTTTACGCCCTTTTTTGCCCGCAGACGCCGCTTTATGCACCGCTCTTCTGACGAATTTGCAGCGCGCACGCGCCCTGCACCGCTCGCCGAACGCATGCGCCCGAAGTCGCTCACCGACTATGTCGGTCAAGAGCACCTCGTGGGCGAAGGCGCTGTGCTGCGCCGTGCCGTAGAGAGTAAATCGTTACCGTCGATTATTCTTTGGGGGCCGCCGGGTGTTGGCAAGACCACGCTCGCGCAGATTCTTGCCAGCGAACTCAAGCGGCCGTTCTACAGCTTGAGCGCGATCAACTCAGGCGTGAAAGATATTCGCGAGGTGATCGACAAGGCTTCCGGTGGCGGTCTCTTCGCCGAGAAGCCTGTGCTCTTCATCGACGAGATCCACCGCTTTTCGAAAGCGCAGCAAGATTCGCTTTTGGGCGCAGTCGAAACCGGCAAGATCACGCTCATCGGCGCTACGACAGAAAATCCGTCATTTGAAGTTATTTCTGCTCTCTTGTCACGCTGCCAGGTCTATACTCTCAAACCTTTGTCTGAGGGGGAGCTTCTGCGGTTATTGCAGGTTGCACTTGAAAAGGATGCATTTCTCAAAACGAAACAGGTTGAACTCACCGAAACTGTGGCATTATTCCGTTTGTCCGGCGGCGATGCGCGCAGGCTGCTGAATGTGTTCGAGTTGGTTGTGGACGCACTCGATTACGCCAGCCGGAGCTCCTCGAAGGGTGACGACACCTCAGGCCTTCGACAATATCCGGAGATTCGAGACGAGTCGCAGGGCGCCCTTCGACAAGCTCAGGGCGACGCAATACACATCACTGACAAGGTTGTCCTTGAAATTGTGCAGCAAAACCCGGTGCTCTACGACAAGACGGGCGATAACCATTACGACATCATATCTGCTTTCATAAAATCCATCCGCGGCAGCGATCCCAACGGCGCAGTGTACTGGCTCGCGCGCATGATCGAAGGAGGAGAAGATCCCTCTTTTATCGCCCGGCGTATGGTTATTGCCGCATCAGAAGATATCGGTAACGCCAACCCCACAGCGCTCGTGGTTGCAACCAACTGCTTCACCGCGGTGAACCTGATTGGTTACCCCGAGGCGCGCATTGTCTTGTCGCAGGCGGCAGTTTACCTCGCTACTTCGCCGAAAAGCAACTCTGCCTATGCTGCGATCAACGCAGCGCAGGAGCTCGTGCGGCAGACGGGCAACCTGCCCGTGCCATTGCACCTGCGCAATGCGCCGACAAACCTGATGAAGGCTGAAGGATACGGCAAGGGTTACCAATACTCGCACGACAACCCGGGCAATTTCTCCCTGCAGGAATATTTGCCTTCTGAGATTGCCGGCAAGAGACTCTATGAGCCGGGCAACAATGCGCGCGAGAAAGAGACCCGCGAGACTTTGAAAAGACTATGGGGAGCAAAGTACGGTTATTAACGCATGAGCGCTCGCAGCATTCGGGACAGTCTATCTCGCGGATGCTCGATTTTGCGATTCGCTACTATATGCCGCGGCTGATGGAGTAGTGTCTGGCGCAGCCGATGCCAGGTTTTGCGGCTGCTCAGCGGAACTTCAGGTATTGGAAGGCGCGATATGAGCGGCGGTTCAAGCCTCGCTCGGAAATTTTTGTTACTTACCAATGCAAAACGGAGGTCAATGCGCCCGAGGGCCTTGCCTACAGACAGGAGTACCGGATTTTCACCCAAAAGGAGTTATTTTCCACTGGCCTGCCGCCGATTGTGCCGGCAAGGGGTTAGGTCTCGATTGCAAACGGCACAGTCCGCCACAAACCCACGGATCAAAGCACGGCCGCTGTGCAGCATTGCGAGTATTCACCAGCCCAAAACCGCATCTACACCGGATATACGGATCGTCTTATCTTTTTTAATTGCCCAACTGCCTTCTGTGCGCAGAGTGACCTTCCGGTTGGGATTCACGTTAAATTCCGGAATAGAGGAAAGCGCATGGAATCTGTCGTCACCGAATTTATCTGGGAGAAAAAATACGCAACGGGTATTCTTAAGATCGACGCACAGCACCAGTACCTCTTTGCGCTGACTAATCGTCTGCTGCGCAACGTGGCGGAAAACGTGAGCCTCGCCACAATCGCCGTGACGATCGCGCAGCTGCAAGATTACGTCGATGAGCACTTCAAGCACGAAGAAGCCATGCTGCGCAGAGTAAAATACGCAGACCTGCCAAGACATATCGAACAGCACCGGAAATTGCGCTCGCAACTGAACGAGTATTCGGTTGGACTCAAAGACAACTCTCTTACACCGACCAATTTTGCCCGGTTTATGCAGGGCTGGCTTTCGAGACATATTTTGAGTGAGGATCTGAAGTATATTCCCGCTGTGAAGAAAGCCTGAAATGTTTAAGGCGCTCTACCAGGATGTTGAAAAAATACCGTGCTCGCTGCAGACGCTCGCTGAGTCGCGAGTCAGCGACCGCGATTTCCACGCGGTTTTGCGAAAACCGCTCTGGAAATCGCTCGCAAAACGCCCCTCACCATGCTATGGTGAGGGGCTGTCTGCAGCTGCGCTCGGTTTCAACATCCTGCTTTATGGCTGTTTTTCAACAGCCTGCTACAGGCGCAGCGGCAGACCTCGCAAGGTTCGCGCCAGCAACATCATCAGCGCCAGCAAAACGAGCGAATAGAGCAATGACTGCAATTCGCCAGGCAAGTTTAAGCAGCGGAGAGAATCATAGCAATACTGCTTCAGACTAATACCCGACGGCAGTTTCCACACGGCGAGGGTTTTGCCAATGAGGACACTCAGCACATAGACCACGAGTGGATTTTTCCCCATTTCGGCGAAAATTCGTAAGGGGCTTTTTGAGATAGTCTCCTGGCGAGTGAACCTGATTTCCAAAAGCGTCAGCACAAGACTTGCCAGCGCAGCCGTCAGGAGCACGTAAGATACAGTCCAAAGATTCTTATTGAGCGGCTCAATGGGTAGCGCAAGCAGTGACAGCACAGCCAGAACTCCCACGAGATACCAGCGGTGCTTTCTCAGGGTACAGCGATACGCGAGACCGCCCAGCAGGAATGTTGCTGTAGCTGTCAGTGTCGTGAACAGACCTTCGGGGTCAAAGGGAATCGTCTTTACTTTGTAGAGCATGCTTGCAGGCACAATTGCCAGATCGACGTAGCGTGCGAAGTTATCGGCGAGGTCAAAGCTGCGGCCGAAAGCCATACCCTCGGCATGAACAAAGACGAGTCGCATGCAGACTTCATACAGCGCGATAATCGTCAAAATAGAGAACACCAGCCCTCTGCGATCAGTAACATAGCGCAGTATAACTCCCCCCAACAAGACGCAGAGCGCAATACGCTGCAGCACCCCCAGTAGGCGCAGGTTCGCTAGGTCGAAGCTAGTGCCAGGCAACAGGCCAAACGGCCAGGCGTTGAGAAAAACCCCGATGAGAAAAAGCAGAGCAGCGCGGCGCAAGAGCGGCAGGAAAAACGGGGGAGTGTCTGCGATTTCGAGAGTGAGCGCGCTGGCACAATGGGGCCCCGAACTCTTGAGCGGCAAATACACGCGGTCTACTTTTAGCGCCGCAGCGTAACCGGCAATGAACAGAAAAAGGGGAAAGACAATGTCAGCGCCCAGAAGGCCGTGCCACTCGGCGTGGCGTAACACTGGGAACATCGCCTTCCAGTCGCCTGGGTTGTTGACGATGATCATGAGCGCGATGGTGAGACCGCGCAAGAGGTCGAGGGCGTAGTTGCGCTGGTTCACACTGCATTCGGCGGAAATCGTGCGCGGTCGGCGAGCATTTATGCGAGACTCGCAGTGAAAGAGACCTGAGCATGAGACATAATCCTCTTGTTATGGAAATACATTGTGAATGCCGCGCACAGTAGGAGACATAATCCAGGCTATGGAAAAACAGAGCTGGCAGACTGGCTATCAACCGCCGAAGCAAAGATTCCGAGTCTGGCAATATGATGAATTTTGCATTGACACATAATCAAGTTGATTATCATGCTCAGCATGCACTGTCTTCGGTCCGCAACCACTGCCCTCTTTTGCATTCTCGCTTTAATCATCTCGCAGCCGCAGCTGTACGCGGTGGACTATGATTTTTTCAATGACGATGAAACAACTAATACTCCTTTGCACACTGAAACCGAAGCTACGAACAAGTCAAAAAAAGCCGGCAAAAAGGACGCGTTGAGTACTGCGGATGTGTTTGAGTTGTTTCGCGGCGAACAGAAAGTGGCAATCGTATCCAAGAAAGAAGAGCGTGTGCAAGATGCGCCGGCAACCATCTATGTCGTCGGCGAAAAGGAAATCCGTGAGCGCGGTTACAACTTTTTGCACGAACTCTTGCGTGATCTGCCAGGCATCGACTTTATCAACGACCTGGGCACTTACGGTATGATCGCGATGCAGCGTGGGATTGATACACCCGAAAACAACAAGACGCTGATTTTTATCGACGGAGTCCTGACGAATAACCCGTCGCAGGGGGTCAGCTATATGTCGTATCAGTTTGCACTCCACAACGTCAAACGCGTCGAGGTGCTTTGGGGCCCTGCCTCGGCGCTCTATGGTGCAAACGCCTTTGCCGGCATCATCAATATCGTTACTAAGACGGCGGCGGATTTGGAAAAGGAAGGGCAAACCGGCCACCTGACAGTGGGTACACTCATTCCAAGGATGTCGCGCTCTGTAACTCCTGCAGGAGCGTATTTCGATTTTCTGATTGGCGGCAAAATGTGGGAGGCCGACGACGCGGCTCGAGTGACTGCCTCAGCGCATTATATTCGCTCCGACACCGGACCCGATTACGCCAGACGGCATGAGATTACGAAAGTCGCACCACTAGTCTATGGAACTTCGTCAACGGCCAATAGCGAGTACTACATACCCGACAATGCCATGCCGATCCTGGGTGATTATTCAGCACAGATTAGACTCGATTACAAGGACTTTACTTTTGGTGCCCGTGCCTGGCGAATATTTTCCAAACAAGGTGGATTTGCCACTTACAACTGGAGCGCAACCGATTTGGCGTATTGGGGCTTCCTAGGCCAGGAGATTTACGGCAAATATACGCACCGCATTAACCAAACTTTTTCCAGCTTTACGCAGGTAACTTTTCGCGCAGGGCAACTTCCCGAATCCGAATACGGCAAGCGCGTTGTCGATGCAGACCGCAGCGCGGGCGGCGATAACCAGGGTGGTAGCCTACTCTGGTACAGACGCAATGACTATGCGTTGTCGGTCGACCAGCAGGCGACGATCGATTGGACGGCAAACGCACAATCGAGTTTAGGAGTTTTTGGTGAATACGCTAAAGTCTCCAATTGGAATACCAACGATACCTCACTGCGCATCTGGGATGGTTCGGCATTTGTGCCGCGCTATCCGAACGAAGTGGCTGGCAGCTTTACTGGTGACGAACGTATTACGACAGAAGGAGTGGGGCCAGCGGATAAATCCGAGGTGTATTACCGGCAACTCAACGGCGCGCTCTATGCTCAGCACAGCCAGACTTTAGCGGAAAAGCTTAAAGTCACGCTCGGCGGTCGGGGAGACTATTTTTCTCTGAATGGCGAGGAGGGTCCGGTACCCATCGGTGTAGCGAGCGCCTCGACCTGTTCGAGTTGTGACTCTAGCACGGTCTTGACCGATGCGCAGGCTGCAGCCCTCGGAGCAAAGCTAAAGCGCAGTAATGTGTATTACAAGGCCGATCCGGTGACAGTCAATGTGTTCTCTTTCAATCCGCGCATTGGCATTGTTTACAATCCCACCAACGATTTGACGCTCAAGTTGCTGCATGGCTGGGCATTCCGCAATCCTACCGTACGCGAGCGCTTTTCGCTCTCCGGCAGCCGCATCCCCATTGGACCGGATCTTAAACCTGAACAGATAAAGACCACAGAATTTGGCGTTGCTGCCCGACTGGCACGCTTTCTGCGCGTTGAAGGCGATGTTTTCTGGTCTGAGGTTTCTGAACTAATTCAGCTTTCTTCTTCGCGCTTTGGTCGTCCCGGCAGTAGTTCTGCGATGACCCAGTTCCAGAATATCGGCTCTGCCCGGCTTTTGGGTTTCGAGCTTAAAACGGACATTGTACTCATGCAGACCAATGCAGTGAGCGCGCTGCTTTTTGCCAATTATTCCTTCCAAAACAACCGTTATACCAATATCAGCGCCGCGGGTGGGACGTCGCTCAGTCATGAGAACGACCGACCGGATAATGTACAAAACTCCCACCAGATGCCGCGCGTGGCGCAGTACAAAGCCAATACCGGTCTGACCCTTTATATCCAAAAGCACTGGTCAGTGTCTCCCATTCTGCACTATGTTGGTCCGCGGCCCAACGTCATTACCAGTCCCGTAAAATACGTGCCTGAGTACTTTCTCATGAATTTGAGCCTGGGATACCGTAATCCGCAGAACGCGTGGGAGGCATCTCTGTTTATCTTCAACCTTTTCGATCAGGAAATCAACGATCCCGGAACGCGCGACGCCAAGGGAAATTACTTTTCTCCGCTGCGGCCTATCGAGCGGATGACAGTTTGGGCCAAGCTGACCTATAAATTATGAATTTGCGGGTTAAAACAGTCCTCAATTTTTTTCTTGGGCTATTCTTATGTCAGGCTCTCTCTCCGCTCGTGGCGCGCAAAGCGGAGGATAAGCCTGTGGTTGTTCTGTACGAGTCAAAGACACGCTTGCACCGCATTGCCCTCGACGGCATCCAGACAAAAATCAAGGTAAAAGCATTGGATCTGGCTCAAGCTGAAGAATTCAAAGAATGCGATCGCGCTTTTGCACTGGCCATTGCCATTGGAAAGCCGGCGCTCGATAAGGGATTGGAGTACTGCCGCTCGACGCCGGTTTTGTTCAGTCTGGTTAGCGCTCCACGATTTTTTGATTATAAGAAGCATAATCACTTGACCGGAGTGAGTTTTGACTTGTCGTATCGACTTTTCTTGTCAGAGCTCAAAAAAGTTCTGCCAGAAGGATCGCGTATCGGTTTCATTTACAGCTCTGAAATCAACAATTTTCTTACTGCAGAAATGGATTATGTCGAATCGGAATTCGGCTTCACTGGTATTCGTGTCCAGGCCGAATCGCGCGAACAGATGGGCCCGCGTCTGAAGGCGCTGCTCGAGACCGACCGCGTACAGGCGCTTTGGGTGATGCCAGATCCACTCTATACACCTTCAGTATTCAAAAAGCTTGCCGATGTCTGCCGCGAAAAGAAAGTCCTGTTGATAACCAATTTCGAGGCGTTGGTGCGTGAATCCGGTGCAGCGTTGGCGCTGGCGCCCAACTATTTTGATACCGGGGTTCAAACTGCAGAGCTCGCATTGCGCGTTCTTGCAGGCCGCGCTCCGGTCGATCTGCCATACGAGAGGCCACGCCAATTTGGCGTCTATGTCAACTTAAAGCTTTTTGAACAGTTGGGTATCGAGTTACCCGTCGATCTCAAATACAAAGACCGTGTCACCACGCTGCTTGACGAGGGACAGGATCTGCTCAAGGCTGAGAAACCAGGCGAAGCCCTGAAACTTTTTCGTGAGGCATTGAAACTGGACAAGAAAAATCCTACCGCGCAATACTTTGTTAACTCGCTGACAGCGCAGGAAAATTATGCGGCGGCCTTGGGTAAGATTCGCAACGGCAATCGTCTCGGGGCATTGCCGCTATTGATTGCGGCCTCTCCCTTCCTGTCCGATGCGCGGCAGAGGCTGCAGGCGTTGCGCTCAGAACTCTACGGAAACGCAACGCAGATATTTGAACGGGGTGTGCAGCAATTCCGCAGTAAGCGGTACAAAGAATGCATCCAAAGCATGAATCTTGTACTCATGATCATTCCCAATCATAAAGAAGCAGAAATTTATAAGGAGAAAGCTACGAAACGCGCCAAAGCCGTTTCCGCGATCCAATAATGTTTGTCCGCATTCGGTATAAGCTTGGCTTGACAATTCTCATAGTCTCGATTCTGGCTGCGATCCCTTTATCGCTCTACATAGTGGCCAAACAAGAAACAGAAAAAATAGAATCGACGATTGCCATCGGCCGTGGCAACACTAAGCTACTGGCCAAAAGCATGCTGGATGTATTCCTGAAATCCGGTGGCGATCCCAGTTCGATGCGGATTGATGCCGAGGAAGCGATCGCCACCTATCGCGACCAGTTTGAGCTTGGCCTTGTCTTTGGCCAGACACTGATGCTTACGGCCAAACACCGCGGATTAGTTATGGCAACGCTCGACAAGGAACTGATCAATGGCAACGCAGGCGAAAAGAAAACAGCTGCAAAACCCAATGCGCAGGCCCGGCGCAGCGAGAATGACATTGCCGAGTTTACGCGCTACGAGAACGAGCATCTCGGTCCGTGTTTCAACCGACCGGAGGAGCGCTGCTTCAATTTTAGTTTCGCGGCGAAGTACGAGAAGACTCCCGTCGTTTTGTCTGTTATGTCGATTTCAGAGCGCCATGTGCTCGAACCCATACGCCGCCTGCGTCGCCTAATTTTTATCAGCGCGGGTATTGCAGTGATCGTCTCGCTGCTCGTCGGCATCGGCGCGGCGCGCTTTATAACCGGCCCGATTGCCGCGCTTGCCGACGCAGTCAGGCGCTTTTCGCGGGGTGATTTGCAGTATCGCGTAACTGTGCGGGTAAACGACGAGCTCCGCACCCTGGGCGATGCCTTCAACGACATGGCCGGTCAAATACAGGAAAAAATAAAGGAAATCGAAGACCACCGCGATAACCTCGAGCTCAAGGTGCAGGAGCGCACTGCGGAATTGCGACAGGCTTTGACCCAGGTTTCAAAGCTCAAAGAGCAGCAGGACGCGGATTATTACCTGACGACATTTCTCTTCAAACCACTCTGCATAAACCGAAACTCCTCGCGGTTCATTCATACTGAATTTTTTCTGAAACAAAAGAAAGAATTCCAATTCCGTGATAAACATGGAGAAATCGGCGGGGACATCTGCATTACGGCCAATCTGAATTTTCGTGAGAACAGCGGTCTTGTAAACCGCTATCTCTTTGCCACGAACGCCGACGCCATGGGAAAATCCATCCAGGGTGCAGGTGGGGCCATCGTTTATGGTACCGCGATAAATACCATCATTGCGTCATCTTCGGCGAACAACCGGATTCTCGAAACCTCGCCACGCGATTGGCTAATCCGCATGTACCGCGAACTGCACAACATTTTTCTTTCATTTGAAGGCTCGATGCTTGTATCAGGTACTTTCATGCTACTAAATGAGCATAACGGCAAAGCTTTCTATATCAACGCTGAGCATCCATGGACCATTCTTTACCGTAATGGTGAGGCTCGCTTCATTGAGGACGAGCTCATGCTGCGCAAACTGGGCGCTGACATACCCGGTCAACCGATCGACGTCAAGGAATTTGATTTTCAGCCGGGTGACGTGCTATTCATGGCATCGGACGGGCGCGACGATATTATTCTCTCAGACGTCGGCAATGAACGCATTATCAACGAGGACGAAAAGGCGATATTGGATATTGTTCTCAGAGGCCGCGGTGATCTGCAGGAAACCGTGCAGATTCTACGCCGTTCGGGAACGTTTTCGGATGATGTTTCGATCATGCGGATCGAGATTATCGGTTTCAATCCCGAGCCAGTGCATACGAAGAGTCGTCTCATGGTTTCGGGCGATATTATCCGGGGCCGGCTCAAGAATGTGCGCGATTTAATACGCTCGCGAAATTTTGCCCAAGCTGCGGAAAATTTGAAAGCACTGTCCACTGAAATCGATGTCGAATCTGTTCCCCAATTCTATGTCCTGCTGAGTCGTATCCAGCTTCATGATGGCCATCTGGATTTAGCGCGGGATAGTCTGGAACGGGCACTGCGTTTGGGCGATGAACGGGCGGCGACGTACAAAGCACTCGGAAATATTTTCTTCAAATTGGATATGAAGACTGAAGCGGTGGAAAATTGGAAACGCGCACTTGAACTTAATCCGGATGATGAACAACTTTCTGTTCTGCTCAGGAGCATTTCGGCCAATCCCGCCTGATACCAGCGACTGGAAATGCTCGGTTTCGCAGATGGCCTTATCTCAGAACAACAATTTGCGGACTGGCTCAAGACCAACCGCTCACGAATTGCATGAATCAAGATCTTCACGCGCTGTTTTCGCGCGCGGTTCAATCCGCAAACCTATCCGCTGTGATTCAGAGAATCCATCCTCTCGTACCCGAAGCCTCGACGCGGCGGTACTATAGGCTGCACCTTGCAGACGGCCGTACCTTGGTCGACGTTGCGCCGTCCCCTGCGACGACGCTCAGGGCAGGCGTGGCTTCGTCGACCCAGGTGCATCCTTGCACCTTGGTCGGCGTACACGAAGACGCGACAACAGCTGCGACGAACATGCCCAACGTCATCGCGGTCCAGCGTTTTCTCCACGAGCGCGGCGTTGCAGTGCCTGAAATCTACTATACCGACATTGCGGCCGGCATCATGCTGCAGCAAGACCTCGGCGATACGAGCCTCAACCAGGCATTGCGCGACGATCCAGCAAAGTGGGAGCTCTACTATAAAGATGCCATTCTGCACATGCTGAAATGGCAACGCCTTGCTGACGACGGCCAATGCCCCGCGTTCAGACTAAGCTTCGATGTCGAGAAGCTGATGTTCGAATTCGAGTTTTTTATCACGCACACTTTGCTCGGGTATTACCGCGCGAACGTTTCTGATGCGGAACTTTCAGAAATCCGCGCAGCGTTCAGAAAAATCGCCGAAGAGCTGGCAGCACACCCCAACAAGGTCTTCACGCACCGCGATTATCATTCCAGAAACATTATTGTATATTGTGGGGCAAAGCCCCACAATATACAATATATAATTGATTTTCAGGACGCGCGCATGGGACTCATGCAGTACGACCTTTGCTCGCTGCTCTGCGATGCGTATGCGCCGCTGTCAGTTGAACGCCGTGCAGTACTGCTCGACTTTGCCTTTGAACAGGGCAGAGATGTGCACCGGCAGACGCGCGGTGAATTTGATTATTACTGGCGTCTCAGCGCCTTCCAGCGCACGGTCAAAGCCATGGGCACGTTTGGCAGGCAGGCTGCGCTGGGGCGGAAAGATTTTGCCGCGTATCTTAATCCCGCTATGCTAATACTGCAACAAGTCTCCAGCGAAGACCAAAAGCTCAACCAATTGACGCAACGTCTCGGCGAAAAACTTTTCCTACCGTGAGTCTTGCGGAGAAACGCAGATTCTTTGGCGCAGGTCTTGCAGTCGATGCAGTACGCGCCTGCCTGCGCGATGCCGAAGTCGTGCGCATCGCGTCGGCCTTCTTTGAACCCGGCGGCTGGGAGCTCCTTGCCGATGTGCTGGAAGCGAAAGATACGCGCATCCTTTTGGGTCGTGAAGAGGGTGCAGCCGACAGAATGGAAAACCTGCTGCGGGAATTTTTTGAAGAACTGCAGGCGGGCTATACGACCAACCAGGCAAGGCTGTTACCAGCTATCTTACGCGCCCTGAAGCAGGGAAAACTGGCAATTCGCATCGCCGGGCAAAAAATTCATGGCTCGCTCGATGTGCGCTATCTTTACCACCACGCGAAGCTCTACATAGCCGACGAAAAGCAGCTCGTTGTCACCTCGGCAAACTTCACCCGTAGCGGACTTACGCAGAGCCGTGAGGCAGGCTATCTCGTAACCGACATTGCAGATGTGCGCTACTTTGTTGAAACCTTTGATGAATTTTTTGCCTCTGCGCAGAGTCTCACCGAGGTATTCATCGAGGCGCTCGAAGAATTGCTCGATCTGCGCGAACCAAGAGATGTTTACCATCGCGCATTGCTCGAAATCTACGGGCTGAGCGAAGATGCATACGTGACCGGCCTGCCGGAACCAGCGTACTACCAAAAGCCCGTAATATCGCGCCTCGTACGCAGTCTTACCGACTATGGCGGCGCTTTTCTGGTCGCATCGACTGGTCTGGGAAAAACTGTAATCGCGGCGCACACGGTAGCCATACTGCGCGCCAGTGGCGTCGTGCAGGCGGCGCTCATCGTTGCGCCCGCCGGACTGCGCGACATGTGGGCTTCGTCAATGCGCTCCGCCCGCATTTCGAGCCGCGAGTATTCCTACCACAATCTCTCGAGCGACGACTGGCAGAAGTACCGTAACGTCATGCTGCTCGACGACGAACTAAACCGCGACCTCAACGGAGTGCTCATTATTCTCGACGAAAGCCACCACATGCGCAACGATGAAGACTCCGAGCGCGAGCGTAGCTTGCGCCATGAGCGTATCAGCAAAGCTGTCGCGGCGGGAGCAAAACTGTTGCTGCTTACCGCAACGCCGTACAGCCGCAGCGTTGACGACATCAACAACCAGCTCGGTCTCTTACCGGCTCGCCTGCACACAGAGGGTTTTTTTGAAAACCAGAGAACCTGGCAGGTAGAGCGTCCCTCCGAGCTTTCCGAGCTTGCGCCCTGCACTGTTCTGACGGCGCCCACGGTAGTGCGGCACTTCAGCCACGCCGACGACAACGGCAAGCGCTATGTCCAGTTCGGCGAGCTGCGCCGTTATTTTCCCGACCGCATTCACCTCAAGACAATCGAGTTTGAAAATCCCATGACCGAAATTCTGCGTCAGCTCTTCAAGAGCGGGCTTCTGCGGCGCAGAACAAGCAGTGACTACGAGAGCGATATCTTTGGCGGTCAGGCAGATTTGGGCAGGAGAGATCCGCTGCTTGAGGCCAGACTGCTGCACCAGTTTTGCTCCTCGCCCGCGCAGGTTGTCTCGACGCTCGAGAAACTGCAGACCGAAGGCGGCTTCACAAAATTGCGCTTTCAAAGCCAGGCGGAGCTCACAGCGCTGACGCTCAAGCTCATTCCAGATGCGAAAGCGGCGCGCGATCTCAAACTCGAAACACTCCGCGAGATCCTGGCATACCACGAGGGCGAAAAAATTGTTATCTTCTGCATTTACCGCGAGACCGCGCGTTACCTGGCAGAAGAACTCGGCAAAGCTATGACAGACCGGCGCATTCGATCGACAGTCGATGTCGATGCCGATGCGCTCGAAACGCTGCTCGACTCCTTTGCGCCGATTGCCAACGGGAAAATCCTGCCGGAAAAGCCGGACAATGCATTTACGGAAAAGCTGCGCGGCCAGGCAGTCGATATACTCATTGCCTCGGAAGCAATTTCTGAAGGTTACAATTTACAGGATTCGCGCATTCTCATCAACTATGACCTGCCCTGGTCGGTGCTGCAGCTGGCGCAGCGCATGGGGCGTCTGATGCGCCCCTGGCACGAAGTGCGCGACCTCTACGTCTATAACTTTCTCCCGGATACGATGTTTGACTCTGAGCTGAAACATGGCCCTGCCTGGCATGCGCGGCTCGATAAGCGCAGCCGCGACCATGCTTCTTTCGCGAATCTGCCTGTCATTCTGCCGCGCGGTGACGAAGCGGTCAACATGTATAATTTAAGCGCCGCGCTCAAGGACCACCTCTCGACCGATCTGGAACTTGCCGAAGCGATGGAATTTGTCAGTAACGCCACGCAGATTGAAACAAGTTCGGCGCTCGACGATTTGGCAAACCTGCCGGCTGAAGAAAGCCGCCGGGTGCTCCGTCTGCAACCAGGCTTTCGCAGCCGCGTACGTGCGCAAGCGGGCGATCCAGCTCTGTTTCTCCTCATCCAGCGCCGCAGCTCGGTTTTTCCGGCCTTGTTCAAAGCCAACGGCGAATTCTTTGCTGCGCCGCATGGAGTAAGTCTGCCGCTCGAAGTACTCCGTGCGTGTCGTTCGCGTCCGGTCTATAGCGATCAACTTGACCCAGCAGCGATGGATCGTCTGCAGGAAAAAAGCCTTGGCACGTGGCTCAAGCATTTTCACGAAGTGCGAGCGCAGGTGAGAATCCTCTGCGCGCTGCATTTTGCATAGTAATGGACTTAGTTGGTTTTACTCTGCCACATCAAACCACGGCGCGCACTGCGAACACGGCGATAACCTGTGGCAATATTGCCGTTGTGGTTATGAGAATGCTATTCTGCCGTGTAATCCTAATGACTTGTTCTTCTGCGCCGTGCCCGCCGTGTCGCCGTGGTTCATTCTTGGCCCATATTGCAATCAGATTGCGAATGACAGACTGAATCCGTCTCAACCTCAAGTGGTTGAGCCATGAGCGAACTACGCTTTCCCGTCTCGCCTGCCAAGATCGCCGCGCTCGAAGCGCGTATGGCGAAACACGGCATCCGCGAGGCCGACCTCGAAGAGTCATTCATCCGCAGCGGCGGCAAGGGAGGGCAGAACGTGAACAAGGTTGCCACCGCTGTAAGGCTGTCGCACCCACCCAGCGGTATCGAAATCAAGTGCAGCACCCACCGAACACAGGGCATGAACCGCTACGCCGCGCGCGTCATGCTGTGCGAGAAATTTGAGCAGAAAGAACGCGAAGCCAACGCGATTGAAAATCCGGCACACAAGAAGAAGCGACTTATCAAACTCGACCGCGCGCGCAAGGCAAGACGCAAAGCCAGAGCAAAAGCGGCGAAAAAGCCTGCCCCGCCGGATTGGAAAAGCGAAGAGTGGTAATTTATGCCTCGGCAGGACTCACCGCTTGTTTCGGCTCGCCGTAAACCGCAATATGCTGCGGAGAAATGCGGCTAAAAGTCAGGTTGAACGTTTCCCGAATATCGCGAATGCCGAGCCCGGCTGGTACTTCGCGCACGAAATAGTCGTTCTGGTCGCGACAGCGATTTAAACCATCGATTGCCTCGGGATAGCGGGCGAGCAGTTGGCTGGCAAGAGATCCGGTCTGCGTCCAGATGCGGCCTTCCGTGAGAACCTGCGCGGCAAAGTTCGCCTGCTCGAGAACATAATCATCGCCTTCAATTCTCCAGATGCAGGCCGCTACCGGCAGCATTTCAAAATGCCGGCGGAAAAGTTCGCGCTGCGAGTCAATCTCGCTCAGCGCCTTATGGCTCATGACGTGCATACGTTCAATGCAGATCACAGTGAATCCGAGAGTAATCACCAGATGAAATACAAGCGCCATAAGGTGAAAAACTCCTGCATGGCCTGAACTGGCATAGAGCGCCTCATCGCCGACAGGCGCAAAAGGATATTGCGCCACCGCGCGCAGCAGCATTCCCAGCGCCGTTAATGCAAAGAGAGCTGCGACAAACCTTTCGCCGGGTCGCGCCGCATGCAGCGGATAGCGCAACGTGTAGGCGTTGAAGAGCATGATGCCGGCTGCAAAGAGCGAGAAGATCGCGATACGCGCCGCCAGATTATACCAGCCGTAGAGAAAAAAACCGTGCAAGAAAGCATACGCAGTAAGAACCAGTAACCACGTGCCGCGCCTTGCGGGCTTGTCTGCATACTTAGCCACGGCCGAAGCGTACAGCGTCAGTGCGAAGACGAGTAGCAGGTTGCCTGCAACAATGCCCGAATACGCAGGAAGCTCGCGCAGTCCCATAACGCTTGTCAGACCCAAGCCCTGCAGCAGAGACGCGAAAGCCCAGGTACGTAGGTGCGAAATTCTTGGCTTCTGTGTATATTCGAACGCCAGGAGAACTCCCCCGGCGACAATCGCCAGGATCGCTGTCAGCATCAGCGTAGTTCGGGCATCGATTTCCATATCACCTGCAAAACTTAATCGCGTCTCAATCTTTTGTCAAGACAAACAATAAAAAATTTAGCAAAAAATGAGCAGACGACCATCCGTATAAACCCTGAGGAAATGCCGCGTTAACGCGGCCTGCGCCAAAATCTTCTCGGTAAACGATTGTCGCTGTAAGAGAGCCTCGTGATGGAGCGGCAATGAACGGCTTCTTGCTCGCAGCAGGGCGCGGCACCCGACTCATGCCGCTGACCGAAAAGACAGCTAAACCCGCTCTGCCTGTCGCAGGATTGCCCATGCTTGCCTATTCACTGAGTTTTTTTTATCACGCCCGAGTCAAAAAGCTTGCGGTAAACACTCACCACTGCCCGGCGAGCGTTACCCAAATCCTCGATAAGGCCGAGAAACCCTGGCAACTCAAGTTATCGCATGAGGATCAACTACTCGAAACGGGCGGTGGAGTTAAAAAGTGCGAGGCTTTTCTCACTGATGACACGGTTTTGCTGGCAAACGGCGACGTGGTCTGCGACGTTGATGCCGAAAAACTCATTGCCTTTCACAACGCCCAACGGGCAGCGCTGACGCTCGTGGTTGTGGAACACCCACAGGCCGATGCCATGGCTCCTATCACGATCGACGATAGGGGGAACATCATCGACATTAACCGAACATTCGACGAGAACAGCACAGGTAACCATCTCTACGCGGGTATTGCGGTGTTCGAACCGGAGTTATTCGCCTTTCTGAAAGGCGAACCATCGAGCATCGTCTATACCGGCTATACCGGCCTCATTGCAGCTGGCAAAAGGGTCTGTGCCTACGTGCATGAAGGGCTTTGGTATGATTGTGGTACGCCCGAAAGTTATGCGCAGGTCAACGCTGACGTATCAGGCAACCAGGCTCACTGGCAAAAAATACTGCATCCGGCAGTGCAAAAGCTGGCGTTTACATGAAAAAAGGCCCCGCGTAAGACAGTTACGCGAGGCCTTACACCTTGCGCCGGCCGTAATCGATCAGCTTCTGTATCAGCTGGTCATACGATATGCCAAGGCGCTGGGCGGCGTACGCTATCTCGTCGTCGTTGGCAATGTTGGGGTTGGGATTTACCTCGATCACGTAGATTTCATTCTGTTCGGTCAGGCGGAGATCGAGGCGAGCAAAACCCGAGAGGCCGAGCGCACGAAATGCAGTCTTGCTCACGTTTTCAATTTCCGCTTCGACTTTTTCGTCGATGCCCTTGGCGAAGGTATTCTTGATGCCCCATTTTTTGCGAAACTCGGGGTTCCATTTGGCGTGAAATGTCGCGAACTTTGGTTTGTCTTCGGGAAAGTTGGTGAAGAGCATCTCACGCAGAGGCAGCGCCGTGAGTTTATCGAGACCCAGCACCCCGGCGTAGATCTCGCGTCCCTCAATATACTCCTCTGCCAGCGCATCCACTTCGTAAGTGTCGTGCAGGGTTTTGACGCGCTCGATAAGCGCCTTCTCATCTTCAACAAAGGATGCCTGTGAAATGCCGTCAGAGCCTTCCAGTCCCAGTGGCTTCACAATCAAGGGAAAGGTGAGCTCCTTCACGCTGCGGTTCGTCTTGCCGCGCGGAAAAAGTACCGAGCGCGGAATGCGGATGTCGTACTGGCTCAGCAGTTGTTTCGTGTACTGCTTATTGCGGCAGATGGTGAGCGCCTCTGACGGGCAGCCGGTATAAGGAACTTGCAGCAGGTCGAAGAGACCCGCCAGCGCGCCTTCATACTTGCGCTGCTGCCTGAAGGTTTCCAGCAAATTAAAGGCGAGGTCGGGCTTGCGGCGCTTGATCGTGTAGATCAGCGGCATGATGTTATCGTACACGCCCTGCAAAATCACCTCGTGACCCAGGCGGCTGATTGCCTCAGTCACGTTACGAATCGGGCGCCAGTCATCGGCGCTCAGCTTTCCGGCATAGTTGCCGTCTTTGGGAGGTTCGAGCGGGTAGTCGAACGCCACGAGTATCTTGAGTTTTTTCTGCCGCTTACGGCGCTCCTTCGGGCGCTCGGCCAGCGTGTTGTCTGAATTGTCTGCACTCTCCATGGTTATTTGCCCGGCTTGTAGCGATTGGTATAGCGATGGTTGCTCACCAGCGACGTGAGGTAGGCAGTGAACTCGACGAGTGCAGCATCGGTACCATGTGCGTTTACCTCAAGTTTCAACACCTGGCAGCGCTTCTTCAGCCGCGCGAGCAGATTGTGTATGAGAACCTTCTTCTCTCCGGTCCAGCGGCTGACTGTGCGCTCGAGATCGCTCGTCTGCCCCGCAAGAAAACGCGCGGCAGCAATCTTCGACTTGCCCTGCGGCGCGGGAAACAGCTGCTTCAGGTCAGCGTCAAAGAAATCTGCCTCGTGCTCTATGTAGAGCTTGCGCTTGGCTTTGTAGTGCGAATCGAGTTTCTTCTTCAGCGTCGAAATATGCCAGAAGAATTCGGATCTAGCAACGCTCACGGTTTTTTTGCCGATGGCAGGCACGAGCTCCTCGATATACTCGAGCTTTTTTAGTGCGGGCCAGTCGGCATAAAGCTCGCGCCAGTTGATTTCAGGGTTGAGCCAGACAGCAAAGGTTTCGGCGAAATCTTCTTCGGGGTGGCTTTGCGCGTAAAAGTCCTTGAGGTTACGCACGTACGAACGGCTGTACGGCTGGTAACGGTAGTAGTCGCTGAAGGGTTTACGCGGGTGGCCGAACACCTCGCGCCAGCTGGGCCGCTTCGTGAGATTGAAGGCATGTACCAGCGCATGTCCGCACTCGTGGCGCAGCAGCCGCATCGCTTCGTCGCGGCTTTCGCCTTCCGCCTCACCGATCAGCTTGCGTTCGATCTGTATAAGCCGCGGGTGTGCAAGGTAAAAGGGCAGCGCAATCGCCGGAACTCCCTCGGGTGAAAACCACTCGTCGCCGAGGTAACACGGCGGCCGGAACGCAAGGCCGCGTGCCTGAAGTTCACGGTAGAGCTGCTCGACCAGTTCACCGAGCCAGGTGTTTTCAATCTTCAGCGGCAGATCGCACAGCCTGAGCTCCATCAGCTGCTTTTCGTCGATACTTTCCAGATCGATCGGTAAACGCGGCACTACGGAGGTATGCCGCCTAAGGCCGGTGTGTCAACCTATAATGTGAACCTGCTGCCAGTTTTCAACAACCGTTCGAGACCATCGAGAATCAGATCGAGGCCAAATTCAAACTCGGCGTCGTAAGGTTTTGCTCCCGGTGCAAGATTGAGCCAGGCGGCATTTTGCAGCACTGCCATCAGATTAGGGTAACGACCATCTTTCAGAAATTCCTTGAAACCGGCAACCGCCTTAAGGCGATCAGATTCTTTTGTTGGCCAGTTGACTTCCTGCAACACGAAGCCGTAGACATAGCTGTCGAGCAAACCAAAAGCACGATACTGTACCTCGGGTGCAAAGCCTGCCTTCCTCAGGATGGCGAGCACAGTGTCAGCATAACGCAGACGCGCATCCTTGGGCTCCATGCGCGATTCGATCAGCACTGAGGCCCAAGGGTGACGCAGAATGGTATGCCGCACAGACCACGCACGACGCCGCATCGCCTCGCGCCACGGAGTATCGACCGGCGGAATCTCCATCTCGCGCAAAATAAGTTCCACAAGACCATCGAGAACCGCATCTTTGTTAGCCACGTGTTTGTAGAGCGACATCGCTTCAACACCGAGCGCTGCAGCAAGGTTTCGCATCGAAAGCGATTCAATGCCGTCTTTGTCGGCCAGCACCAGGGCTGCCCGGAGAATGCGCTCGCGGCTCAGTGGCTTGCGTTCGGGGGGAGCTATTGGCTTTTTCTTTTTAGCAGCAGGCATGGCGGCTTACAGTGTAATCAGCGGGTGCATTCTGCATTGCAAAGCAGAGCGTCAAGTAATGAGCCTCTGCCCTGCCGGTTAGGCAGGGCAGAGGCAAAACCAGATTCTACTTTACAGGCTTACACTGTAAGCCGTAGCGACCTCGCTGCCCGATACGGCGCTATCATGCTGTTGAATAACAGCCACGAAGCAGGATGTTGAAACCGAGCGCAGC
>CAYOZO010000027.1:0-30688 GCA_964408405.1 uncultured Turneriella sp.
CCACGCATACCGTTAAGATACAAAAAGATCAGCTGTTTTTCAACAGCCTGCTAATGCTTGAGCGATGCTTTCTGGTATTGTTTATGGATTTGCGAGAGGAACCCAGCTCTTAATCATTGCCGTCAGCGCCTCGAAGTTGACCGGTTTCGGTAAGAAGTCATCCACCCCTGCCAGAAAGCAGGCATTGCGGTTTTGCGCTGTGACATCCGCCGTGACGGCGACGATAACCGGATTTTGCGCGGATTCGGCATTGCGAATAGCGCGGGTTAATTCAAGTCCGTCGATATCCGGCATCACGATGTCCATAAGTATCAGGTCGTACTTGTTCCCGGTAACAAAACTAAAGGCCTGCTTGCCGTTGTCAGTCGTCTGAGGAGCGTAACCCAGCTTCTCCAGCATGCGCTTGAGGATCAGGATGTTCGATTCATTGTCATCGACGATCAGAATATTGGCAGGCCTCTGTTCTGCCACCGTAGCCTGGGCACTGGATCCCGTGGAGATGGCCGACATTTTACAGGCTTTCGCTGGTTTGCCGCTTCTGGCTGTCAAACAGAATGGGATTTGCTCTCACAGGATGTTGAAAAATCCCGTGCTCGCTGCAGACGCCGCGATTCGCGATGCAAACCGCTTGCGAAACGGCCATAAATGGCCTGTCTGCAGCTGCGCTCGGTTTCAACATCCTGCTTCATGGCTGTTTTTCAACAGCATGCTCAGCATCAAATTGGCAGGGCGATTTTTTCGGCTGACACGTTGAATAACGGAATCAAACTCAGTGTGCGCATGGAATACCTCAATAACTATCTCTATTGGCTGACAGGCGGCGCTGTGCTCGTATTGCTGGAGTTCCTCATACCGGGTCTGGTCGTTGTCTTTCTGGGCCTGGGAGCGCTGCTCACAGGGGGAGTCCTGTTCCTGGGTTGGATCAACGATCCCGTCGCCCTTCTGGCCTTTTTTGCGTTTAGTTCGATCCTGATGCTGGCTACGCTGCGCCGGTTCGTCATGCGCTTTTATCCATCGGATGTGGAGAAAGTCGAAGCCGATGAAGACAAACTACTCATCGGGCAGAAAGCGACTGTCGTTTCGACAGTTTACCCGTCTGATTTTTCCGGACGCGTCCGCTTTTCGGGTACAACGTGGTCTGCTCGAAGCGAGCACGGGATAATTCCTGAAGGAACCGAAGTTAAGATTGTAGGGCGCGACAATATCCATTTCGTGGTGCGCGCCGAGCGAATCCATTAGTAGGCGGTTGAAAAACAGCCCCAAAGCAGGATGTTAACAAAGAGCCTGCTTAAACCAAAGCCGAATGGTTTGACGGATAAATAACCAGATCTATTTAGACGCATGGATAGTCTTGTCACGGTTCTCGTACTCGGAGCTTTCGTGCTCATACTGCGGATGTTTCGCGTGGTACCGATGCGCGTACTGGCAGTAAAAGAGCGCCTTGGTAAATTCAAGGGCGTGTTGAACCCCGGTTTTCATTTTATCGTGCCTTTCATCGATCGCATTGCGTATATGCACGATTCGCGCGAGCAGGTGATCGATATTCCGAAGCAGCGCTGTATCACGCGCGACAACGTCGAGGTCGATGTCGATGGCGTAGTGTATCTCAAAGTCGCGGATGCCTATAAGGCCAGTTACGGAATTACGAATTATCATGCTGCGGTAATTTCGCTCGCGCAGACCACGATGCGCTCCGAAATCGGTAAACTCAACCTCGACGACACATTCCGCGAGCGCGAAAAGATCAACGACAAGATTGTGCAGGAAATCGACAAGGCCTCTGAACCGTGGGGCATCAAATTCATCCGCTACGAAATACGCACGATAGAGCCCTCTGCCAACATGCTCAACACGATGGAAAAGCAGATGGAAGCCGAGCGACAGAAGCGCGCTGATATCACGCTCGCGCAGGGAGAAAAACAGGCGCGCATTAATGTCTCCGAAGGCGAGAAGCAGGCGGCTATCAACCTTTCCGAGGGGGAAAAACAGAAGCGCATCAATGAAGCCGAAGGTCGTGGGGCCGAAATACGCCTCGTCGCCGACGCCACAGCCCGCGGGCTTCGGCGCATCGCCGAAGCTATTGGCAAGCCGGGCGGCGCGTCTGCGGTCAAGATGCGAATCATCGAACAGTTTCTCGACGAATTTGGCAAGGTGCTCGCGCATTCAAAGGTTTCCGTCGTTCCTGCGCGCATAGCTGAACTGCAGGCATATTTCCAGGGGCTCAGCACGCTCAACCAGCAGACGGGGCCCGGTTCGCCGCAGCAGCCACAACAGGGGAGGAATAAATGAACGCATTTGATGCAGCCGTCTGGGGCGGTCTTTTTCTCTATTTTCTCTATAAGTTGGTACGCTCGGTGCGCATCATTCCGCCCCGCGTGGCGGCGATTGTCGAGCGACTTGGCAAGTACCACAGCACACTGCTGAGCGGTTTTCACGTGCTGATACCCTTCATCGACAAGGTGACCTTTATCCAGGACCTTAAAGAAGAAGCTATCATGGTACCACCGCAGGACTGTTTCACGCACGATAACGTCAAGGTCGAGGTTGACGGAGTTATCTATATGATGGTGACAGACCCGGTGCTCGCGAGTTATGGTGTGACCGATTACCGCCAGGCGTCAATTCAGCTGGCGCAGACAACCATCCGCTCGGTCATGGGGACGCTCGATCTCGATCGCACCTTTGAAGAGCGCGAGATGATCAACCAGAAGATCGTCGGCGTACTCGCCGAGGTGGGCCAGACCTGGGGTATCCAGGTGCTGCGTTACGAAATCAAGAACATCGTGCCGCCAGTCTCGGTGAAGAATGCGATGGAGCGGCAAATGACAGCCGAGCGCGAACGCCGCGCGCAGATTGCGCGTTCTGAAGGCGATATGCAGGCAAACATCAACAACTCCGAAGGTCTGAAGACCGAGATGATCAACAAGTCCGAGGGCGAAAAGCAGCGTCGCATCAACGAGGCCGAAGGCCGCGCACGGGAGATTGAGGCCCTGGCCGAAGCGACCGCGCACGCGATTGAAGCGGTTGCCGAAGCAGTGCGCGAACCAGGCGGTAGCCAGGCAATGGCGCTCCGCCTGACCGAAGCGTACCTGGGCAAACTTTCGGGTATTGCGCGCAAAGATGCGACCGTGATTCTGCCGGCCGACCTGACGCGGCTCGATGAGCAGCTCGCGGCGCTTGGGTTGCGCACTGGCAAGAGTGAAACCTGATTAAGCGGCAATGACGCCGTTTGTGCAGACGAATTACTACCTCGCGAAGGCATTCGCTATCGCGAACCTCGGCGAGCGGCTTGAGCTTATTCTCAGGACACCGGCACGCGAAGTCAGCTGCGAGCTGATTATCGAGCGCGACAACGGAGAACTCGCCAGCTTCACGGGTTATCGTGTACAGCACGACAACTCGCGTGGCCCTTTCAAAGGGGGTATCCGGTATCACCACGAGGTCAATCTCGACGAAGTTCGCTCGCTCGCCTCGCTGATGACCTGGAAAACCGCGGTCGTCGATATCCCCTTAGGCGGAGCGAAAGGCGCTATTGCCTGCAAGCCGGCTGAACTCAGCGACCGCGAAAAGGAACGACTTACGCGAGCATTCGTGCGGCAGCTTGAACCGATCATCGGCCCCGACCTTGACGTACCCGCGCCCGATGTGAATACTTCGAGCCGCGAGATGGGCTGGTTCGTTGACGAGTTTGAACGCCTGCGCGGTTATGCTCCGGGCGTTGTGACCGGCAAGCCGCTATCCCTCGGCGGCTCGCTCGGACGCGACGCCGCTACAGGCCGCGGAACTCTTTTTGCGATTCGCGAAATACTCCGTCTCAAAGGTGAAGGTTCTATCGCCGGAAAAACCTTCGCTGTGCAGGGTTTCGGTAACGTCGGCATGTGGGCCGCCCGCCTGATCGCAGAGGCAGGCGGCAAGGTCATTGCGATCTCCAACAGCAAGGGCGGCATCGTCAATCATGCCGGGCTCGATATCGCGGGCATCGCGAAATCGTATCACGGCAAACTCGAGGGGGATGCGATCACCAACGAGGCGCTGCTCGAGCTCGAGTGCGATGTGCTTGTGCCCTCCGCGCTCGGGGGAGTTATCACTGCGCAAAACGCCGGCCGCGTCAGGGCAAGGATTATCGCCGAAGCCGCCAACCATCCGGTGACGCCGGAAGCCGATGAACTGCTGCGGCAGAAAGGCGTCACGCTGATTCCCGACATTCTCTGCAATGCCGGTGGCGTAACGGTCTCGTACTTTGAATGGGTACAGAATGCACAGCGCCTGGCATGGACAGAAGACCAGGTGAACAGGGCTCTCGAAGACAAGATGGTGCGCGCAGCGGAAGCCGTTTTCGCACGCGCGCAGATGGCACAGTGCGACCTGCGCACGGCTGCCTTTCTGCTGGCGGTCGAGCGGGTCGCCGAAGCCAACCGGCTACGCGGCTTCGGCTAAACCCTCCGCAGGCCACACCACCGGCTTGCTGAGGTGCTCCATAAGTTTTAGTTGTCACCTTGTTTCAGGGGTGCACTTAGCCGAAACAAGGCACTTATGATATTTGATTGGTTTCACTCCCTTTTTTCTAACGACATGGGCATCGACCTGGGCACAGCGAACACGCTGGTCTATGTCAAGGGCCAGGGCATCGTGCTCTCAGAGCCGTCGGTGGTGGCGATTCAGGCTTCGACCGGTAAGGTGCTCGCGGTAGGCCAGGAAGCCAAGCGAATGCTCGGCCGTACGCCGGGTGAAATCGTGGCAATTCGCCCGATGAAAGACGGTGTGATCGCCGACTTCGAAACCGTCGAGAAGATGATCCGCTATTTTATCAATAAAGTACACAACCGCGCAACGCTGGTAAAGCCGCGCATCGTAATCGGCGTACCCTCGGGCATTACCGAGGTGGAGCGCCGCGCGGTACGCGAATCGGCTGAACAGGCCGGCGCGCGTGACATCTTTCTCATCGACGAAGCTTTTGCCGCCGCGCTGGGCGCGAAAATTCCCGTGCATGAACCGGCCGGTAACATGATTATCGATATCGGCGGCGGTACGACCGAAATCGCGGTCATCTCGCTCGGGGGTATGGTAATCGCCGACAGTATCCGTATCGGCGGCGATGAATTCGACGAAGCGATCATCAAGCACCTGCGCCTGCACCACAACCTGATCATCGGGGAGCGCACAGCCGAAGAGATAAAACTCGCGATCGGCAATGCTATGCCCGAGAAGAAGACCGAAACCTTTGAACTCAAGGGTCGTGACGCCGGTACAGGTCTGCCGCGCACTGTCGTCATCGACAGCGCCGAAGTGCGTAAGGCGCTCAAAGAACCGATCGACGCGATTGTCGAGGCGACCAAGATCGCGCTCGAAAAAACTCCGCCCGAACTTGCGGCCGACATTGTCGAGCGCGGCATCGTGATGACCGGCGGCGGTTGCCTGCTCAAGGGGCTCGATAAACACATTTCCAAAGAAACCGGAGTGCCGGTGATTCGTGCAGAAAACCCGCTCAACTGCGTGGTCGAAGGTACGGGCAAATACCTCGAAGAACTCAAGTACCTGAAAGGTCGTTAAGGAAGCAGTCGATGCGCCCGGTGCGTCATCGACTGCCAGAACTTCATGCTTAAAGAACTGTTGCTCGTTGCCGCCGGTGGCCTAACGGGCAGCGTGTTTCGGTTTCTCGTCTTCAAACTCAGCAGTCATTTATCGCCCGCCTGGTTTCCATTCAGCACTTTTTTCGTGAATATCGTCGGTTCGTTTCTCATCGGAATTTTATACGCACTCGTTGAACGCTCCGCCGGTCTTGCAGGTACACTGCGCCCGCTCTTGATGGCTGGCTTCTGTGGGGGATTCACCACCTTCTCGGCTTTTTCACTCGAGAACTACCAGCTACTGAAAGAAGGGCAGTATGTTGCCGTGTTCGCTTATGCGACGGCCAGTGTACTGCTGGGGTTGGCGGCGGTGATTCTCGGCGTGAAAGTATTCACTCTGCTTGCTGAATAGCGGCCGCGCTATTTTATCGCGCCCTTGACCAGCTGCCAGACATCGTTGAGATAGATAACAGAGCGTTTGTCTTTCAAGATCTCGTCGGTCAGGCTGTGACTCACGAGTAGCTTGCCCGAAAGCACGAGCTGCGGTTTCAGCCAGAGCTCTTTTTCTATGAGCAGGCCACCAGGCGAATGATGGTAACCGGCCGTAGCGGCTCCCAGCATGGACACATAGCCGGGAGTCAGGCGTACACCCCGCAGGCGGTTCTGTAGGAGGAGCGCTTTGCGGGCAAATTTCGGAAAATCCAAAACTCCCCTTAGGTCTTTAAAAGCCAGAAACTTGAAAAAGCCGCTGCCGGTTGTGAGAGGGTAGGGGCGCGAAGCGTAATCGTAATCGGGCAGCTGCTTTTCAATCTGGCTGATCGCTCCAATGAGCTCGTCATCGCCTGCATATTCAATGAGCAGCGTGTACCGGCAGCGGTCATTCATAGATGGGGGAGTTTCTTTTTCATCAGGTCAAGCATCAGTTCGCGCGCCTGCACCCGAATGAGCTGGTCCTGTTCGGTTTCATAGAGAGCAAAAAGCGGCGCTATAGCAGCCTCGTTATCGTATTGCTGTATGGCACTGAGAGCAGCCGAGCGCAGCGCCTGGGGTTTTGCCGCATCCTGTGCGAGCGCGAAAAGCAACGGCAGGTGCTTGCGCTGCTTGTGTTGCGCCAGGCCGACCACTGCTTCGAGCAGAATCGGTTGCTCGCTGCGGCTGCCGAGAAGCTGGGCCAGCAGGTCGGCGCAGCGGCTGTCAGAAAAGCGGTTACAGGCAAAAGCCGACCAAAGCAGCAGCTCGGCAGCCGATTCTTTTTTCAGCAGAGTCAGGATTCCGTTCATGCCTCCGCCTGAACCCAGCGTGAGTAAGCCGCGCAGCAGCGCATGTTTCTGCGTCATGTCAGTTTCGCGCGCCAGCTGTTCTGAGATGGCGTTGGCATATTTCTTGTCGAGCTGCGCCAGGGCCGATTCGAGCGCGCGCGTCCGCACAATGAGCTGCGGGTCACCGATCAGCTTTTGGAGCGCAAAGAAAACCGGACTGGTTTTGAATTGCCGCAAAATCTCGACTGCTTTTAGCCGTACCTCTTCGTCGGCGTCACCCTGCGCCAGGTTAATGACCCCGTACTGCGCCTTGTCTGAGCCGATTGCCTCAAGGGTCTTCAGGGCAAAGTAGCGGACATTCTTGCTCGGGTTCGAAAGCTGCAGCAGCAGCAAAGGGACTGCGCGTTCGTCTTTGAGCGCGAGCAGTGTTTCCATCGCGTAAACTTTATCGATAACATTTTCGCCGCCGAGCAGCTGCCCGATCAGGGGATAGATGCGCTCGTCTTTTTTCAGCGCCACTGCGCGGTTTGCCTCTTCGCGCAGCTGCCTGCGTGGATGTACCAGAAAAGGCGCAATCGAGTAGATCAGGTCGGGATTCTTGTTGATGCCCGCCGCCAGCAGCAAGGCTTCTGTGTAGTCCGCGTCGTCTTCAACCAGGTTGTCCTTGATGAGGCGTAAAAGTTCGTTGTGCAGGTGGCGGCCTGCTACGGCATCTGTTGCCTTGCGGTCGCGAATAGCGTAACTGAGTTTCTTGCGGTATTTTTCTTTTTCGCCGCCAATAAACTGCACCAGTTGTTCGAGCTCCGCCTCGTTCAAATCGCGAGTTGCATAGATTTCAATCGCCTTATCCTGGTCTTTGCCGGCAATCGCGGCGTCTAGTTCGGGTAGAGCCGACAGTTGTGAGGTGAGGAAAACAAGGCTCGTGAGCAGATATTTCAAAGCGCAAACCTCCGCCGCAGTTCGGCATAAAGTCCCATGCTGCCGGTAAACAGGTGGAGCTTCTGCGGTTCTGTGACCAGTTGTCTGATGGCATTATCATCCGCTGCCGCGAGTGGCTGCGGGGGGGTTTGGTAATAGTTATCCCCTGGCATCGGGAAAAGGTATAGGTTCGCCTTCTTGCTGATTTGCTGCAAGATTAGCTGTCCAAAGGCGCCCAGATCGCGTTCGCGCATGGTATTGAGAAAAATATTGCATTCGGATTCAGCTTGTCGATTAACTAACTCGCAGAGCGCCGCGATGCCCGCAGCGTTGTGCGCGCCGTCGAATACGATGCGCGGCCGCTCTCGCAGTACGCTCCAGCGACCGAATATGGCCCTTTCGGTTGCACTGCGGCATTGCGAGAGTTGTTCCTCGGACGGGCCGAAGTGCAGCTTCAGCAGCTGCAGTATGAAGTCGCGGTTGCGGTTCATAAAATCGTCACCGGCAGGCTTGATAACAGTAAGCTCCGCGCCGACCTCAAGGCAGCGCGCTTCGATGACCCGCATTGCCTCGTCTTGCTGCGGCAGGCTATAGACCTTCTGTCCTCGATAAATAATGCCGGCCTTTTCACCCGCGATCGCCGCGAGTGTGTTGCCCAGAATATTCATGTGGTCCATGCCGATGGTGGTGAGCACCGCAGCCTCGGCTCTCAGGTTGTTCGTCGAATCGAGCCTGCCACCGAGCCCGGTTTCAATGACCGCAAAATCGCAGCCAGCCTCAGCAAAATAGAGGAAACCCAGCGCAGTCATCGCATCGAAGAACGAGAGTGTTTCGAGCCCACCTTTGGCGCGCAGTTTCTGCCAGGCATTTTCGAGCGCCGCCGGAGACATCGGTTCATCATCGATAACAAAACGTTCGGTAAGACTCACGAAATGGGGCGAGAGGTATGCCCCCGTACGAAATCCCATTGCGGATAACGCGCGCGAGAGCATTGTGGTGGCGCTGCCCTTGCCAACGGTGCCCGCGATGTGAATAGTGCGGTAGCTGAACTGTGGGTTGCCGGCGCGCGCCAGGTATTCGCGCAGTATGGCGGGATCATACGCGTTACCGGCAAAACGCCGGCTGCGTTCGAAATTTCGGTCGGCAAAAAACTCCAGGACCTCTGCTTCGACCGGAGCTGCGTCAGGTGGAGTTTTCACTTGAGCTGCGCCTCTATTTCCTGCAGGCGGTTGATCCAGAGCTGTGTCGCTGCGGGGTCACCCTTGGCATTCTGGATTTTGATCTTGATGCGGCGGATCTCGTCGATGCGGCGAAGATTTTCCGCCAACGCGGGATCTTCTTCAGGGTCGAACGGCGAAACGAAAAATAGGTAATGTGCCACGGGGCTTAAGACCCTGCTGCGCGGATCGAGGTTTGCCAGGTGCAGGTAGTAACTACCCTTCGCGCGCGCGTTGAACGATATGCGGCCCGACGCCACCGAAATCGGGCGATTCGGCACGGTATCTGGCTTGCCATCAAGCGCAGCATAGTATTCGCCCGGATGCGGATTAGCCAGCAAAAAGTCGATACGCCCCGGCGATACCATGCGGGGGGCAATCTGGTTGGCGAGAATGACTTCGGGCTCGGGCGGCGCATACTGCCACAGTAATGGAATATGGTACACGCGCGAATAAGACCCGGTGCGCAGGTTGCGTACCTGCAAGTGCAGCACATATGCGCCTTCCTTGCGCGCGGCGAACTGCAGTGTATTTGAAGGAATCAGCTTCGTATCAGAGAGCGGCTCGCTGTCGGGGTTTTGGTCGAGCAGGTAACGGTAGGCGTACTGTGCACCCTTAGGTATTGACCAGGCCACTATCATCTCGGGCGGGTTGCGTTTCACATCGAGCCGCCAGTCTATATCCGAGATCAGCACCGCCGGCGCATTCCAGGATTCGAGAAAGATGTGGCGGATTTCTGTTTCGAGCAAAAAGTCCAGCTGGTTGCTGCGGTCGATGATGGGGTATATGTTGCCGGGCCAGAACAACCGACGCTCCTCGAGTTTTGGTTGGCGCCGCGGTCGGGGAAAATCGTCGAAGGTCAGACGATAGGCTGTGCCGACATGCGGGCTCGTGACGATAATATTGAGCTCGCGGTTGAAGTTAAACGGTATCACCTTTTCGGCAAGTACCATTCGGGAATCCCGGGCAAGCAGGTTGCGCCGCAATTCGCCTGACGAAATGTCGAACTGCCAGAGCCCTCCTTCGAGGTCGATGCCGATCAGGTGCATGGCATTGCGGTACTGGTAGAGTTTCGCATGCTTGATGGGAAAAGGCAAGGGATATGCGCGGTATTCGCCGTTTTTCCAGAAGGTCCAGGTATGCCCGTTCGGCGCCGCGCTGACGTAGTGGACGCCGCCGTCAGCCCATTGCAGAAACATTACATCGATCGGGTCACGGCTTGCCATGATGTTCTGCGTGCGCCGTTCAGACCAGTACTTGATGTAGTAGTTGCGTTTGTCGAAAGCGTAGAGTAGGCATGACGGGTTGCCAGCTACAATATTCACGCGCGCATCGACATCATAGACATTGTAATCGAGCGGGAATTCGTTGGAATACTTCATGGTGCCCGTGAAGTCAAATGCCACAAAGTGCATATACTTCTCGGGATTATAGACGCTGACAATCAGGTCGCCGTCCGACATCGGAAAATGCTTCACCAGGTCGGGCAGACGGCGAAAGCGCATTACCTTCTGTAATTCTGGTTTCTGGTCGATCAGACGTCCGTAGATCAGGTTGTTCTCGTCGTCGGTGGCAAAGAACCGCGTCACCCATGAAGACCACTGCGTCTGCACGAGCTTGAGCCCGCTAATTGGCCATTCGCCGGTTTTTGCCGCAGGTAATGGGCGCAACAGCGAGACTGCCAGAACAGCAACAAAGAACGGTCGGCTCAACTCCACGCCCCCGCGTAAAAGGCGATACGCCGCCGCTGCCAGAGCGCGATGAGGAGCAGCAATGCGAGCGCCGCGGCAAGCGCCGTGTAGAGCTGCCTGCGGAATTCTTTGCGCACGTCCGGTACTTCGACGCTGCGCGAATCGTAGGCGAACTGCTCGCGTTCCGGGCCTTTGAACAGCGTCTTCGCATTCACGAAGTACTGCCCGGACTTCTGCAGGTAGATAAATTCGACCGGGCCGCTGAAATTGATCTCTCCCTGTGGTATGCGTTCCACACTCGCGATCTCCCAGACGAAACCCCTAACCTTGATCTGTTTGGGTTTGCAGCCGCGCACGGCCGCGTTGCGGCAGGCGTCGGCGGTGTCATAGTTCAGGCGGATTTCGAGAATACCCCGGTCGAATTTAGAGCTGATGAGATCGGCACGCCCGCCCACCTTGTATGGGCTGCGTTCAGGAATGGGCACCACCTTTTCGTATTCAATATCCGTGAAGGCAAAGTTCTTGCGTGCCCTGGGGTCGTTGGAGTCAAAGTAGAAATGGCGCGGCGCGGCGCGTGTGCCATCGGCGTAAACAATGCCGAGTGAAATAACAGCAGTGCCAGTTTCGAGCCCGCGGATTCGCGCCGTGTAAATGTTCTCTTCTGCTTCAAGGTTCGCTTTTTTTCCCGTGAACGGATCGCGAATGTCAAAACCCGCGAGGTAGTAAACTTCGCGAATGCCTCGTCCGCCGTTATCCTGGATAGTGAAGGCAATGTCGGGGCGCGTGATCACGTCAGCTTCGGCGTTGTGACGAATCGTCAGGTCGTTGCGTTCGTTGAGGCCGATTTCGATACGGTAGAAGGCGCGTTCAGACACATTGCCACCCAGATCAACTGCTTCGACGGCGAACAGATACTTGCCGGGTGGTACATCGTTGAAGGTGAGTTCCGTCGAAGAGGTGGTGTCCGTAAACACCCGCGGCAGCTTCTCGGCGAAGGCGTAGCGGTAGGTGGCGATGCCGCTGTCGTCGGCGGCGTTGAAGCGCAGGACTACTTCCTGCCGTGCATCGGGTATGCCATTGTCGTGCGACGGGCTGGTGATTATGGGCCGGCTGGGCGGTACCGAATCGACGACGAACGGGTAATGCGTGACGGGCGAGACGTTGCCGGCTTTGTCGCGGTACTTGATGTGCAGGTAATAAGCTCCCCCATTGAGGCCAGGAACAGTTATCTGCGTGGCGCGCGCGTTCATATTGAAAAGATCGGGATTCGTTTCTTTGGAGTCATCGATGACCCAGGCAAAACTCTCGACTCCCGAGATATCAGTCACCCTGGGCCAGCTAAAGATCGCGTCGCTCGATTTGGAAACCTGGCCGATGGCGTGCGTGCGCGAGAAGATGCGCACCGGGTCGGCCGTCGTATCGGCCTCGCGCACGCAGAGACCGGGGCCACAGCCGTAGAACAGGAAAGGTCGGTTGCCAAGCCGCGCAAATGTAATGGGCTTCGCGGCAATGCCCTCTTTACTCACGCGGTGATCGACGCCAACAAAGCTGTTGTCGGGCCGGTCGAGAAATTTCGCGTAGATCTGTGGCGCGCCGTTGCGTGTATCCTGCCAGGCGGCAACCACGGTATCGCCGCCTGCTACGATTGCGGGCAGGTAGCTCGGCGACGGATTGTCATTTACCGCAATCGGCTCGCTGCCTTCGGGTGCCGCGAAGATGGACCACACTTTGTTGGGGTTGCTCTGCCAGATGAAAACGAGTTTGTCCTTTGTGTCGGTCACCTGCGCGGAAAAATTCTGAAATCCGTTACTAGTTACTCGGGTATTGCCGCCCCAGGTGATCCCGCCGTCCTGGCTGAACGCGCGGAAGATATCGTCGATAAGCGTTGCCTCGGCGCGGTTCTGGTAGAGTATGTCGATGCGTTTTCCCCGGCGAATTGTTGCCGGAAACAACGCCCCGCGTGTGCCGCCACTGATCTCGGCCACCGGGCTTAGGCCAGAAAAAACTCCCTGGCCGCCGTGCGCCGCCACTAGCTGGAAGCGGTTCACCGCCGCAGGTTCCTGGTACAAAATCACATGCTGGCCTGGCGCCGTCATTTTCGCGAGCGGCAGAATTGCGTTGAGTTTGCCCGCAGTCGAAGGCAGCACCTGCTTGGTCGTAAACCCCGTTGGCCCCGAAGCACTGTACGTATAGTAGATACCCGAAGCGTTACCCTGTGGCGAAGTCTCCTGCCATGCAACGAGTATCTCGTCGCCCAGCGCCGACACCGACGGGTGCAGCGGGAAAAGCTGGTCGGCCGTAGCCAGAGTAACTTCAGTCAGCACTCGACGTTCAAACCTGCCGCCTTCAGAATAGACGAGCGCTATTTCAACAGTTGTGGGAGTTTCTTTGTTGAAGGCGCCTTTAGTCGCAGTCGAGCTTCGCCTTCATGGCAGCACACGCCGTATTCTTCAGCGCGGCGATCGACAAGAGAAGGGTCTCCCCAGCCGACAGGCTCTGCCATTAAGACGGCTAATGGCAAAAAAAACAAAATTCGTCGGAAGTTCATTCCCCCTCCCTGCCTCCCCCGCATGCGGGGGAGTTGCCGTAGGCGGAGGGGGACAGCGACAAGAGGTAGCTGATCACAATTCTATTTCCAAACCCTCGTATGCCGCAACGATCTGCAGCGGGTGGTTGGGGGCCATCATACTTTTGTACTTGATCGCCTGCATCAGTACGTTATCCATTTTGGCGTCGTCGTACGACGGGTCGTGATGGTAGAGCACCAGCTTCTTGACTTCGCTCTTGATCGCGATATCTGTTGCGATCGCGGCGGACGAATGGCCCCAGTCGATCTTCTGCAGCGATTCTTCGAAGGTGTACTGCGTGTCGAAAACCAACACGTCGGCCCCGAAGAAATAGTCGATGTAAGGGCCAATATCCTCAAGCGTCTCGAGGTTAAATTCTGCGTCAGAACAGAAGATAAAAGTTTTGCCGTTGGCTTGTCTGAACTTGTACGAATAACATCCCCCCGGGTGGCGCACGGCTTTGGCCGATACATTGAGACCATAGACATCGACGCTTTCAGTCTCGGCAAAATGGTGAAACGATTTCTCGCAGTTGAGTTCGTCAAAGGTAAGCGGAAAGTGTGTTGTTACCATCTGGTAGCGCAGGCGCGCTTCGATGTCAGGAAAGCACGAGTAGAAATGGAGCGTATTGCCGGGGATAAAGACCGGTACAAAAAACATGAGACCCTGTATATGGTCCCAGTGCGAATGCGTGAAAAAAAAGGCCATTTCGTCCTTGCCGGTCATCTTGCCGCGCGCCATGAGCGCATTGCCCAGGGCTCGCAGCCCCGTACCTGCATCGATTACTATCGTCTTGTTATCGCTCGTCTGAATTTCTATGCAGGTAGTGTTGCCGCCATAAGTGCCTCTGATTGAGAGTGGCAGATTGCTGATAAAATTCTCGATCGCCTCTTTAGACAGCAAGTCCGCCGGGCTGGCTAGTTCAAGTACGCGGCGAATCTTGTCTTCGACCTGGCGGGCGGTGATTGCGGTCGCCAGAGATCCACGCACCCCCCAAAACCGGATAAACATCGACCCCAAGTCAATAGCCGCTCTGTCTTAGCAATGATTTTAGAAATAAGATCCTGTGCGGGGGGGGCGGGTATTCGAGAGAGCATGCCCGGAACGGCCCCACCCCAGCCCAAAAATGCAAAATACGCTATGCCCAAAGCCACAACCTGTACTCTTGCCTCATGGAAGAGCTCGCACGTAAAATTATTATCACCTTCATACCCATTTTCGTTGCGATGGACGCGCTGGGCATTTTGCCCATTTTCGTCGGGATGACGCGCAAGCGCCGCGAGCACGAACGCCGGCGTATCGTCGCTCTTTCGATGCTGACGGCCTTCTTGCTGACATCGCTCTTCACTATTCTGGGCAAGGCCATTTTCCGCTTCCTGGGTATCACCGTGTTCGACTTCATGGTAGCAGGGGGAGTTATTCTTTTTATCCTGGCAATTCTCGACGTCATGGGTGCACGACATGCACATGACGATGATGCTGGTACCATGGGTGTGGTGCCACTCGGTACGCCGATGATTGCCGGCCCGGCACTGATTACTACCTGCGTGCTGATGGCGAACGAATACGGAATCATGGCGACGCTTATTTCACTCTCGCTCAATATTGTAATCGCTGGCCTGCTGTTCTTGCAATCGCAGGTCCTGGTACGGCTGCTAGGTGACGCAGGTTCTGCCGCGCTCTCCAAGATCACGAGTTTGCTGCTCGCTTCGATTGCAGTGATGATGATCCGGCGCGGTGTGCTGAGTATGGTTTAATCGGCCGCCATGTCGCCGTGGTTCTCAGCCCTTGCGCAGGCCCACAATCGAGTCCCGTAGTCGCATCGAGCCTGCACCCAGGACGTTCAGAATCACTGACAGGTTCCATATCTTCAGTTGCCAAGCAGGCAACGCCGGTAAAAAGCCGCCGCCCAGCATAAGCGCGACGATAGCAAAAGAAAAAAACATATCGCCAGCCGCACCGAGATCCTGCCAGCGCGCCAGGCGCTCAGCTGCAGGGCGGCGCATGAGGCGCATCAGCAGAGATAGCAGGCAGACTTCGGTAAGCCGGCGGCGGGCAATGAGCAGCCAGGCTAGATTCAGCGTGTTGATGAGTGTGTCAGCGATACCCCAGGCAGTGAGCCAGTCCTGCGACAACGCAGCACCTGCGATCAGCTTGAAGGCGCAGAAGGGCAGGCCGACAGTGAGGATTTCGAAGCTGGCCGCGTTCATTGTCTGAATAGTACTAAAAATCTTGCCGTTTGACACTATTTAATGTACCATAATGGCATGCATACAGCAGCCATGCATGAACTAAAAGAAAACCTTTCTGCGCTCGCAGAAATGGCTGCAAATGGCGAAGTCGTTGAGATCACGAAGCACAACAAGCCGTTTATTCGCCTGACGCCCGCGACGGGGCCCGGGTTGCATATGGGCCGCCTGGCCGGTAAAGCCCGGCTGAAAACTGCAGTGAAGAAAAATACCGGTGGAGCTTTTTTAAAGGTGCTCACGGCTGATCGTGAATAGGGTTTATCTCGATACCTCGGCCTATCTTGCCATTTTGCTTGGCGAGAAGCAGGCAGAGGTTGTTGCAAAATCTATCGGCGGCGCTCTGCCTTGTTCGAGCAGCATGTTGCTCATTGAAGCCGAACGCAATCTTGTGCATCTCGTGCGCCTTGAAAAACTGAGCGCTTCCGATTTTGAAGCTGCTTACGCACAACTCTCAGCAGACTGCGATGCATTCATCTTGCGCGACCTGACGCCCGATCTGTGCCTGACGCGGCATTTTCCTCTGATTCGCACTCCGAGGTCGGCTGATATGGTGCACCTGCGAACTGCACAGTGGTTTCTGGCCAATGGCGGCTTGGGTGCGTTTATCACCCTCGATGAGCAACAGAGCCTCGCTGCTCGCGAGCTGGGCTTACCAGTTACCGGCTTCTAACTCTAACAGATACCCGAAAAGATGCCGTGCAGCATGGTGCGCCGTTATTGCTTCAGAGATTTCTCCAGAATCGCGATCTCTTCCAGCAGGCGCGGTACAATTTCTGCTTCAGCGATTTTGCCCTTGCTTTCGCCTTTTACGTAAAGAATGGCTGACCCGGCACCGGCTGAAATTCCGATATCCGCTTCTTTTGATTCACCGGGGCCGTTGACGAGGCAGCCCATCACCGCGACCTTGAGCGGAGTTTTGATGTTTGCAACGGCTCTTTCCACTTCCTGCGCAATGCGGAAAAGATCGACTTCAAGGCGGCCGCAGGTTGGGCACGATACAAGAGTGACCCCAAAGCTGGTCAGGCCAAGTGACCGCAGAATCTCCCGCCCAACTTTGATCTCTTCAACGCCGTCGGTCGTAAGCGAAACCCGGATCGTATCTCCGATGCCCTCGGCGAGCAGGCCGCCAATACCGATCGACGACTTAATGGTGCCCTGCCAGCTCGTGCCCGCTTCGGTAACGCCGAGGTGAAGCGGATAGTCCGTTATTTTTGCCAGCTTGCGGTAGGCCTCCATCATCATGAAAACATCGCTCGACTTGAGCGAAACGATCACGTCTTCGAAGTTGTGTTCATTGCAGATCTCGATGTGGCGGAGCGCAGATTCTACCATGCCATCGGACGTCGGGTAGCCATGCTTACGCAGGATATCTTTTTCGAGTGAGCCCGCATTGACGCCGATGCGAATCGGTATGCCATTGTCTTTGCAGGCACGCAGTACTTCAGATACTTTGTCCTTGTTGCCTATATTGCCGGGGTTAATGCGAATCTTATCAACGCCGCTTTTGATCGCGATCAGCGCGAGCTTGTGCTGGAAATGGATATCGGCCACCAGCGGAATATGAATCTGCTCTTTGATTTTTTTCAGCGCATTCGCTGCGTCTTCGTCGTTGGCGGTGCAGCGGACGACCTGGCAACCGGCATCTTCGTAGCGCAGAATCTGTTCGACCGTGGCCTTCCAGTCAGCGGTCTTGGTCTTTGTCATCGACTGCACCGCGATCGGGTGACCCGAGCCAATGTATAGATTGCCAACCTTGACGGTACGGGTTTTGCGGCGCTGTATAGTATCGTGGACAGTTTTGTCGCCCATTTCAGCCGGCGTGATCTCAGGCAGGTCCTGCTTGCTCATGAAAAATCCCTGAACGGCCGGCCGAACAGGCTGCAAATCGAAATCGCTTTCGGTTCTGCGACAGTCTCGAGCCTGTGCGCTAACTCATGCAAAAAATCGCTCCGGCAAGTTGGCGCACAGGCTCTAAGCCCATGCCGTGAATTCTCTTTTCGCGCTGTCTTGCATTTGCATTGAATCCGTGGTTCATGCTTTATGAAAAAGCCACGGATAACCTGATCAAGAACCTGCGCTGCTACATAACCGATAAACCCGGTTATCTCGGCAAATTGCTCACAACCATAGGAATGCACGGCGGCAATATCGGCGACCTGCGCCTGATCAAGCGTGCGGGACCCAACAACCTGCGCGAAATTGAGATCTATGTGCGCGACCAGCAGCACATGCAGGATATTCTGCATGCGGTAGGAGAGCTCGACGGCATAAAAGTCGATTCTGTCTCCGATGCGGTACTCGACCTGCACAAGGGCGGGAAGATCGCGATGCGTAGCCGGGTTTCCATCGAAAACGCTGGCGATGTCCGCCGTGTTTACACGCCGGGTGTAGCAGCAGTCTGCCGGGCGATACAGAAAGAGCCCGACCTGATGTACGACTACACGTATGTGCGCAATGCGGTGGCTATTGTGACAAACGGCACAGCCATTTTAGGCTTGGGAGATATCGGCGTACGCGCGGGTATGCCGGTAATGGAAGGTAAATCCGTCTTGTTCGATAAGCTGGTTGGCATCAGCGGCATTCCCATTCTCATTGATTCCAGAGACATCCAGACCTGCATTGACACGATCGTCAACATCGCGCCGTCTTTTGGCGCCATCAAGCTCGAAGATTTTCGCGCACCCGAATGCTTTGCCATTGAAGAAGCGCTCATGCAGAAGCTCGAAATGCCGATCATGCACGACGACCAGCACGGTACTGCGACCGTCGTGCTGGCTGCACTGCTCAATGCGACGCGCTATGTCGGTGATGACCTGCGCGCGTTGTCGGTGGGTATTGTTGGTCTTGGCGCTGCAGGTAACGGCATTGCGCGGTTGCTCAAGGCATTCGGCGTGCAGACCATCTATGGCGCCGACATCAACGAAGAAGCGAAAAGACGCCTGGAACAAATCGGCGGAGTGGCTCTGGCTTTGGGTGAACTGATGCAGAAGGCGCAGGTTGTGGTCACGACAACCGGAGTGCCCAACCTCATCAAACCTGAGATGGTGCGCGCGCGGCAGATCATTCTTGCGCTCTCTAACCCCGACCCAGAGATCAAGCCCGAAGCCGCGCTTGCTGCGGGTGCTGCCTTTGCCGCCGACGGGCGCGGTGTGAATAATGCCTTGGCGTTTCCCGGTATTTTCAAAGGTGCGCTCAATGCTCGTGCATCGCGCATCAACAATCGTATGAAAATTGCCGCGGCGCAGGCAATTGCTTCGCTCGCCAACAGCGACCGTCAGGAACTCGTACCGGCGCTCCTTAACCCCGACGTGCATCGGAAGGTAACGGAAGCGGTTGAACGTGCCGCGCTCGAGTCGGGCGCGGTGAGAAAACTCAGTGAAATGTAATGACAGCGTATTTCGCGCATGCGCTTTGCGCATGCGCGAAATACGCGTGCAAGCCCTCGTAGCTCAGTGGATAGAGCGTTGGTCTCCGAAGCCATGTGCACAGGTTCGATTCCTGTCGAGGGCGCATTATCGAGTTGCCCGGCGGGTCGGCTATAGCCGACCCGCCGGGCAACTTAAAACCACTCGACGGCGCCGCTTTGCTTTCTACATTGCGGTCATGAAGCAAGCGATTTTCTGGGTTGTTGTGGCCTCTCTGGCCACGTTTGCCTGCAAAGAAGAACCGAAGAAGAAGGCGACGCACGCAGCCGCTGTGGTGTTCGTCGTCGGCAAAGATGTGAAAATTCTCTCCGCAAAGGGCGAGACGGCGGCGGTAAAAGGAGCTGTCCTTTACGAGGCGGACAAACTCGTCACGGGCAGCAGGTCTCAGGTTGACCTTGTACTACCCAACAACATCCTCATTCGCATTGACCAGAATACGACAATCGAAATGAAAGAGTTCGCTGTCGGCGAAGGCGGCATGCAGCAAGACCGGCTGATGCTGCAGAAAGGTACTGTATTTGCGAAAGTAGCGAAGCTCGATAAGAAGTCGTCGTTTGCCATTCAAACTCCCACGCTGGTGGCGGGTGTGCGGGGTACGCAGTTCATGACCGAGGCCGATGAGACCGGCAAGGGCAAGGTTGCCGTGATTGAAGGCAAGGTCGGGGTAGAAAGTTCTACAACCGGCAAGACAGAAGAAGTCAGCGAGGGCGAGCAGGCAGAGGTGAGTTCATCCGGTAATATTGTCGAAAACAAGATCGACGAAGCAACTGCCGCAAAGACGAGCGCGCTGGCAACAGTTGCGAATATCAAAGAAGCAGAGTTACAGAAATTCCAGAACCTGCTGGGTGAGCAGCAGAAGCTGCTCGATCAGTCCAGCGGCCGCGAGAAGATCGACAGCATGAAGCAGGACAGCGAAAAACGCATCCAGGAAGAAAAAGAAAAGGCTACCGGTAAGATCGAAGGCCTCAAGGGACAAACGGAAAGCAAGATCCAGGAAATGAAGGCATCGACCGAAGGCAAGGTGCAGCAGAACACCGAGAAGATCGACGCCATGAAGGGCGATACGCAGCAGAAGATTGACTCGATGAAAGGCAGCAGCGTCGAAGAGATGAAAAAGAAACAAGAAGAGATGTTCAAGAAATTTCCATGATGTGCCGCCAGTGGCCGCCTAAGAGCCTGTGCGCTAACTCATGCAAAAAAAAGGCGATTTTTTGCGCGAGTCGGGGCCGCGTTTCGCCTGAACATACGGGAAAATCGGCAAAAATTCGCGCCTCTTGGCGCCTCGTGGAGCAAATCGGTACGATTTGCGAAGGAATTTTTGCCAATTAGCGGACGCGGCTTGCGCGAAAAATCGCACCGGCAATTTGGCGCACAGGCTCCTAAGGCGGCTACTGGCGGTTTATGTCCACCAACGATTTTTCAGCGGCAGCAGTTTCACAAACAGGTATGCCCAGAAAAACGCTAAAAAGAGCGTCATCAGCTCAATCGCGTACTGTTTCAGAACGCCCAAAGCTCCAAACGCGAATGCCGCTGTCAGGATAAAAGACAATCCCCTTTTGCCCTCGCGCCGCAAAAGGACTGCTGCCGGCAACCCATTAATGCCGAGAAACAGCCATTTCAGACGGGTGAAGACCACGAGCGCGTCAACATGTTCGGCCGCGAGGGATTGGGTTCCGCTATCCAGGATGTTAAAAATTGCGCGGTTTTCCATCACGTCGCCAAAAGCCGTTATCGCAATCACCAGAACAGAAACGATGACCCATGCACGGCCCGCAGCATGCCGATGGATGAGCAACAGGCTAAGGAAGAGGTAAGCCGCAGAGTAGCAGAGGATATAGCCAAAGTCAAGCCACGTGCCAAGCGCAAAGGCTCGTCGCGCTTCCTGCCCGGCATCGGTCTGCGGCTCGCCGAGAATATCCCAGACTTCTGCGGTTGTCCACGCCATTTCGAGACCGACGACCGGCATATTGATGCCGGGTTGCATGGCCCTGACGGGCTTTGCGGGGTGTACAATGGCCAGAACTACAGAAGATAGCAGCAGGGCAATCACGCTGCCGAGGAGCAGGTTGCGCAGTTTCGCATTTTGGTCCATGTGGTTTCATGCCTGTGGAAGCTCAGCCCGGCAAGGCTTTTCGTCCGAATTTTTGTCCCACTGCGAAATTTCAATTGGCAGGATGTTGAAAAAATCCCGTGCTCGCTGCAGACGCCGCGATTTCTTAGCGAAATCGCTCGCAAAACGGCCATAAATGGCCTGTCTGCAGCTGCGCTCGGTTTCAACATCCTGCTTCATGGCTGTTTTTCAACAGCCTGTTAGCAGGCGATGCGGCGAGTGTGATTAACCGTTTGGTTAATTTTTTTTGGGCGTTTTGCGCTCGTTCGATTAGCTTTTCGTGGAGATTCCTATGTTTAAAAAGTCATGGATCATTTTCCTGTCATTTGCGCTCCCCCTCGCAGCACAGCAGGATGCGAATAAAAAAGACAATAGTCCGGTAGAGACGGCCAAACCTGAGCCGGTGGAAACCTCTGCCTCTTCAGCTCAAGCAGCCGAAGCATCCTTTACGATCGGCGGGGTCCAGCTAACGATTCAGGATGCTATTAACATTGTTCTTGAGAAGAACCTGACTCTGCAAGCGGCGAAGTATGACGTAATCATGAGCGATACCGCAGCGCGCAAGCTCGAGAAAAAGTATGCTCCGATCATCACAGCCGAGGGGCAGCATCTCAACTTCAGCGACGCTCCGCTGGCCTCAAACAGCAAGGGCTACCAGTATAATGCTGCGCTCGGCATACAAAAACTGTTTGTGACCGGTACTACTGTCGGGGGCGGTTATCGCTACCAGCAGTTACACAATGAAGCGGGAGTTACCTCGTTTGCGGGTATGAACTTTCCGACACCGGAATCGACGAGCACGTTTAACGGCTACTTCATTAATGTGCAGCAGGAACTCCTCAGGAACTCTTTCGGTTATGCAGATCGCAAGATGGACCAAATTGCAAAAAAGCAGGCCGAAAGCCAGCGTGCTTACACAGTGAACCTGCTCTCCGGACTCGTGGTGCAGGCGCTCACTGATTACTGGCAGGTCACGATCCAGAAGTCCGCGCTCGAAAATGCCAGGCTCGAGGAAAAGTCGAACCGCCAGGTGCGCGCGATTGTGGCGCGTAACGTGAGCTACGGCCTGGGTGAAAGTTATGATCTCAATAACTACAACGCGCGCGTGGCTAATTCGGTCGCCAAAGTCGCGATGACCGAACAAAGCCTGCGCAATGCGACGCGCAAGCTTTTGCGGACGGTCAACATGCCGGCAGATACAAAGATCGAGGGCATTACCAATCTTGTCGATACCTTGCCCAACCTCGATGCGAACGCAGCGCTCAAAGCCGCGTTTGAGAAGCGCGTCGATTTCAGGAATGCGCGTAATGAAATGGCGATTGCCGAAATGCAGAGTGACCTTTACGGCAACCAGGCGTTACCTTCGCTCAGCGCGTATTTCAACCTCGTGTCGCAGGGTACAAACCAGATGATCATGTTCCCTGGTTTCCCTTCTGCGGGCTCGCTGCAGAGCCCTCAATGGCAGGTGGGAGTCAGAGCGACCTACCCGCTCTGGGACGAAGAAGTGAAAGTGAACCAGCGCAACGCGAATATGCAGCTGGCGCAGGCGCGCATCAAGTTCCAGAACCTCGAGCAGGAAATTCGCGATGAAGTCCTGACACGGCTCGAGAATGTACGCCTCACGTTTGAAATCTTCCAGAACAGCAGAACCTCCCGCAAAGAATCAGAGGCTTTCTACAACCGCATGCTTGCGCGGACGCGTACGGGTAAGCTCAACTTCCAGCTGGTCGGTCAGGCGCTCGAGAACATGGTTGCCAACCGCCAGCGCGAGCTCGAGTCCCTGGTGAATTACAACATTGCACTGCTGCAATTCGACCTGGCAAAGAATGAAATTTTCGAGCGCTACAAGGTGGACGTAGAGAAGATTCTCGAGAAGGTAAAATGAATGCCCGCCTGCTTATAAATATGAGGTACATGTGTTCATCGCCGTTGGTTGACGCCGGATACGCTCCGGGGATTATGTCGCATGCATACGCTGGTTAAGTACTTCCGCACCATGCCGCCCGTGGCGCTGATCGGGGCCAGCAATGACTCTACCAAGTACGGCAACATCATTTTTAAAGACCTGAAATCCAAGGGCTACACCGTTTACCCAATCAACCCCAAGGCCACGTCTATTGAGGGAGTTCCCGCGCTGCACAGCCTTGAGGAGCTTAAAGAAAAGACGAACGTTGATCTGCTGATCTATGTCATTCCGCCGAAACTGGTGCTCGAAAGCCTGCACAAGGCGAAGGAGCTCGGCTATAAGAAGGTCTGGCTGCAACCTGGCGCGGCTGACGCTGCAGTGGCCGAGTTTCTCGACACGCACGATTTCACCTACATCATTGGTGCCTGCGTGATGGTGGAAAGTCGTGACCTGATCTCGGCCTGAGCCCGCTCGTCTGAGGCCCAAAGCCCACCCCTCGGGCTTGCCAGCGGAGTTATTTTTTCTTGCGGGCAGTTTTTTTCTTTGCTGCGGCTTTCTTCGACTGAGGTTTCTTCTTCGCTTTTTTCGCTACCTTGGTCCTGGCAGCCGGCTTTTTCGCCGCATGCTTACGCTTAATGACTTCTGCGTTGATGACCTTTTCTGCGCGCAACGACTGCGGTTCAATCTTAACGCTCACTACTTCGAGGTGATAATCCTGCACGGGCTGTTCATTCACCATCGGATGCTGGTAAACTAGCGTACCCTCGAGTAGTATTGCGCGCTCTTTGTTAAACTGTGACATTTTCTGGAAGAGCATTTTTATGCCCGTGTCAGAGAATTTTTCGGCCAGCTTGGCGAATGCCTGCGATGCGTCTTCGGCCTCTTGCAGCGCCAGACGCAGCGCCTCGAGCTCGTTTCCTTTGGCGCTCTTGTTCAGGTTGCGGTCGAGCTTTTTGATCAGCTTTTGTATCGCCGTTGCATGGAATTTGTGCACCTGCCCGACATATTTGAGGTTGGGCAGCGCCTGGTTGCCCGAGTACTTCTGGTAAATGCCCTCGATCATCTTGAGGTGCTCAACGCTGTCTTCGGCCAGATCAAAGAAGAAGTTTTTTACCGGGCCTTCCTCCAGTTCATCATACGTTTTCATGCAGAAGTCGAAAAAGTCTTTTTCGTGTTGTATGCCAGCGGCCACAGCTTCGAGAAAACTGGTGTTTTTGATTGAAGACATAAAACCCTCCTGAATCCGACACTACCTCCTTCTGCCCATCGCGGAGCGGACTGTCAGCTCATTTTTAGGGCTAGACCCTCAGCACCTGATTAATCAGCGTACCGAGCATACCGTCGTGCGTGGTGATTGCGCGCTGGTTGGCTTCGTACATCCGTTGTACCTCGATCATATTGACCATTTCGGTGACGATGTTCACGTTCGAGGCTTCGAGAAAACCCTGCAGAATTTCGGGAGCTTTCACCGGGTCAACGGGGCGCATGTCGCCCGATTCGGGGGTCGTGTTGTAGAAGGATTGCCCGACCTTGTCGAGGTGGCGCGGGTGGTCAACGGTGCGAATCTGCAGCGTGTCGAGCAGCACTGGGTTTTCCCACTGGTTGACGTCTTTGCTCGTCATGTTGCGCGGGTTATTCCCAATAGCCTGGTTGATCCAGACCTCGCCGTTGGATTTAATGATGTAGTTATTGTGGTTTACCTGAATCGGGCCCTTTTCGCCCATCAGCGGAAAACCGTCGGGGGTAACCAGCATGCCGTTGCGGTCGAGTATGAACGAACCGCTGCGTGTCAGCCGCGGGCCGGCCTGCGACTGTACCACAAAAAATCCCTCGCCGTTAATCGCGAGATCCTGGTCGCGTTCGGTACGTTTCAGCGCGCCCTGGTCGAAGCGGGTGTAGATTTCATTGACTTCGGCACCGGTGCCGAGTTTGCCCACGAGCGGCGAAATATCAAAGCCACCCATCGGTACCCAGCCCACACCGTCGTCGCGCGTGCGGTGAATCAGCACCTCGGGGTTGGCGCGAAAAATGGTGACATCCTCTTTAAACGCAGTCTTGTCGACGTTGGCGAGGTTGTTCGCCACCGTATCCATTTTGACCTGCATCGCGGCCATGCCCGATGCGCCCGTGTAGATACCCCGCAGCATGGTTTATTATCGGGGGGAGTTTGGAAAGTTCTGAGACATAATTTCCAGAGGGTTATAACCACCCCGGCCTCCGGCCACCCCTCCAGAGGAGGGGAGTGGTTCTGGGGTATTTTTGCTCTGGGAAAATTTATTCGTAACAACTTCCCCTCCCTTGGAGGGGTGCCCCTTGGGGGCGGGGTGGTTCGACGGGCTTCGAAAAGACATCGATCGCGATATGCATGCTTGAATTTCCCGTATGGACCAGTGCTGCATCGACGCGCACGAGTTCACCAATACGGATCGGCCGGTAGAACCTGATACCTCCCACATAGACAGTCACACAGTATGATTCAGACCAGCCTGCAGCACAGGCATAGGCCGCCTGGTCGATCCATTTCATGACGGCGCCACCGTGTACGTTGCCGCCGAAGTTCACATCGATCGGTTCGCTAAGAAACTGCAGCGAAAGCCGGCCTGGTGGTTGGTTCTCATCCAGGCCCCTTGCTTACCATTGGGGCGGGTGCGTCAATCGGTTGACCAAGCCCCGCGTCCGGCAGTTTGGGATTCATGACAGAAGCGCTGCACGCGATCGAATCGGGCCTGGGGGGATTTGTCGGTTACGCGAAGGTTATGCTCGAAGGTATTTCGGCGATCTGTGTCGTCACCGGGATCTTTTCAGCTATCGGCGTCGGTATCGCGGGCTACCGAAAAGAGCGTCGCATACACGCCGAGGGCATCAGGCTCAAATTCGGCAGCTGGCTCGCGATCGCGCTCGAGTTTCAACTAGGTGCCGATATTCTTTCAACGACTGTAGCTCCCACCATGGACGCACTCATCAAGCTGGCGATTCTTGCGGCCATTAGGACATTCCTGAACTTCTTTCTGCAGAAAGAGCTCGAGCACGTTGAGAAGCGAAAGTAGGCACCAGCGTGTATCCCACTTTGCTTGCGCTCCCGCAGGGCACGGACACTTTGGATCATGAAGAAACTAACAGGCTGTTGAAAAACAGCCATAAAGCAGGATGTTGAAACCGGGCGCAGCTGCAGACAGGCCATTTATGGCCGTTTTGCGAGCGATTTCGCTAAGAAATCGCGGCGTCTGCAGCGAGCCCGGTATTTTTTCAACATCCTGCTAATGATTATCCTGCTTTCGGTATTTGCAATTGCATGCCGGAAGCCCGTGGATCCCGTTGCGGGTCAGGCGCAAGCCGTGACAGGCGCGGCACAGCCGGCAACCGCACCTGCGGCCAGTGACACCGCCATTGCGAGTTTGCTGGCAAACCTGCGTAAGGCAGCTTACCAACCGACGGCTGAAGATCTCGAGACCTACGGGGTGAAAGCCAACTGCGCGCGTATTGATTTCTCGCGTCTGAAGATCGGGCCCGTGACCGGAAATCGCGTCATCGTGCAGCCCGAATACGTGCGTAAGCTGCCAGGTGTCATCAACTGCGTAGAGGACCATTTCCTGCTCAATTATGAACAGAACAAATGGGTACTCAGTCCGCTAACCGGTCGCAAGGTGCTCACCGACATCAACGGCGATGGATTGACCGATGTCCTGGTCTTCCGGCAGACATATTCCGATGGTCCGGAGCGGGTTATAGAAAAAGTCCTGCTCGGAAATGCAGAAGGAAAACTCACTGAAAAGGCAGACCCGGCGCTTGCGCAGTGCGGCAGCATGAGTGACGGTCCGCTGCCAACGGTACGGGCTAGCGGCTGCGATCTCGAACTAGATTGTGAAGACATTGTCGACGACAAAGGTCACGGTTCGGGCCCGGGTACCATGCGCTACGATGGCCAGAAGCAGGCATTCGTGATCAAGCCAAACCAGCCTAAATGAAAATTCCGGCGCGATAGTGAAGGGCCTTCTGAAACGGTTGTTGCTACTGATTGCAGCCGTGATACTGGTCGGGTTTAGCTACACCTTCGCGCCTGATCGCCTCGAAGATAAGCTCCGCAACGGCGACATCATTTTCCAGGAAACGGCGTCTGCGCAGAGCAAGGCGATACAGCTCGCGACGCATTCGCGCTATTCGCATGTGGGGATTGTCTATTTCAGGAAGGGCAAACCCGTCGTGCTCGAGGCAGTGCAGCCCGTCAGGATTTCCAGTCTGAGCAGTTTCATTAATCGCAGCGTCGGCGGGCACTACGTCGTGAAGCGGCTGAAAACTGCAGAGACCGTGTTAACTTCTGCGGTGCTCGCGAAAATGGAAAAAGCCGGGCGGCAGATGGTTGGTAAGAACTACGACTGGGCGTTCGGCTAGTCAGACAGCCGTATCTACTGTTCAGAACTGGTCTGGAAGATCTACCAGCGTGGTGCGGGCATCGAGCTTTCGCCAACGAAGAAGTTGCGCGAGTTTGATCTTTCGCACCCGGTTGTGCGGGCGAAGATGAAAGAGCGTTACGGCAAGAAGATTCCGCTGGACGAACCGGTTGTGGGGCCGAGCCAGTTGTTCGAGTCGTCAGAGCTGGTCGTGGTACATCAGAATTGATTAATGCGTCTCATTCGGATAATCGACCACACGGCAGGACGTGAATTCCAATTCACAAGGTTCCGGTCAGACAACGTACCACTTGATAGTCTGAATATTGAAACTGACCAGTCCGGGATTATTCTGAAAGTCCGCATAACCAATGGGACAATAGGCGATTGCACGTTTAATAGCGATGGAAATCTCCTGGAATGTTTGGTATGGGAAACCGAAGACGCTGCCAGGAATTTCTCTTCGTGGTCGCGGCATTACCCGCAACGCACCGGAAAAGTGCCAGGCGACATTGAACACGGTTTGCCGGTATTTTCCCAGCTGAGGAGCGAAATCAGTGACACGTACCTGCGGCATTTACTGGGCGTTTTTCCTGCACAAGAAACACGTATCCGTTTCGACGATTCGATCTATGAAAGCCCGATCCCGCCAACACCGGAGTACAGCAACCCGGTGCCGTTAGAAATTCCCGAGCCGGTCGTTGCCGCTGCACCGGAGCTGCCACCTGGCAGGTGGAATAGAATGCTGCTTATCGGCAGCGCAGCGATCGCTTTCGCCGGGATGGTCTGGCTCTCTCATTATCTGTACCAAAGGGCCAGGGTGATGGCAATCACTGAGTCGCCGGCAGTGCAAAATTTGCTGCATGTGGATTTATTCCCTGTGCGGGATTTGCTGGGACGGGATTTGAAATCTTCGCTTAAGAGAATTACCAACGATCCGTTTAGGCGTTCCGCGCCATCTGCGCAAGAAGCAGAGTTGAAAAGTGGCGATCATCTTCAGCGATTCCTGGACGAAATATATCTACTGCCCGCCGAAGAGCAGCTGCAGTGCTTTCACCGTTCGGTCATCTTGTCGCCAAGATTCGGCAAGCGATTCAAGGCAGAGGCCTTTCGCCGATTCGTTGCAGGCAACCTGGTGAGGGTTATGCATTACCGAAGTCCAGACTTATCGGTGATAGCGTATGACTATCTTGCGAATCAGGTCTCAAAGAAGTTTCAAATCGACGTCTTTGTTCATTATGCGACTGCGTACCGTGGGGCTCCCGTTGCAACGGAAGCTCTATTCGCGCTCCTGCAGCTTATCGAGATCCAGAAACGTTTGATCCAGCTGTTTTTCGAAACCCGCACGATCGCGGAATTCTGCAAGGTGCACGTGACAAACCAGAATGAGCCCTTAAGGGCATATGTTGTCTGTGCGTTTTACAAGCAGCATGAACGTTATTCGGGAGTCGCTTTTGATCGTATAGTGCAGCAATTCGATGACTTGCGCAGCCAGGTGGTTAGCCACATGCTCGAGACAGACGAGGAAGGATATCGAAAAGCCGATATGCACCTGGTGATGGCGCAGCTGCTGTTTGAAAACCATCAGTATCCCGGGAAACTGCAAGCGGCGATGTCACACCTGCAAGCTATCGCCCCCCTGCGGTCAGACCCGACATTTACGTATAGCAGCGTGTACCAGCGAATGCTGCCCGTATTAAGAGAATACGGTGATAGAATTCGCAACAGCATGCAAATTGAGGCTATTCAAAGCGAATTGCAAAGCCTCGAGGATAGAGAACAGGCCTTGCGGAGCAAGCTCAAGCTCACGCAGGAAAAAGATCCCAAATTTGTTCATGCACTCGAGGCGAGTTGGCAGCCCATGCACCGCAAGGCAATCGAGGAACTCCTGAAGCGCGAAAGTAGGTTGCAATTGGAGCGGAACCCGGAGAATTCTGAGGGGCGACAACGCTGAAAAAACTCGCTCCCCTATGTATACCCTGACAACATGGCGCGCCTATGCAGACGAAAGCAGACCTGCGCAGTTCTGAAAACGAGCCCAAAGCACATTCGTGGTTCTCGAACCCGCTCGACTGGTCGCATATCGACCGTCTGATTTTGCTGGCGGGCATGGTCCTTCTGGTGCCCCTATTCTTCGGGGGAGTTCTCGCACTGACGCTACTTTTGGCGCCGGAATGGCTGAACACGCGGGTCGCTGTGCCCATGTTTGCTCTGCATGCGGGTTATCTCTCGGTGATGCTGGCTTTCCTCATAGTTGCATTCCGAAAACGACAAAGCGTTTCCACCTGGCCACTCTTGGAAGATTTTATCATCTACAGCTATGTGGCGATAGTTTTCATTCAGTCATGGCTTTCCGGTACGCACTATACTACAGGGATGCTGCTCTTGATGATCGGCGCGTATATGACTTCTGCCCTGGCTGATATTCGCAAAGTGCTGCGCGCCTACGTGGTCGTCGTTATCATCTTTGTCGTGCTGGGCCTGGCTGAGCTGAGTGGAAATTTCGCCTATGCGCCGATCTTCGCTAAATCGCCCTACAAGGCAGATGGTTCGCCGGTATGGGGATGGTTTGCTGTACAGGTGACGCAGGTATCGGCGCTGCTCGTCATTACCTATGTTGGAATCATGGCCACCAAGCGCTGGGTCGAACGCGAAAACCTCTTCCGCGAAATGTCAACTATTGATGGTCTTACCCGTCTCACTAACCGCCGCTCATTCATCGAACGCAGCCAGTCAGAATTTGCGCGCGCGCGGCGCGTGCCTATTTCCGGAATTTCCTGCATCATGATCGACATCGATCACTTTAAAAAGATCAACGATACACTGGGGCACCACGCGGGCGACGCTGTGCTGGTCAAGACAGCGGGTCTGTTGCTGGCAAATGCGCGACAGTACGATGAGGTCGGACGTTACGGCGGCGAAGAATTTGCTATTCTGCTGCCCGAAACTTCGCTGGAAGTGGCAACACAGGTGGCTGAGCGGTTACGGGAAAAAATAGCAGAACAGGTCATCACAGTCGATGGCAAACCCGTGCGGGTCACCGCAAGTTTTGGGGTTGCCTGTTTTCCGGGCGAGGGTGTCGAAACCATTAACGACCTGCTCAAGGCCGCCGATGCAGCGCTCTACAGAGCAAAGCATGCCGGTCGTAACCGCGTCGTGGCTGATTCCCGGCTGCCGCGCCTGAGACAGCAGGCCCGGAAGAGAAATGCCGTGTATAGCTCCGGGAAAAAGCAAAGCCGAGACAGAAAATAGCTACTAACAGGTTTTTGAAAAACAGCCATGAAGCAGGATGTTGAAACCGAGCTTAAGCTGCAGACAGCCCCTCACCATAGTATGGTGAGAGGGGCGTTTTGCAAGCGGTTCGCATCGCGAATCGCGGTCGCTGACTTGC
>CAYOZO010000028.1:0-23116 GCA_964408405.1 uncultured Turneriella sp.
TGGGCCTTACGAACGAAATTCTGCCGCAGAATTACTACGTTAAAGAAGTTGTACTCCCGTTCAAAAAATTTTCCGGCGCAGATACCATACTCGGACCTGAAATGAAATCGACGGGCGAGGTAATGGGTATCGGCCGCAGCGTGCCCGAGGCCTTCTACAAGGCGCAGATTGCGGCAGGTCAGAGGCTGCCGGCGAAAGGTACTATTTTTGTGTCGGTCAACGATTCGTCGAAAGCTCCCCTCATGGATGCCCTTAAAGCTGCGCAAAGCGCGGGCTACCGGATACTTGCCACCGAAGGCACGGCGCTTAAGCTCAATGCGGCAGGTATTGCAACCGAGCGCGTCAACAAAGTGCACGAGGGCAGACCGCACGTTGTGGACAGTATCAAGTCGGGGGATGTACAACTCATCATCAACATTCCGACCGATATCAAGACACGCAACGACGCGCTCGAGATTCGCCTCGCCGCGCTGCAGTATTCGATACCTTACTTCACAACTGTCGAAGCCGCGCGCGAGGCGATCTTCGGCATGGTCGAAATGAACGGCAAGGGCGAAGAGATCTACGTCCTGCAGGAAAGCAAGAACCGCTAGACCTACTCGCCCGTCAAATATATCACCAGCTCGACCTCAATATCCTCATCATCTATGTGGAACTGGTTTTCGACAACCAGCATTTCTGACTTGGGCGATTGCCGCCGGGCGTCGATCAGCTCTTCGATGGCCTCGCGCGTCGCGAGCAGTGTCGGAGTTGCCGGTTCGACGCTTTTCTCTGTCAGGAATGTCAGAGTGTTGGTATAGGCGCTGCCAAGAATATTGGTTATTTCGAGCAACGGGCTCGGATCAAATTCTTCCTTATTCTCGAAGCCGGCGGCCTTGAAGAGCAGTCTTGCCATGCGTTCTGCGGAGTTCTTTTTGAGTATCAGGTCGATGGCGCCAGCGGCAGGCAGCATCGGCAGATGTATCAGCAGGATATCATCCGCCCGTCCGATGATCTTTTCCATTGTGTCGGCGGAACGCTCGGCTTTGACGCGCGAGCCACGGCTTTTTTTCACCGAAATCGCCTGATTACCCGTCAGCATCTGTATGCCGTGGACTGCTGTCTTGTTGCTCTGCGCAATCCATTTGCGCATGAGTTCTTTATCGCTAAAATCAAAGAGGGGTTTCATCGTGGGTGTTTCGGAATCCGGGTCGGTCTGCAATGTGCTACCATCCGGCGCTTCGGGCATCGCTGATTCGCTAAGGCCGTCGTTCTGACCACCTTTTTTTCTCGGTATTTGCTCGGGATGTGGTTCTGCGAAGCGGGCATACCGGTTGGCATGCATGCGGGCTATTTCTTCGACATCGAGTATGAAGACGATCTCATTGTCTCCCAACATGGAAGCGCCTGAAAGGCCGGGGACATTCTGGTAGTGTTCTGCGAGGGATTTGATAACAAGCTCGCGCTTCTGCAGAAATTCATCTACTCCAAGAGCGATACGGTTGCGGTGTATTTCGGCGATGATGGCATAGAGGTGTTCGCGAGTCTCCTCAATTTGCGGATATCCCAGTACATTGTCCAGGCGAACGAAGGGCAGAATCTGGTCGCGCCAGTGGAGAATGTCGCGGCCGTCAACGCGCATGACGCTGCCTGCCGGAATTTCAATACTTTCTTCAATCGTACTCAGAGGAAAAGCAAAAAGGTCGTTGCGAACGCGAACGATCAGCGCGGTGAGTATTGCCAGCGTGAGCGGCAGCTTGATGACCATGCGCGTACCCTTGCCCGGTTCTGAGAATAACTGCAGGTCTCCCGAAAGTTTTCGGATTGAGTCTCTGACAATGTCCATGCCGAATCCGCGGCCTGACAATTCGTCAGCGGATTCTTTGGTCGAAAATCCCGGAGTGAAAATGAATTCATAGACTTCGGGCAGCGACAGTGAGGCCGCTTTTTCCGGACTTACCAGATTGCGGCTCACCGCGCGTTCAATGATGCGATCGACATTGAGTCCCTGGCCGTCATCCTCTACCGTGATCAGGATACTGCTGCCTGACTGCGAGGCGGTCAGACGCAATGTGCCCTCAGGGGACTTACCGGCCGCGATGCGCACGGCGCTTTCTTCGATGCCGTGGTCGAGTGCGTTGCGAATGAGGTGCGTCAGGGGTTTGACCATTTCGTCGATGACGCGTTTATCGAGTTCTGTTTCTGCGCCTGAGATCTCCAGGCGGATTGCCTTACCCGATTTGTCCGCATAGTCGCGCACGAAGCGGCGAAACCGCGAGAAAACATGTTCCAGCGGCAGCATGCGCGATTTCATGACGATATTCTGTATCTCTCCCGCCACGCGAAGTATTTCGCGGCTCTTATCTGACAGTTCAATCGCGAATTCCGCATCGCTACCTGTACGCGCAGCCCTTTCAGAAAGCAATACCAGGCCGCTATTGGCTATCACCAGTTCCCCGGTAAGGTTCAGCAGCTTATCCAGCGTGCCGACCGATAGCCTGATGGTATCTGCGGGGCTGCTCGCAATATCCTGTACGGCCGCCGCTCTCCCCGCGCCGGATTCGCTACCGGGCGACTGGTGCGTGCTGCGCTGAGACTCCGCAACGCTGCCAGTGCGCGCTGCAGATTCGCTAACCTGTACATTCTCCACGAGATCAATATTGAGGTTAGCTCGAATCTCTTCGGTTTCAGCCGACGTCTGTAGCACGAAGGTCAGCTTGCGATCAGACGCGGCGAACTGCGGTGTTTCGAGAAAGTCATCGGCAGGCTCTTTGCGGATAATCGTACCGAATTCGCTCAGCCTGGTTTCTGCAAGAAACGCGCGCACTGACGGCGCCTGTTCGGCGGCAGAAATATTGAGCGTCACGGTTAACGCGCGCGTCGCAGCCGCATCTGGTGCAGCATTTGCAGACAGCAACAGCACCTGAATCTGGTCGGTCAGCGGCCGAATTGAAACCTGGCTACCGTCTGTGCCATTGCGGAGCGCGTCGGCTATCATGAGCATCGCCGCGCGGCACTCGTGAAAGACACCCACAGTGTGCTGTGATGCGACGAGGTTGCCGGCCAATACTTCCTGCAGTGCGGTCTCGAGTGCATGCCCCAGCGCCACCAGATTGCCGAGGTTCATCATCGCAGCATTGCCCTTGATGGTATGCGCTGCCCGGAAAATTTCGTGCAGGTATTCCTGGTTGCCCGGGCTGTCCTCGAGTCTTGCCAGCGCGTTCTCGATAATTCCGAGGTTTTCGCCCAGATCTTCCAAAAATGCGGCTACTTCCGCGCTGACGGCCATACGCTATTTTCGGCAAGAAATCCGGTTGCCAAGCCGAAAAATGCAGCCTGCGCACAAGAAATTTCTGTAACGTTAGGCAATAATGACCGATAACAGACTATGGTTCCACAGGCCGCCGCATCAGAAACTTCCGTATCCGGCAGAGGTATTCAAGCGCTGCGGGGCGACAAGATCCATGTACGCAGCTTTACCTTCAGCTTCGCGCTGGGCGTCTTCTTGCTGGTGGAGCTTATTCTCTTATCGTCGCTGACCGCGTTCAGCTTCGTTTCGCTGCGCGAAACCGCGCGACAGCTCGAAATGGGTTATACGGAGCGTGGTCGTGAAATCACGCTCGCGGTCTCGGCAGGGGCAGCCTTGTCTGACCAGAAGTCCCTTGCGAAACTCAGCGCAATTTTTGCAGGTATTGTGAACAAAAACCAGTATCTCGAAGGCGAGCGGCCAGTCACTGAAATCTTCATACTGAGGAAAGACGGCCGTGTGCTTGCACATTCTGATGCGTCGATGGTGACTACTGGCACGCGCGAAGCCGCCAACGAAATCTCTGCCAAGTACAATAACGAATTCTACCACTCGTCACTCTACTACGAGGCGAACAACGTGCAGCAGCAGAACCTGGAAAAGCCTGAAGGCATATTCCATGGTAAGAATTCGTTCATCGTCGATAGCCTGATGAGCTCTGATGTGCACTACTCGACCGACTTCAGTGTCGCGCTCAAAGAAAAAGATCCCAAAACAGGCAAAGAGAAGTCATACGCGACGCTGCACGTCATCATGAACCGGCTGGGCGAGTATTACTATCTGGCGGCGATCTTACAAAAATACCTGCTGCTTTTTGCGATGGTATTTCTTGCCGGATTTTTGGTTACGGGAATCATCCTGTTTGCCTTCTATCTGCGGGCCCGCGCCATACAGCGCGAATGGAAAAGCGCACTGACCTATCTGTGGGAAAACGAGGTCATCAAGACCGAGGTGACACATGGCTTCCAGGCGCTGAGCGGCAAACTCAACGAAATTGAAAAGAAAGTCAACCAGCCGGCCGCGCTGCCGCAGGCGCGACCGCAGACCGATATTCTCGACGCGATACTCATTGAACCTGCAAAGTGATGGTGGCGCCAGGCTAAGATGCTCGAATTCAATACAGCGCTTGAAAAAGACGTGTTAGTCATAGAGCTCGAGGGAGCTCTCGATTCGGTGAGCGCCGCCGACTTTCGCCGCTATTTCCAGGACAAGACGGGCGCAGGCTACCGCGCGTTCGCGCTCGACTGCCTCTGCCTCGAGTACATCTCTTCAGCCGGTATCGCCGCGATTATCGATTTGCAGGCACAACTGCAGGCGCTCGGCGGTAAGGTAGTCCTGTTTCAGCTCGCCACCGAGACCAGGCAGCTGTTGCGCTTTCTGAAACTGGAAGAGAAGCTCACGATTGTGAGTGATTACGACGACGCGATTGCCGCGCTTACCGGTTATCGCCGCGTGATTCCAGAAGAAGATATCGTCGCACCGGAAGAATTGCGCTTTATCGACCGAAACAACAACCCCGAGCCTGTTGCCGAAGAGGAGCAGCCTGCGGCCGCTGTCGCGCCTGAACCGGCGGAGAATGTCGCGGCAACAGCGGTAAATACGCCGCTCATGCCACTGACTCCTCAAGGCAACGAAGTGGTCGTCGAAGAGCATTTTACCGCAGAAAAAAAGGGACTGCACCCCATTCACACAGAGACAGAAACCGTACCCGCAGAAGCTCCCTCGATCGCAGTTGCGCAGCCACCAGCCGCCGCAGACGCGTCTGCGGCTCTGCCTTCTGAACCTGCACAGCAGCAGGTCGTTGCGACAAGCTCTGCAACAGAGACCCAGGTTCAGCAGGCCTCGGCACAAACTGGCTCGACGCCTGAAGCGCAGGAGCTCAAGCTCAACACGGGCGCCAAGCGCCTGATCAGCTGCCCGAACTGCAAGAGTGTCTTGCGTGTTGCGGTCGCGGGCGATTACCTCTGCCCGGCGTGTCGTTTTCGTTTTTCTTTTAAACCGAGCGCCTAATCGCTTTGTAGGGGCAGGTTTAAACCTGCCCCTACAAAGCGCAAATTATTCCAGTACCGTTTTCAGATCTTTCGCGAATGCGATCGCGTAAACCGGGACTTCGTGGCCCAAGCCTGCGAGCGTGTCCATGCTGAGGCGCTGGCTGGTCTTGCCCGGGCCGAAGTCGAGAATTGCCGTGATGGATTTGTCGTTCTTCACCGGCAGCATCGATTTTTCCCAGTAGAGGGTTTTCACCATCAGGTCGTCTGTCATCCGCATGCCGAGCTCCCCTTCGTTCTGCAGATTGTCGCCGTTCCAGAAAGAGTAAACCGGGAACTTCAGGTCCGAACCTTTGAAGTCGAAGCCGATTTTTGCGAGATCAGGCTTGAATTTTTCGAGAATCGGGATCATCAGCTCGCAGTGGAACGGGCAGGTCGAGCGCAGGTAAACGTACTTGATCTGTTTCGCCTCGAACTCCGCCTTGTAGCGTTCGTGGAATGCGATCAGGTCAGCACGCGCGCCGGAGATGATACGGTTGTTGGGAGTATTATAGAGGCTGACGAAGAGCTTTTTCGCCGCGCCGTTAAATTCTTTTACCCATGCTTCAATCGTCGCGTGGCTTTCGCCGAGTACTGCGACCATCGGGGCCGGGCCCTTGGCGCCGAGTGCTTCGCTTTTCGCCGTTTCGTCGGCAGTTGCGTAGATGTGCGGAAAGACTTCCTGTGCGCGCACGCCCATCAGGAACAGGTATTGGATGTACTTGTACACCGCCTCGTAATAGGCCTTGCCATCGAGGCCGAGCGCGGTGAAGCTCGCGGCAATCAGGCCCTGGCTGTGGCCGCTTGCGGCAACAGTGTGCTTGAGCATTTCTTCGCGGTCGAAGCCTTGCTGGTGCAGGTACTCGTAGTGCGCGAACTGCGTCGCTTGTATCAGACCGAGCGAAATGCCCGCAATCGACATGGCGTCGTCAGAGGGAGCGTGGTCGGGCTCGGTGAGCCATTTGCGCAGGTTGACTTTTTCGGGGTGTGCTGGGGTGCCTTCAACCATCTTGGCTGCGGCTTCGATTGCCGAAATGGCCACATCGAAGTAGGGTTTCATCGAAGCTTCTGCGTAGAGCTTCTGCATCTCCTTTAGGTACGGGGCGCCCTGGCCTCCGAACTGGAGAAAGAATTTGGCCTGACCGGCCTTTGCGGCGTCGAGTAGCTTGGACATTTGCAGCGCTTACGGGAAATTGAACAGGGCGTCGAGCCAAATGCCGGGCGATTTTCGTGCATGACAAGCGATCTAACTTTACAGGACTGCAGGTTTGTCAGGTCCATGCTCCGACAGATTGCCTCAGCCCGTTGGTTCCAGAATTCTATCACCGTCGTCATCGTGCTGGCGAGCGTACTCGTTGGGGTTGAGACTTACCCCGAAATTGAAAGTAAGTACCATAAGCTACTACACGCCCTCGACCTGCTGATCATCGGTATTTTTACGCTCGAGGTAGTGATCAAGATCGGCGCCGAAGGCCGTAACCCGCTGCGTTATTTTCGCGACTCCTGGAACGTCTTTGATTTCGTCATTGTCGCGGCCTGTTATCTGCCGTTTGAAAACCAGTACATTACGGTGCTGCGGCTCATACGCCTTTTGCGCGTGCTTCGTCTGCTACGCGCTTTTCCCAAGTTGCAGATATTAGTCGGCGCCATTTTTAAGAGCATACCGTCGATGGGCTATGTCTCGTTGCTCATGGGGCTCCTGTTCTACGTCTATGCAATTGCCGGTGTGCTGCTCTTCGGCAAGAATGACCCGGTACACTTCGGCAACCTCAACAGTTCATTGCTTTCGCTGTTCCAGACAGTGACGCTCGAGGGTTGGGTGGAGCTCATGAATATTCAGTTGCATGGCTGCGACAAGGTCGGCTATGACGCATTCAAAGAACTCTGCACTGCTCCTGCGCGCAGCTTTATCGCGCCGTTCTTTTTCATTTCATTTATTCTGGTTGGTACATTTGTCCTGCTCAACCTTTTCATCGGCGTCATTCTGACCGGCATGGAAGAAGCGCGCAACGAACTGGCAGACCTGCGCATGAAAGAAGAGGCGCATGACCCGCGTTCGTACGACCTTAAGCGCATACAGACAGATATCGCAAAACTGAATGACACGTTGAAGACGGTGAAGGTAATACGCGTCAAATACCGGGATAAAACCGGGGAGGATGCCGATGGCTAAGACGTGGTTCAATATACAGAGTAATCTGACCTTTACCGGCAAAGGAGCTCTGCTCGAGGTCGAAAACATCCTCGGCAATGTCACTTTTGCGCAGGGCATCTCGAAGGCGATCGGTCTGTTCCAGAACATCGACCGCGAGTACAAGAAAGCGGTCGGCAACGATGGTAAAATTGTCGGCAAAGAGCGTACCGACATACTGATGCAGATCGATCGTTTTATGAACGGGTTGATCCTGGTCTGGAAAAAACTTGAGATGCGCAACGACAACACGATCGTGATTGAGAATAAGAATGTGAACTTCCTTATGACGATCAACGAGCGCAACGGCCTGTGGGAGGCCAGCGGTACCGTGCCGCACTTCTTTGTTAAACCGGTAAAAAACTTCCAGGAAATCTATAACAACAAGCTTACCCCCGAAATTGTCGCGCTTCTTAAGCGCTATGCCGAGGTTGTCGAAGACGGTATTATCGACGACGATGAGCGCGAAGACCTTAAGGCGGGCATGACGCGGGTGCTGTATTACACTTTCTTCCTGCGCACGCAGGTGGAAAAATTGCTGATCCACGATTAACCAGGCTTCTCAAGAACAGGCAGCAAGCCTTTGCCCTTGGCATCGAAGCTGCCCGGTCTCCGACAGAATTGCGCCGTGCCCTCCGTGTCGCCGTGGTTGTTAATTATTCGAGCTGGGGCTCACTCCATTGAACAAGCAGGGCATTCAACTAGCAGGTACTTTGACAAACCACGGCGGCACGGTGAACACGGCGCAAGGTCATGGTAATTTTTCGGCGGATTTTTGGGCGAAAATGGTTATATGCTATACTATGTATGGTATATGGCTATGGAAACATCTACTACCCCCAACAAGTTTGCCGAGTTTATCGCGACGAGCGATAAGCCGGTACTCGTCGATTTCTACGCTGATTGGTGTGGACCGTGCCACATGATGTCGCCGATCCTGAACGATTTGAAATCCACCTGGGGTGACCGCATTCGGATCATCAAGGTCGATACTGAGCGGCAGCCACAGATAGCGGCGCAGTACCAGATTTCCGGCATTCCTACGTTGATACTGTTTAAAGATGGCAAGCCGGTGCATCGTACCTCGGGCGTGATGCCCCTACAGCGACTGGTGCAGGAGTACGGCAAGTACCTGTAGTTAGGAGCCTGTGCGCTAACTCATGCAAAAAACAAAAAGGCGATTTTTTGCGCGAGCCAGGGCCGCGTTTCGCCTGAACATGTGCGAAAATCGGCAAAAATTCCAATTGCTCGTGGAGCAAATCGGCACGATTTGCGAAGGAATTTTTGCCGATTAGCGGACGCGGCTTGCGCGAAAAATCGCTCCGGCTAGTTGGCGCACAGGCTCTTAGCTACCGCGTCAGGTAGATGTCGAACCGCCGGTTCTTGCCGGCGAAAATATGTTTGGCAGAATAGAGAGGCGCTGTGTCGCCGAAACCCTGGTAAGTGATGCGGTCAGCCGAAATGCCTTGCTCGACGAAAAAGTCGCGCAGCTTGCGCGCAGCAGATTCGCTCAGGCTGAGGTTCTGTTCAATTTTTCCTTTCAAGGCAGTGTGCGCTTCAATCTTCACCCGGTATTTCGGGTAGCGGTCGAGCAGCCGGTAAACAGTCCGCATGCGATCGGTCACAGGATCCTCAAGGTTTGCGTAAGGTAGTCTGATGAGGAAACCGGTAGCGCTGGCGACTGCGAGTGCGCCCGACTCAAATCGCCGCGGCGCAGTTGTGGTGCTGTTACCCAGGGCATCGGTTGCCGCCAGCGTGTATTCGTACTGCGTCAGCGATTCTATCAGCGCGCCGCTTTCCGTCCTGCCGTCCCAGTAGATAGTTTGTGGGATTTCCCCCTGTCCTGAAAAACGGCGCACAGGGATCAGCCTGACGCCGTTCGCCTCGGGGGCAACCTCGCTGATTGTCAGCTGGTAAGATTCGATGGGCGACTGGTCGTGCGAGACGATACGGAAAGCCTGTTCTTCGTTATCCCCGTCGCCATCAGGCGTAAACTGCCGCGTCGTGAGGTCGGCAGTAATTTCTACTTCAGGGCCGGTGCTGTCGAGGCCCAGTTTCAGCGCCGGCGATTCGGGTGCATTGCCGTTTTCATACCGCGCCCGGAAGAGTGCACAGTAGTTGCCGTCGGGCACCGTTTTACCTCCGGGGCCCTCACCAGCCCAGGTATAGACCGGTTGTTTTTCCTTACGGGCTTGCTTTTTTGCGTCGTCCGCCGTGACCGCTGGTACAGCAATACGATGCACGATATCTTCCTTTCTCGGGCCACACTGCCGACTGATCAGAATTTCTCCTTCTTTATATCCATCACCGTACGCGACGGACGGGCTAAAGCTGATCGAGGCGAGTTTTGGATTTTTGGGATTGAGCGCGAGCGCTGAACTACGCAGGAACACCTCGTCAACCCGGCGCGAAATATAGAAATTACCTGATTCAGTCTGCGCGCTGTTACCGGCGGCGTCGTGTCCGGTTAGCCGGTAGCGGTAAACGCCCTCTTCGGCCAGCTCGCCGTTATCCGTGCGGCCATCAAAATCAAAACGGGTGGGCGCATTATCGTTCCACTTCCAAGAGCGAATTTTGTTACCCTGTGCGTTGACGATTGTGCCTTCATAGCGGTCTGAGGGAGTAGTATCCTGCGTGATGGTGATGAGATCACGCCGGCCGTCGCCGTTGGGCGAGATTAAGTCGTCGCTGAGTTCGACGCTCGCAGCGGGTGGTTTAGTGTCGATAAAGATCTGGCCTGAAACAGGTGCGCTTTCATTGTTCTTCTCGTCAATTGCCCTGAAATGCCAGGTGTATGCGCCGTCGGGCAGCGCATGGTCGGGTGCTTCTTCTTCAAACACGGCATCCTTGACCGGTTTCTTCTGCTCTGTCTGTATCCGGCCATTCCAGGTCAGACGCTCGGGTATGTCTGAGCGGGCACGGGGAGCGACAAAACTGCGGATGAACAGCGACCAGCTGAAGTCTTTCTCTCTTAGACGTTCGTCAGAGCGCTGGCGATAGACAAGGCTGCCCTTGCTGTCGTACACAAGAAATTCGTAGAAGACGACGGGGCTCTTATCGCGCACACGCGGATTGAATACCACCAGATCCTGCACGCCGTCGTTGTTCGGGGAAAAGTAATTTCCTTCGGTTGCAACGCTCACCTCGGGCGCATCGCGGTCGATACCGCCGAGTCTTACGCCGAGGGTCAGGCTGTGCAGATCGCTGCGTTGGCTGTTGGCAAAACCCACCGCATAGAAGAGGTACGTGTCGCCAAAATCAGCCGGCAGCAGGGCGCCGAGGCCCAAGTGAAAGCCGTTGCCGACCTGGCGATAGTTCGAGGCACCATAACCCAGCGACAGCATAGCGAAGCGGTACTGCGCCTGCACCCCGATGAGCAGGGGCAGTTTGTCAAACCGCTCCGTGCCGTAGGTTGAGGTGATGAGCGCAAGATTGAAGCTCGTGCTTTGGTACATACCGGTGAGAAATCCCACATGAGCCGAAGGTGAAGCAAGCAGCGAGGTTTCGCCGACAGGTATCGCGAGGTTCTGCGTGCGAAAAAAAACCGAAGGCGAGTAGAGCCCCCAGCCGTCGTTGCCGGTAAAACTCGTGTGCCACTTGCTGTCGAAGAGCAACGCGGGATCAAGACCCAGGCCAAAGGCATTGCCTGCGCCTGCGGTCGTGTAGCGTGGCGTGAGGCTGAGGCCCGTCGCGATGCGCCGCGAGAGAAAGCTACCGTAGCCAAAGCTAAGGCTTGCGGTTTGGTCGCTCGCCTTCAGGTACTCGGCCGAGAGCATCAGGCCGCCGAACGGGCTGAACAGTGCGCCGTCTGCATAAACCCCGGTGAGCGCCGGGCCAAATAAGCCCCCCGCGAAGAATGCGTTCTGGTCACCATAGCCCAAGAGAGCCGGGTTTACCGCGACGCCTGCCTGTACAGGCATAGATTGTGCCATTTGGCCGCCAAGCGCCTGGTGAAAAGGCCGCAGCGAAAGGTGGCCATAATCGGCGGTGGACCGATCGGCCGGGTTTATGCTGAGCGGCGCGGCAAACACCAACAGCAGCAATGCGGCACGAATGCGTGACCTGGGGGAGTACTTTTTGCAACGGCGGTCGTAACTCAGCAACGCGGTATTTTTAGCGAAGAAAGACAGCGCGGCAAACTGAAGAATAAATGCTACAAATTTACGTGAATTCTCTCGAAAATACTATATGCAGGACATAGATTTCAGTCGCTATTACCGTAAGGGCCGGCGGACGTATTCGGCTTCCGAAGCGCCTGAAGCGCGTAAAACCGGCGCACCCGTCAACAAGCTCTCGCTCTATCTTGCGATTGCCTTTTCTTCGCTCGCGATCGGCTTTATTGGCGGTACCCAGCTGCAGAAGAACAAGATGATGCGCGAGCTGGAAAACCGCGTGGCGCCCGAGAGCGCGCAAAACGGCACCATCGTCACCGCGAACATCGCAGCAGGACCTGTGGCAGAGACGGAAAAGGCGCCTGATTCGATTCACCAGACCCGACCCGACGAAGTGGTGCGTACCTCTCGCCCCGACAGGGGATCAGAAGGCAGCTATCTGATACTGGCAAAGATATACCCGGATGAAAAAGAAGCGTCGCTTGCCGGACTTAATCTCAAACGTAACGGCATGAACGCTTTCATGGCTCGCAACGGCAAGAAGGTGAAGCTGTATGTTGGTCCTATCGAGGGTAAGAGCAGCGCATACGCAGCTCTTGCGCAGCTGAAGAAGAATCCCGAATTCACCGGGGCAATCCTCTACCGCAAATAGTCTTTCCGGCAGGGCGCACAATGAGTCAGCGCCCGCCAGTCATGCCGAGTGCAATTAATCCTCTGATTCGCGATGCCAGACCAGGCGATGAAGACGCCATTGCCTCGCTGCTCGAACCGTATGTTCTGAAGAAAATCGTTCTGCGACGTACTCCTGCGGAAATCAGAGAGAATCTCGGTAAGACAATCGTTTGCGAAGAAGATGGTCGCCTGCTCGGAACGGTGAGCCTTGTCTTCTTCACGGAGACGCTTTGCGAAATTCGCGCGCTTGTTATCGCTGATGAAGTACACGGCAAAGGCATTGGCCGCCAGTTGGTGCTTGAGGCAGAAAAAAAAGCGTTGCAGCATTCGACACAACGTCCATTGCGCTTCTTTGCTCTAACCTACACGCCTGAGTTTTTTGAGCGATGTGGTTATGAGCGCACGACGAAAGATAAGTTTCCGGAAAAAATTTACGAGGTTTGCAATTTCTGTCTGCGCAAAGATGACTGTCACGAGATCGCAGTGCAGAAGACAGCGAAGTAAAAACATCGCACAACAGAAATCGCGCCAAAATTTTTCTACGAGCGCGATAAAAAAATGTGATCGCCATTTTCATCAAGGAAAAATTTTTCCAGGAAGTGATTGACGGCGTACGAGTACTGGATACGATGTGACATAATTTTGCTGATGAGACATAATATGATCAGCTCGACGAACGGAAGGCAGCTCTTCTAAAGACACGATGGAACTCTTTCGTAAAGTTCGTCCGTTACTTGCCATCGGCTCTGCCGTAGCGCTTGCCATTTTTGCGACGATTTATCTCTTCCGTTTTTTCAACCGCGCCAATATTGAGAAGGCGCTCGCCGGCAAAGACGGCTTCTATGTCTCATTCGTCGTGACTTCGGCCAACGACGACAAGAAAGTGCAGGTCGTTTCCGTGGCGCAGATCTTTCCTGCGACGCAGCGCATCGGGGTCATCTCGTTCTATCCAGCCATTCGCCTCAAAGATAACGAGCCAAGTCTCGAAGAGATGTTCAAGTCAGGTGGCCTCGCCGCAATCAACAGCGCGGTCTCAGAGTTCCTCGGCGAGAAGGTCGGCATCCATATCAAACTGCGCGATACGACTCTCGCGCATCTGGTTGACGTTCTTGGCGGCATCGACTACTTTCTGCCTGCTGGCGACCTGCTCAAGGATGAAAATCTGCCAAAGGGCCAGTTTGTCCTCGATGGAAGCCTTGTTCCACGTCTCCTGAATCCACCCGAAAAGAACGAATATACCCCCGCTTTTAAGCTTTTCCGCTATTACTCTCTGGTATTGAATGCCTGGAACCAGCGCAGCCGCCTATGGCCGGTTATTAAGGACGAAAAGACGTTCGCGCTGGCCGTGCGCAATGTCGAAACTAATGCCTCGGCCCACGATCTCTTCGTGCTGGCGCAGACCTTCGCGACGCAAAAGTCATGGGTTCCGATTCTGCTCGAGGTGCCCGTGCGCCGGGTGAAAGACGCATTTTACGTCGATAAAGACTCTGCTGCGCTCTACTTTCGCAACCTGACCAAGCAACTGACCCAAAAAGAGCATCCGTTTATCAATGAACCTCCGAAAATGGAGGTTAAGAACGGTACGCATGTTCCCAATCTTGCGCGGACTATGCGTGCGGAGCTTTCGCGCAAGGGCGTGCAGATTCTCGAATTCACCAACGCAGACCATAACGACTATGACCAGACCATTCTGCTGGGTACCAGCGGAAATGCCTTCTACCTCGAGAGCATTGCCCGCATCATTGGAGTGCAGCGCTCCTATGCGGCAGTTAACCGCTCGCTTTTTACCGATCTTGTTCTGGTGCTGGGCAAAGACTACAACAAACTCAAGGGCGAGGAGGTAATACGGTGAGCGCAGACGATCTGAGTAACATCACCGCTATTGCCCGCGCGCTCGACGCCAAAAAGGCCGAAAATGTCGTCGTGCTCGACCTGCGTAACCAGTCTTCTTACCTCACTTATTTCGTCATCGCTACCGCGCTTTCCAAGGCGCATCTCAAAACCCTGTTCGATGAAGTGCACAAGACAGCAGTCGAGCGCGGTATCGAGCGCCCGCGCCCGCAATCACCGCAGTTTGACAGCGGTTGGGTGACCTACGACTTTGGCTTTTTCGTTATCCATCTCTTTGACGAAGAGAAGCGACGCTTCTATAACCTCGAAGATGTCTGGAAAAATGCGGCGCGCATAGACGTGCTCAAGCAAACAAGTTCTACTGACCTTACCTCCCGCAAGGGAACTTCGAAAAGCGAAGTGATCACGAAGAAGAAGACAGAGGGAAAACCGAAAAAATCTTCTCAGAAATCAGCAAGCTTGGCGAAGAAAAAGACGACAATTAAGAAGAAGACGACAAAGGAGAAAACAATGGCGACAGCAAAGAAAAAACCTGCTAAGAAAAAAGCAGCGAAGAAAAAAGCAGCGAAGAAGAAGAAGTAACTTCTTTCGTGATATCTCCCCTTGAGGGAGTTCATTGGTTAGGGGGCTTTAGGCGTAATAGTCTATAGCCCCTTTTTTTTGGGCTACGCCCGACGCAGCAAATGCGCAACCAAACTACTGCAGTGTGCGGTTCGTGGGGACTGCGACACCGGTATCAATAGATCCGAACTGTTCTTCGTAGCGGCGAATATTTTCCTGCAGCGCCTGCAGCAGACGCTTGGCATGTCCGGGGGTTAGTATGATACGGGAAACCAGTTTGCCAAACGGCGCAGGGTGCTGCTGTATGAAGAGATAATCAAGAATGAATTCTTCTTTGGCGTGCCCGATGTTGGTGACATTGGCGAATGTTCCCTTGAGGATCTCCGGATCCAGGTGTATCTCGATCTTGTTGTCGCCGGGCATATTCTGCGAAGGATTCATGCCGCTCAAAAACGACAGGCTTACTGCTTGACAATGACAAAAAAGAAGTATGATCGCACCATGCTGCTGAAACTGCGGATCTGCTTGCCGGTCATGGGTCTTCTCGTTGGTTTGTCTGCCTGCGTCGAAACTTACCAGGATGCCGCCGAGAAGGCGCGTTACCGCAGCGAATACGGCGCGCAGGTCTTGCCGACGCGCGATAAATTTATCGGCAGTATTTACTTTGCGACGGCCTCTTCGCAGCTCACCCGTGCGGCCTCGGTTGACCTTGCGCGCATGGCAGAGCGCATCAAAGAACGACATCATGCAGGTCTCAGGGTAGTGCTTGTGGGCTATGCAGACCGCAGACGTGGTGTTGAAGAAAACAGCGAGTTGGCCTCTGAGCGCGCGCAGAAAGTGGCCATTGCGCTCGAAAAACAGGGTATCGATTTCGAGCGTATCGTGATTGATGGCCGGCCCAAGCGCATGAACCGCGGTAAAACCGGCGAGCGCCGGGTAGATATCTACCTTGAGCAGCGCTCCCCGGTTAGCGACGGCACGCTCTATCCTGTTTTGGTTGCCTTCTTCCTTTTGACTGCATTTGTCGTGGCTGTGCTGGTCTTTCGCCGCAGGCGTTAGCAGGAAGTTGAAAAAAATCCCGTGCTCGCTGCAGACGCGCTCGGTTTCAACATCCTGCTTTAAGGCTGTTTTTCAACAGCCTGTCAGCACGTTCCGGAGCCTGGTTTTGGCCTGTCCTGCAGAAGCCTATAAGCCAAACATTTCAGCGACGATCTCTTTCGCGCGGCTGAAGAACAGGGCCTCTTCTTCAGCGCTGAACGGCCCCCATTTGCCCTGCTGCATGCGTTTGGCGAGTTCAACGTACTCGAAGCAGCCGGCTATCGTGTATGCTGTCTTTGCCTTGTTCTCGAAGATCCTGATCGATGAGCCATCGGGAGTTACCAGCGCGCGTGGGGGAATTTTGGTGCCGCCGCGTACCATGCAGCCTGCGGTGATCATTGCTCCGTCGCCAATTACCGCGTCATCGAGAATGACGCTGCCAATACCTATCAAAACTCCGCGGCCTATTGTGCAGCCATGAATCATTGCGTGGTGCCCCACGAGCGTATAGTCGCCGATGGTGACCCCGCGCTTCGAATCGCTGTGTACGGTTGAATTATCCTGAATATTCACATACTTTCCAAGAACAAAACGGTTCATATCGGCGCGCAGCACGACACCGGGCCAGAGCGATGAAAACTCCCCCATTTCGATATCGCCGTAGAGGGTTGCCCGCTCGTGAATGAAGCAGGTGGGATGTATCTTATCTGCGGTGTATGGCAATGTGGCCGCGGTTCTTTTGCGCGTTACGGCAGTCTTTTTCTTTTGCATATTCTTTATGGGGTGACTTTGAATTGGCGGCTGTAAATGGCATAGTCGCCTTCGCGCTGGCTGATGAAGTAGAGTTTGCTCATCTTCTGGTCCACGACCGGAAACAGGTCGTTGCCTGCTGCGGTGGTGATCTGGTCAACGCGGTTCTTGCCGAGCGAAATAGCGTACACATCGTTGTTGCCGGAGACATTGGATACGGCAAACAGTATCAGCCCCTGAACATCCGTGGTCGGCTGAAAGGTGAATCCGCCCGGACCATAGAGCGGCGAAATTTTCTGGTTTGCCCGCTCGTAACGAAAAAGCGAGAAAGAACTGCCGGCGCGGTTCGAGTAGAAGAAAATGCTTTGACCGTCTGAGGAATAGACGGGGCCAAAATCAAAATTCTGTTCGCTCGTAAGCCGTGTTTCTTTGTTAGTCGCCAGATTCAGTTCGTACAGATTGTACTTATTGTCGCGTTTCGAATAGTAAACGAGATTCTTGCCGTCGGGCGACAGCGCGGGAAATTCGCACCAGAAGCGGCGGTCGGTGACCTGCGAGACGCTTTCGTCTGCCAGGTTCACCTTCTTGATTGATCCAGTACCGACTTCGTTAATGAAATAGTAGATTTCTTTACCGTCGCGCGAGAAGACCGGCTGCGATTCGAGGTACTGCGTCTTCGTGACGGTGCGCTTCTCTTTCGTTTCGAGATTATAGACGACGATGTCGCCCTTCTGGTCGCGGTAGTCAGAGCTGAACGCAAGAAGTTTACCGTCGGGCGAGACGGCAAGGGTCTGTAGCTTGCCGTATTCGCCAAATACGCGTACCGATTCAGAGAGTGTCAGCGTTGCGGAAAAAATCGGCGGCAGAAGGAAAGCTCCGCCAAGGCATAAGACCAACCAACCGCTGATAGCCCTGGTAATGGCAGGCATACGCCATCTTGCATAACGGGTTTAATTTAGCAAGCCTCTACTAAAGAGGCCCAATAGGCCGGGTGTCAGCCGCCGCGCCAGATCGAGTACTTTTGCTGTGGGGCCGGGAAGAATAAAGTCGGTCTTGTTCGCAATTGCTGCAATCGTCTCGCGGATGACGTTCTCCGGCGATTCAATCAAGAACTGCGGGTAATCATTGACGTCCACGTTCACGCCAAACCGCTCTGACTGCAGAATCGCCGTGCGCGTGAAGAACGGGTGTACGGTAGAGACAAAGATGCCGTGCTTGCGGTATTCTTCGCGGATCGCGTCTGAAAACCCTTTGATGCCGTGTTTAGAGGCCGTATAAGGCGCGCCACCCGGAAGCGGCACAATACCGGCAACCGAAGAAATATTCACAATATGCCCGCTGCCGCGGGTTTTCATGTCCGGCAGAAAATAGTGGCAGATGCGCATCGGGGAGATCAAATTGATGTTCAGCAGTTTCTCCCAGCGGTCGAGCGGCACGTCGCCGAAAGCCCCCGCCTGAGCAATGCCAGCATTATTGATAATGATATCCGGGCAGGGAGTTATTTTCTTTACGTCGGCCAGAAAGCGCTCGGTGCCTTCTTTGTTGCTGAGGTCTGCAGCGATAAGGCCAATAATTTTGCCTTTGCCTGAGTAAGACTTAAAACGGTCGAGCGCCTCGCGCTTTACGTCCGAGAGAAGCATATGCGCTCCCTGGTCCATCAGCTGCGTGGCGAACTCGCTGCCCAGGCCGCCCGATGCGCCGGTAAGGAGGATAATCTTGCCTTCGAAATAGCTCATGGTGGTGAGCAGCCAAAGATGAACAGGCCGTCAATAATTGTCGCCACTTTGCCAGGCGTACAGCACTTTGCCGCAGGGTTTACGTGCTGTCTCGCGCAGCCAGGCAGACGGGTGCATTCGGAATTCGTTTCGTATATAACCGGCCTTCTGCGCGTCGTGCTGGTTCTTTTGCGTGTCGCGCTGCAAACGGCACTCCACTATCTTGCCGGTCGCGCTGCGCTTGTGCTGGCAATTTTGGGGGGAGCTCTTGCTCTGCTCATCCTTGCACACCATCTGCTGCCTCGCACGCTCGCTTCATGGTACGCAGCCCTGGACAAAGACGGGGCCGCTGCGGCTTCGCTCTGGCGCTCGTTCGATGCTCTCTGCAGCCGTAGCTTCTGCCGGCATCTTCTGCCTTCGCCCATCCGCCACTACGAGTTAAATACCAAAGAGGAACAGGGTTTTGCCGAATACATTGCCGCGATCAAAAAACAAAAAGAGAAATTGCCGGAACTCAAAGATGCTCCCCCTGCTGCACGCTATGTGCGTAATTTCTTACCGGAACGAGCGGACTTTTATCGGGCATATCCGCAAGCGCGTGGGCCTGAGAATGTTTCAGCTATCTATCTTACGGGTACCTCGGCGCGACCAGGCCGGGTCGATAAGTATCTGGAATTTAGCCGCGCGCAGGGTCTCACGGGTATTGTCTTCGACATCAAGGACGTTTACGGCTTTGTCAATTATCGCTCCGCGCTGAGAGAAGTGAAGATCACGCAGGGTAAAACCCCGCCACCCTTGGGGGATCTCATGCCTCTTGTCGCCTACTACAAGGAAAAAAAATTCTATACTATCGCGCGCGTGGCACTCTTCCAGGATGAATTGCAGGCGACCAAATTTCCCGAGCGGCAGATTAAGCTTCAATCCGGTGCGCCGCTGAAGACCAAGGGCCGCACAGTTTGGGTTGACCCCAATAAGCGTGCTGTGCAGGACTATAACCTGGCGATTATCCGCGAGGTACTGCAGGCGGGCGTCGATGATATACAGCTCGATTACGTGCGCTACCCGGCCGAAGGCGACTGGAAGATTGCAGACTATTACGGTCTTAAAGATTTTTCAGAGAAGCCGCGCGTGATCGGTTCTTACCTGCAGCGTGTGCATGCACTGACGCAGTCGTATGGCGCCCGCCTTTCGCTCGACGTCTTTGGCGTTGTCGCCTGGCAAGAGCCGCTCGACATCAAGAGCACAGGACAGAACATGCACATTCTCTCACAGATGGCCGACGTGATTTCGCCGATGCTCTATCCGTCGCACTTCGGCTTATCGTTTGGCGGTATCAAAAATCCTGCCGACAAACCTGCGCTTTTTCTCGAAGAGGGAGTTCAGAAGTTACGCGAAATTGCGCCCGGCAAGACGATTCGCCCGTGGATTCAGGCATTCAAGTGGCGCGTGAGTAACTATTCGCCGCAGTACATCACCGAGCAAATTCGCGGCTCTGCCAGGGCCGGCGGCCAGGGTTACCTGCTCTGGAATGCGGGTAATGTCTATGAACGCTTTCCACTCCCCTGAAAAACCTATGGCAGGGCAGCTGCAGCAGGTGTGACCATGTGGCCCAGCGAATACGCAGACCTCGATTTTGACCTACCCGAAGAGCTCATTGCAAAATATCCCGCCGAGCCCGCAGACCATGCGCGCCTCATGGTCATCGAGCGCGCAAAGCAGTCCATTACACACGACTATTTTTACAACCTCGGTAATTATCTGTTGGCGGGTGACGCCATCATCTATAATGCGACACACGTCGAAGAGCGGCGCCTTCACCTCAAACCCGTTGGGTCAGATAAGCTCATTGAGTGTGTGTTTTTATCTCGCTTACCTGCATCACCGCAGAGCGATGGTGCGGGCGAGCAATGGCAAGTGCTCATGCGCAACATACGCCGGCTTAAAGATGGTACGGTGCTTCACGCGGCGAAAGATGCAGCGTATGAATTCGTGCTCAGCCGGGATGCAGATAAAATCTTTGTTACCGCCAAGCGCTCCCTCACACCGACAGATTTTGCCCGCATCGGCGAGATGCCACTGCCGCCTTACATGAAACGCGCCGCCGAAGCGAAAGACAGCGAAACCTACCAGAACTTTTTTAGCCGGCAAATCGCGGAGAAAGACAAGGTTCAGGGTTCGGTCGCCTCGCCGACTGCCGCGCTGCACTTCACGCACAATCTCTACGCCAGGCTGCGGGAAAAATCGGTGGGCTTTTATCCGGTTTGCCTCGACATCGGTTATGGCACCTTTGCGCCGCTCACCGAGGAAAACTTCACGAACAAAACCCTGCACTCCGAACACTACTTCATACCACAGGCGACGGCTGACTTGTTGCCGAACGCCGCTCACAGAAGGCGAATCGCGCTGGGTACAACTTCGCTGCGAGGCTTGTTGTCGTTTCATACGTATGGCAGGAATGAGGGCGAAACGGAAATCTTTATCAAGCCGGGGGATACACTTCTTGGCGTCGAAGGACTCATCACGAATTTCCACCTGCCGCGCTCAAGCCTGCTCTTGCTCGTTGCGGCCTTCGCGGGTCGTGAACTCACGGCGCGTGCGTATCGCGAGGCCGTGCGGCAAAGGTATCGCTTCTTCTCCTACGGCGACGCAATGCTGATTATTTGATTCCACGGACACTTCGACTGCGCTCAGTGTCCGTGGTATGATTCTCACGCTCATCTTTCTCATCGCGGCTGAGCCTGTGAAGAAATACAATCCCAACAAAGTTGCTGACTTCGCTGAGATCGACAGCAAAATCTTTCGCACCGAAATGCTCGAAAATTTTGAAGAGGGCGAACTCACAGAAATTCTGGAACCCGCGCAACCCGGGGCTGAGCTGGTTTTCTCGTCCGACTTTGCTCCACCCGTGCTGGAGTCGCGGCGTTACGTGAGCGTGCGGCTCACGGAGAGCGATACCCGGCGCGTGCGCTTGCAGTTCAAGAATCCTCCTGAGGTGCGCGAACATTGCCGTGCTTTCTCTTTTTGGTTAAATGTCGAGAAACCCTACGCGCGCCTGACGCTCCTCATCCAGGATCGCCGGGGCGATCGCCACGTCATCGATTCAGGCGACCTGCAGTTTCGCGGTTGGCGGCGCATGGTGCTGCCTGTGCCGCTGAAAATACAGCAGCAGGATTACTATCTGAACGAAAAGTCTGCTATGAAGCTTCTGGGGATTGAGATCGTTTTCTCTCGCAAATACGCAAAGGGTAAGTTGCCCGTGATTCTGATCGATGAGATTGCCGCTGAGGTGCGAAAAAAATACGAAGTGCCGCCGGAGCTAAAAACTCCTTAGCAGGTTCCGGAAAAACACCCGCACCGGCTGCAGACGCCGCGATTCGCGATGCGAACCGCTTGCAAAACGGCCATAAATGGCCTGTCTGCAGCCTTGTGCGGTTTCCGGAACCTGCTAAGGAGTTAACGATTCAATCTCTCCACTGCGCGCTTGATGCCCGCAAGAGTCATATCGTACATGGGAAAGAGGCGTGCGATCGAACGCAGCGTCGATGCAGCGAACGGAGTGTTCCATTCCTGCTCCGGGATGGGGTTCAGCCAAACAGATCGTCTGAAGCGGTTACGGATCGCCTGCAGGCGTTCAATGGAAGGTTCGTACTCTTCTTCTCCATAGTTGAGGTTGCCGTAACGGCTGTAGAGTTCCGACGGAGCCATGCTTGCGTCACCGATGATAAAGACCCGCGTTTCGGCATCTTCTTTCAGAATCTGCTCCAGCGCAACCGCTTCGGTGCGCGTATCATCTTTATAGACGTAGCCGTAAATGGTGTTGTGAAAGAAGTAGGTCTTGAGCGATTTGAGCTGCGCCGACATCTTCTCGAAGATGAGCCTGGTCAGTGGCACATGCGGCAGCATCGAATGCCCGCCGTTGTCGATGAAGAGCATCACTTTAAGCGCATTTCTGAGCGGTGGCGTGAAAACAAGTTCGATATCGCCTGATTTTCCTGAACGATAAACGCTCTCTTCAATGTCGAGTTCGGTTGCTGCCGCATGTTTCTGCATATTCTTTAGCAATGATATCGCCTGCCTCACGTTATCGGCGCTCAGAGACTGTCGCGAAGAATAAGAGATATGCCGCTTTTCGCCGATCACCTTCATTGCCGAAAAATTGCGCCCCTGCCCAAAGACGCGTACGCCGCCGGCTGAACATCCTGAGTGGCCAAAAGGCGAGTTGCCGCCGGTACCGACCCACTTGCTGCCGCCGTGGTGCTCTTTCATCTGCTCGCGCAGGGTGTCCCAGAACTTTTTCATCAGTTCTTCGAGGTTGAGTTCATGCTGGCGAAACGGTATCTCTCCGCGCGCACGTGCTTCGCGCAGCCACTCGCGAAACTGCCGCGTTTCGAGAAGCGCGTAATCGCCCTCGGCAACGCGGGGTATGTCCATGTCGTAGAAATGGTTCAGAAACACGCGCTCGAAAGTATCGAGGTCTTCACGTTTCTTCACGCAGATGAGCCGCAGCAAGAGAAAGAGGTCATCGGTGTTTTCGACCGGCAGTTTTTCTGGCGCACGGTAGAATTCGAGTATCTGGTCAGCGCCAATCGGCAGGCCTTCGTTGCGCAGGGAGTAGAAAAAGTTGAGGAACACGTTGTTTAATCCAGCATGGAGTTCCTCTCCATATGCGCATGGGCAATCGCATCGACGACAATGTCATCGTCACGCTCGAGGTAGATTAGAAAGTAGGGGAAATCTTCCATGACAAGATAGCGGTACCTTTTGTCGAACATGGGTTGCGCCTTGGGAAACTGCTGGATTTGCCCCAAGTATCTAATGACGTCACGGTAGAAGCGTGCACAGAGCGACTCTTGTATGTGTAAGTAAGCTGCAGCAGCTGCAATAAAATCGGCCTCAGCTTTGTCACTTAGGTG
>CAYOZO010000028.1:23216-27739 GCA_964408405.1 uncultured Turneriella sp.
ATATCTTTGCCGAAATTCGTCGAGGCTAATCAATTTGGCTTCACCGGTATTGAGTCGTTCAAATCGTCGGGCAATTTCTTGCTGCCAATATGCCTCGGCGGCGGGCGACATTTCCTGCAGGTCATGCCAAAGCACATTGGCCAGCTGGAATTTTTCAGCCCGATCAAGTTTTTTTGCGTCAGATTGAATTTTGTCGAGAATCGCGCTCATCATTCATCCTGATGCGCAGAGGCTGAATGGACAAGTGTTTTTTGACCGTTCACGGTTAACCTCCCCTAACGCGCTTCTCGCCCCTGAACGACAAGAGGTCAGCCGCTCGCTTGAGAAGAATTCCCGGTAACGGCGTGCGCTCCACCTCTTCGGGCGTGAGCCCCTTGCGCCTGATGGCTTCAATCCAGGCGATGAGTTCACTGGTGGCGGGAGCTTTCTCATAGCCGCGTGAGCGTAACTCGTAGAAAACCTTGAGCGCGGCTTCGAGGACGGGTCCACCGAAATCGGGGAAATGCAGCGCGACGATATGGCGCATTTCTTCGATCGTCGGAAAGCTGATATGGTGGCAGAAGCAGCGGCGCAAAAATGGGTCGGAGAGTTCACGCTTGGCGTTGGAAGTAATGATGATCACGGGCTTGTGTTTTGCTTTCACGACCGTATTGGTTTCGCGAATCGTGAACTCGGTATCTTCGAGCACGTCGAGTAAGTTGTCCTGTACGTCAGATTCGGTCTTGTCGATTTCGTCGAGCAGCAGCACCTTGCGCTCCTCAGAACGAAAGGCGCGCCCGATGGGCCCCCAGATGATGTAGTCGTAGAAGTTCTGCACATTGCGGCCAGACGCGGCATCGGGAAAGCGCGAGTCATTGAGCCGCAGCACGGTGTCCTGTGTGTAGCAGGCCTCTTCACCGCGAAACGTCGACTTCGCGCGCAGAATCTCCATGCCGAGGCCGAGCGATTCGGAGATGGCGAACGCGAGCTGTGTTTTGCCGGTGCCGGGTTCGCCCGTTAAGAGCAGCGGCTTTTCGAGCGCGAGCGCCATGTCGACAATCTGCGCGAGTTCGTCGGTGAGGTAGTACTTCGCGGTGCCGGTGAATTGCATGGGAAAGCGTTGAAACGATCTCTGGGCCGAAAAGACAAAGTCGGGTAATCTGGTTTACACTTGACCGGGCCGCCTTTTGTTTAGTACCCATGAAAAGGTTTTCCGTGCCTTTCAGGTTAATCCTTGCCACGATCGCCATGAGCTCCGCCCTGCATGCTGGTAACGCCGAAGAGCTGTTGAAAGAGACGGGGCGTGCTTTTCCTGACGTGAGTCGCGTTGAACAAATTCTCAAACAGGGAATCAACCTCAACGAAACGATGCCCGACGGTAATCCGCTGGCAATTCACCTTTACATGAACATGCTCAAGCACACGCCCGAGGCAGTGCGCACGAGACAGCTGCTGTTGAGGTACGGCGCAGATCCCAATTCGCGCATTGGCAAAGGCTTTATGAAAGGTGTTACCCTGCTGATGCTGGCCGATGCAGCGACGGCGGAGCTCCTGTTGAAAAAAGGAGCTGACCCGCATATGAAAGATGGGTCTGGCAATACGGCACTCGACCATGCGCGTGCGCAGAAAGACGCGACGAAGATTCAGCTGCTCGAAAAAGCGATGAAGCGCCAGTGAGGGCTGTCAGCCAGGCACGCCGCCCCTGATAATACCGATGATGCCGGTGGTGATACCAAAAAAGATCGCCACCAGCGTCAGGACTGCCGAGGTCTTTTGCGACCACATGCCTGTGATAACGGCTAATCCCCCCAGCGCAAAACCGCCGAGAAAACCACCTGCAACAAGCCACCAGTTTATATCACGTTCATTGCCCGAGGCGGCCAGCGCAGCCGTGAAAATCAGGGCAGAAACGAATACCATCGTGTGCCCGAGGAAACCGCGTGTGAATTTTTCATCACGCAAAATTGACAGAAGGGCCCAGCCCAGCCACAATACGGCAAGCAGCGTGAGCACGAGGACAATCGCAAAACCGGAGCGCAGGTCCCGGTGCAAAAGTGCCTCCGAAGGACGGTCCGGATTCACGTATACTTCGGTCTTGGCGCCAGGGCTTAGCGCACGTATATTCGAACCCACATTCCAGCTCGCAAACGCACTGAATTGCTGCGCCACGTACTGGCTGCCACCGAAGTCATAGAAATACTCCAGCTGTTCTTTCAGATCGCGTGTCGAATGGCCTTCGCCATCGTCTTCGGGCAGCGTGCCCGGTGCTGCCGATTTGATTGTTGCGGTCACTTCATGCCAATGCTGCGCGCGGTAGAGTAAGACACTTTCCCGGCAGAAAAACTGGGAAAACCAAATTGTCGGAATTCCGGATAAGAGCAGCAGCACGACCGCCTTGCTCCGGCTGACTTTGAGTTCTGCCATGGTGCAATTTCCGGCAAACAGCCTGTAACAGCCAGTAATTAACATCTGCCCAGGCTGAAACCCTCAACAAAACTTGACGAACTGTTCAGTTTTCTTTATGCGCCGCATTAAGCTCGCTATGGAATTCCATAGCAAGGTGGCCGGCAGCGGCCCCGGGCAGGAGGGAATATGGATACACAACAATTCGACGTGCTGATTATCGGTGCGGGCATCTCTGGCATCGGCGCGGCCTGCCACCTGAAGCGTGAGCTGCCCGGCAAGTCGTTCGCAATATTAGAACGGCGTACGGCGGTGGGCGGTACGTGGGATCTTTTTCGTTACCCCGGGATTCGCTCCGATTCAGACATGAATACGTTTGGCTACGGCTTTCGACCGTGGACGGAAACACGCGTTCTTTCTGACGGACCTTCGATCAAAAAGTACGTCGAAGATACCGCGCGCGAATACGATGTCTATCGTCACATTCGCTTTAGCACGAAGGTGACAAGTGCGAGCTTTTCAAGCAGTGATGCCCAATGGAGAATCGAAGCAGTCAACGAGAAGACTGGCGAAAAATCGGTTTATACCGCAAACTTCATCATCGCCTGCACGGGCTACTATAACTATGACCAGGGATACCGACCCGAATTTCCCGGCGAAAAAAACTTCCAGGGCCAGATCATCCACCCGCAGAAGTGGCCCGAAGATCTCGATTACTCCGGCAAGAAGGTCGTAGTCATAGGCAGCGGAGCGACTGCGGTCACGCTGATTCCGGCGATGGCGCCGAAGACGGCGCACATTACTATGCTGCAGCGTTCGCCCACGTACATCGTGTCTATTCCTTCGAATGATTTTCTGTCAGAAACCCTGCGTAAGTTTCTGCCCAGGTCATGGGTCTACCAGATGGCGCGCATGCGCAATGTGGCGCTGCAGCGGCTGATCTACGTGCTCGCCAAAGCACGTCCAGGAGCGATCCGCCGGCTGATTCTCGCGGGAGCAAAGCGTCAACTTGGCGATGCAGTTGACATCAAACATTTTTCTCCCAGGTATAATCCCTGGGATGAGCGCCTGTGTGTTGTACCCGACGGAGATCTTTTTGAAGCTCTGAAATCCGGCCGTGCTTCGATTGTCACCGATGAGATTGATACCTTCACCGAGAAGGGCATCAAACTCAAATCAGGCGCTGAACTTGAAGCCGATATCATTGTCACCGCGACTGGCCTTAATGTCGAACTCATGGGCGGCGTTGAAGTCGAGGTAGATGGCGAGAAGGTACCGGTGCCCGAGCGCGTCACCTACAAGGCTGTGCTCGTTGAGGGAGTGCCTAACGCAGCGATCATCTTCGGCTACACCAATGCCTCTTGGACCCTCAAGGTGGATATTGCGTGCGAGTACATCTGCCGCCTGCTGAAGCACATGGACAAGAACCGCCTGCACACGGTCGTGGCTCAGGCACCGGCAGACATCAGGACTGAGGATACGGTGATGGGCAGCCTGAGCTCGGGCTACATCCGCCGGGCTGCGGATAAGCTGCCGCGGCAGGGCAAGAGCGGGGTCTGGAGGGTGACAAATGACTACTTGTCAGATAGCGCGATGCTCAAACTCACGCCGGTTGTTGACGATGCCTTGAAATTTGGCTGAAGCGTTAAGCGCCCTTAAGCGCTTCAGCCACGGTGTCGCAAATTTCAAAAGCGTTCTCTGACCTGGTAATCTTGAAGATTTGCGTAACCTTGTGGGTCAGGTGTGCCACACGCAACAAGCCGCCCCACGTTTTAAGCTCCCTCTGAAAATGAAACAGCGCCCCCATCGCCGATGAATCGACGTGCTCGACCAGGGTCATGTCGAACACCACGAGTTTTGGCTTATCGACCAGCTGGCTCGCCACAGCCGCCTTGAACTGCGGAATGGAATACATCTGCAGTTGCGTTTCTTTCACACGGAACACCACCGCATTGCCTTGCCGTGTGACTTCAATCATGCGTCGACATTCGGCCGCGCGTCTGGAAGTGTCAAGAGTAAACGGGGTGCGCGCTAGCAGGATGTTGAAAAGATACCGTGCTCGCTGCAGACGCCGCGATTTCTTAGCGAAATCGCTCGCAAAACGCCCCTCACCATGCCATGGTGAGGGGCTGTCTGCAGCT
>CAYOZO010000029.1:0-17906 GCA_964408405.1 uncultured Turneriella sp.
TTTGTTCGAGCCGATGCCGGGTTGTGCGTTTGCGCAGCGGAATGCCAGGTACTGGCAGACGCGCTATAAGGAGCGGAAAAAACCTCGGCTGGAAATTTTTATTACGTACCAATGCAAAACGGAGCTCAATGGGCGAGAGGGCCTGGCCTACCGGCAGGAGTACCGCATTTTGACCAAGAAACAGCTTTTTGCCAGCAACCTTCCGCCTGTCGCGCCTCTAACAGGTTGAATTTCGCTCGCAGAAAGCCCATTCTGTCATACCTCGTAGGACAAAACTACGAGCGTTGAGACGCAGCTTAAGCAAGTCCAACTCCATTACCTGTAAGATTGCGTAAACTTAACACTTTACTTTACTCCACGTTTCACTCCATACGAACAAACTTACCCTGTGCTGCGCATAATATCCTGTTTCCTGGCTCTCTCTCTTTTGGTCTGCTCGAAAAGACGCGACGAAGCTCTTCTGGTGCTTTATCGGGATGGAATCCAATATCTGGAAAGCACGCGGAATGCGCTTTCGTGCGTTACAACGGCCGAGGCTGCTGCTGAAGTCGCGGAAAATGCTCTACCGCCGCTCAAACGATTAGTAGAAAGAAAAAAGCAGCTCGAGCAGCTCTACCCCGAACTTGCAGACACGCAGAACCGCGAAAAAATCCATAGGGCCTTTCCGGAGTTCCACCAGTTAAGGGCAGCTGCCCGGGCCCTTTATATCGAAGGCGATGTGCTGGCAAATAAGTACAAGAACCATGCGCGCTTTCGAAAAGCAATCCGCGATGGTTGGGAAATGCTGGCCTATTTCTGAGTCTTTCATGAAAGAAAACATAGCTTTGGCCTTTTTCACGAATTTCCTGCACCTGGTTGCTGCGCAGATCTTTCTGCGCAGGTTGCAGATCATTCTGCCCGTAGACCTGACTGCATGGACTTTTATTCTGAGTTTGCAGTTCTCGCTCTCGGTTCTATTGGTAGGTTTGTTGCCGCGCTTAGAGGTGCTCATTCAGCCTCAGCGGTTGATTGCTATTCTGCTGGGATTCAAGGTTGCGTCCCTTTTATTTGCTGCCGGTTTCAAGGATTACGCCTTGCTGGCCGCGATCGTCTATTTCGCCGTGGTGAGCGCAGAAATCGCGCTGCTTTACCGGTTTTCGGCCCGTAATCCTGAGTCTCAAAGTCTGGCGCGCGCCAATGCTTTCATTAACCTGGGGGCCGCGCTGGGGCTCTATATTGCTGAGAAGTTTTTCTTTCGCATACTGCCTTTAACGCCGATCCTGATTTTTATCGCCGGAGTTCAGGTTGTAATCTACCTTCTATGGTTAAACTACATTAAGAGTTTCAGCAGTGCAGGAATCATCCCCGAAAGCAGACAGCTGCGTAATGTGTCTTTGATCAGGGTGCGTCTTTGGAGTGCTTTCGCGGGTTTTTTGCTCTTTGCCGGATTGTTAATCGTGCACCGTATTCTCCGTATTTACCTCATGGATACCGCCGACATTATCGCGGAGATCACCGTATTCTCCATGGTCGCCGGAGCAATTGTGAGCCAAGGCTTCGCAACTCTGAGCCGCATTCCCAAACTCACAACTAAGGCGGCGCATCTTCTTGCGATTACCGGGTTTTTGTGCCTGCTGATTCTGGCAGATTTCTTAGTGCAATTGCCCCGTGAATTGCTCCTCTTCCTGACTCTTATCCCGCTGGTACTGGTAACAACAAGCCTGTACCTGGAATCCCTCTCGCAAACGCCGAACGCTGTGGCAATACCGGGAACAGTTGCGGCAAATCTCATAGGTTCCCTTGCAGGTGCCGTGTTTTTCGGTTACTTCACTATTCCGCAAGTCGGTATAGAAAGAGGCGTGGCGGCTTTTGCGTTCACTGTCTTTCTGATTCTTGCGCTGCGTTTTGAGGAGCATTTTATCAAGGTAGCTCCGAAGCTCGTCGTTGCCGGTGTCGCTATCAGTATCGCCATTCTTGCCTACTCAGTACTTCTATCCAGCTCCTGGCTTGAGCGGCAGCTTACGGTTTGGGTCGAGCACATTGCGCCGGGTGAGTCTATTGTGGCGCGCACGGAAACTCCGCAGGATATCTGGCTCTTGACCCAAAAAGCATACAATGACCGAACAGTTCACCACCGGCTGATCCGCAATAGCCATTCGATGTCAGGGTCGCTCTATCCGAGCCGCAGATATATGAAGCTGATGGCATATCTCGGTTACGTATATGCTGCAGAACCTAAGGCCGCGCTCAATATTGGCTATGGCACTGGTTTAACCGCGCAGGCGCTCGCTGAGCTGCCGCTTACGCGCATTGATATCAGCGATGTCTCCTCTGAAATTGTACGATTAGCATCGCTGTTACATGAGCGCGAACACAGAGCAGATCCGATCAAAGATGCGCGCGTCTCCTATCACTTAGGGGGAGCGAGACATTTTCTAAAGACTACCCATCATAAATACGACATCATTACCGGCGAACCTCCCCCGCCGGCTAATTCTTCTATCGCATATCTCTATACCAGGGAGTTTTATGAACTCGTGCGCAAGCACTTAAGCCCGGGTGGCGTTTTTACCTATTGGCTGCCGACGCATTCGGTTGCCGATAAATACAGCGAAGCGATCTGGCAAACATTCTGCAGCGTATTTACTTATTGCGATCTCTATGCCGGCACAGAGGCGAACCTGGTGATGGTGGGTTATGATTCAAAGGCTCAGATTGCTCTCGAGTCACGGCTTAAGGATCTCGACATGACGCGGCTTGCCTCTGATACCTGCTTGTCTCAAGCAACCGATGTGTTTTCCCTGCTCGTTCAGGCGCGATCTTTTGTCAGCGAAGAAAATCCCCAAAATCTTCAGCTCATAACGGATGATAAGGCCTACATTGAGGAAGATTTTCCTTCGAACAAAAAACGGTTTTGGGGTCTCTCGGGTATTCCATTTGCACAGCAGGCAAAACTGCTCGAGTCGGTCCTGAAACAGAGATTTACGACAGAACTTCCACTCACAACAATGCTGCGGCCGGTACTCATCTACAGCGCCGATTCTGTCTTTGACCCGTTCCGGGGTTTGCGCACCCTGCAGGCACTGCAGCCCAAAGGCGTCTCTGTTGGCCTCGCCGCCTGGCTTTTGGGTATCGATCCTGGTTTACTGGATTTTTCCCAGCCCGCGGAAACCACAGATCACGAGGGTGTGCGCATTGCCCTGGCCAGCATGCTGGCAAAGAACCAAATGAAAGAAGCCGAGCGGCTTGTGGCCGATGCGCTGCAGCGGTGGGGGAGCGATGAATTCTACTACGGTCTTAAGATACTCGTTCATCGCTTGCTCGGACGTGATCAGAACGTAATTCGGCGCGAAGCTCTTGATTTTAGCCAGAAGATGCCACGCCTAAGTGCTAGTTTTGCGCAGTATGCGGGATTGTAGATTCACCGTTGTGGGGGCCAGGAGGCAGTTGGACTCACCGCAGCAAGCGCAAGTTATGGGAAATCATAGGCACAGGGGGCTGACAATCCAGCATCATCTCTCAGCTATGGAAATCCATAGCTGCAGTTATTATGTCTCATTATGGGCAATGTTTTTCCATAGCTAACCACGGAAATCACAACTTTCGTTTATGTTCAGGAGAAACAAGCCCCTGGCGCGCGCAAATAAAATTGCGTTTTTGGCTTATTTGCCTGAGTTAGGGCACAAGCTCTCAAGCTCATGCGAATGCCATACAAAAGATCTCATGACAGGCGAGCGGTGACCTGATTTCGCGCTCAAGGCACTCCCGCAATGTCGCTGCGCGTAATCACCCGATCGTAAAACTGCCCGGGATACGGCAACTCGGTGCGCCAGTATTTCCCGGTCTTACGCAGGGTATCCCAATCCGTAAAGGCGTAATAGGTGTATCGCATTTGCAAATATGCCGGCGGCCGTTCAGCAAACGGATTTTGGCTGAGCAGCCAGGTTACCCGTTCATCGTTGTGAAACAGCGCCTGGAGCAAACTTTGCATCCAGCGGCTGCCCAGGAAATAACTGTAGCGCGCAGCTGTTTCCGGAGCACGTATGCGAAACGACTCATAGTAAAACTGGTGGTCGAGCCGCCAATGGTGTGGGGCATACCAGATGGGAGCGCGATCGGTTGCATCGGGCTTTATTCTAAAGCGGTATTTTTTCCATTCTATGCTGTCATGGCTACCCCAGAGCTCAATTTCCATACGATACTTAGATATGTGGCCAAAGAGTGCGTAAGGATTTGCTGTCTTGCTCGCGGCATATGTCTGCAAAAGCCGCCGTAAAGATACTGGTAACTGCTGCTGCTCCTCGTTTTCTAAAAATACCCAACTGGTCTCGGGAAGTTGCCGGGTATGCGTCGAAAAAACAGCGATCTGGTACCAGGTGCTTGTTAAAAGCCAGCCCAACAACGCAACCATCGAGTAAGTTGTTACCACTTTACTCCATGGCATCATTTTGCCTGGAACGGTGTCTTCCCCGTCAGGACTTCCGGGTTCAAATAGGCTAAGACTGATGATTATGGTGAGCAGATTAAACACTCCGTAATTTCCGGAAACAAAAATTCCTGCTTGCAAAAGAAAATTGATGAGAAAAAACGTAAGGCGCGCCCGTTTGCCTAAGAAAATCAGGAAAGGCCCGGGTATTTCCGCCACGAAGACGAGCGCCGACATGGCTTTCTGCCATGTCAGGGGTAGCTGCGCTGCTATCCAGGAGAGAAAGCCAGGCATCGGTTGATTTGCCCAGAAATACTGCAGCGCAGAGCCATCGCGCCACTCGGGCATGCCGTTGTAGTACTTTATCACTCCCATGCTAAACATGATTTTGAAAAGCAGTAATCGCATGGGCCAATATTGCCAACGGAACCAACGGGGATTTTGCCGCAGCAGTGCTGATGCAAGAAAAACAAAGGTCGTCTCAATCAGGCAGACATCCCAGATGTAATCGAAAAACGGCGAAGGAAAATGGGCAAAGGCGAGTACACAGACACAGAGAAATACGTCGATAACACGTTCCCATATTGTGCTCGCTGAATTTCTGAGAATGAGCAGGATGCATGGTGCAATAACGGCTAACTGCGCCAGTATGCGCCAAAAAGGGGGTATGACTGGCTTGACGGCGAGGACTGTGAGACCGGGAAGTTGTGGCAAAGACGAGGCTAGCACCAGAACCCAGAGTCCGGCGAGTAATGCTCTGAGCCATTCTGCTCTGAAGACCATGAGTTATCTGCTGCTGCAGGTTAAGATGCAAAAGCAACGCAAAAAAGCTATTTACGGCATGATTTCGATGAGGGCAGCTATAATCCGTGCGCCCCCAATTATTCGCAGCGTTTGCCTTCCTATTCTTGATCCTGATTTCCTGCAGCCAAAAAAAAGAACCTGGCCGCGATGAGCAGATCCAGCAGATGTTGACGCAATTTTTCACGGTCAGGTCACAGGCGAAGGAAAAACCCGACGGAATCTGGATGGCAGAAAAGGAATCTGTTTCTGCAATGGTCGAAAAAAAGTTTCTGTCAAATTACGAGGCTAAGCCAGACGAAATGAAAAAAGAGGAAATCCGCGAAAGGCTCAAATCGCTCACCTTGATCTACCGCGTGGAAGGCAGGCAGATCGCCATGCTAACACAGGTGGCGGATTCGGTGGGGGTGAGTGCAGGCAGTCTTGTTCCGCGGTCTTCCGGCAGAAAGGGCGAGATGATCTTCGATGCGCGCCTTAGAGGTAAGGACGGCGAAGTACAGGCGACGGTGAAATATACTGCGAATCCGCAACCCGAAAAACTCGAGTATGTAGAGAGTGGCTTCACCATTGTGGCCAGACGCGAAACGCGATCTATCGAAGAACTGGTTCAGTTTTTTGCCGAGAGAATGATAAATACCCCCAGCCTGCCAAGGTACTAGCCATGTCTGCATTTTGCTGATTCATGCACGAAAAACGCGGGCATTGCCCGCCGCAAAGACGAGCAATTGTAAAAGATAGATAAAGGTAAACAACAGAAACAGCGCGAACCATTTCTTGCCAGGAAATAGAGAAAATAAAGGAATTGCACTCAAAAGAGTTGAGCCGCCAAGTAGAGTGGCTATCAGAAATTCACCTAAAAACGCAAAAATGACCGGCGGAATCAGGAAAGCCAAAATACAAATGGTAAGCAGCAACTGGTGCGTGCGTCGGAAACTTAAGCCCGAGGCCATGAGTTTAAGGTACAATGTCTGCGTACCAGACCGCCGGTCAGTACGGACGTCTTTTGCGTCTTTAAGAGCAGCGATGAGCGAGTAGCCACCAAAAACCAGAAGGCACATCAGCGGAAAAGAGGCCGGTGTCTGCTGCGTTGTGGCGAGCGATCCTGTGACAAAGGCGCCGAGTCCCCACATGCCCTCGATCTTGAGGTTTGTGGGAAATTTCTTTTTCCCGCGATACGCCGGATGGTTGTAAAGAAACGTCAGCGGGTACATGAGGATGACCGGCAGTACCAGGCGATTGCCTGTGAAGAATATGGCGATCACGGCGAGAAGAAAAGCCGTGTTAAAGAAATGCACGTCCTCTTCAGTGATTTTTTCCTGATTGCCGGTGCGGTCATCCTCAAGGTCGTAGAGGCGGTTTTGCAGCAAGTTCATCCATCCCCCCCAAAATATTACGGCCGCAGCAAGAAAAGCATGACCGTTGAGCTTTCCGCAGATGGCCGAGCCGATAAGCGAGATTGTGACGAAGGGTAATGGATGCAGACTTCGCCGAATCAGATGCAACAGCAAAGGTCTGCGCATAATCAGATATACCACACTTGCCAGCATAATCTGTGCGAACGCATTGTAATAGATAATCGCGCGCAACAGGTTCTCATCCAATTGCCGGGCGTATTGAGGCGACGGGACGTATCCGGCCACGAGGTATGTCACGAGCATCGGCAGGAAGCTGCCAAATACCATGAAGCCCGTATAGGCATAGAGCGCTGTTCCCAGCGATCGCGCATACGAGCGCGATTTATAGAAAACATAATAACCGGAAAAAAAGATGCTTAACCAGATAGTGATGCACTCACCAGGCGGATAATTAAACTCAGGCTTGTAGCCGAGCCAAGGTATCTGTTGCCAGTCGTGTACGAAGAAAAATCCATAAAAGACCTGCGTCTGCTGCGGTATGAGAATATCCAGGACAGGCGGAAAAATTCCCAGAAAAATTCCAACCAAAATAACGCTCATGACTTTCTGCCAGGGCAATCGGCCGATATGTGAAATGCCCGCCGTGAGAATCACGGCCAGGCTGAGGTAAAAGTGTACAAATACGAATACTTCACTGCTCTTGAGCTGAATGTCAAAAAGAATGATTTCTTCAAGACCACGCGTAAAACCCGTAAAGACACAGAAGGCAAGTAGAACATAGAAATTATAGGGCTTGATTTCCTGTACCCTGATCAGGTAGTGCACCATTCGCGAGGGAAGGGTCAAAACAGCTTGCATCGGTTGCATTGCCCTACATTTGATCTGCCGGGAAAAGGAAAAAGCTTTCGTCAAGCCCGATTCTTGAGGAAACGCCTAATTGATGCAAGATTTGCTCAGCAATTTCAAATCTACTCTGGCGCGCAGAATTGCTGACAGTCTGCCTGCGGATGACTCTCCGCTTTCGCAGGCAATGCGCTATAGCGTCGGTACTTCCGGAAAGTTGTATCGACCGCTTTTTTGTTTCTGCGCCGGACTCGGACTCGGCGCGCAGGAGAGCGATCTCATAACTACAGGGGTTGCGCTGGAGTTATTACACAATTTTACTCTTGTACATGACGACATAATGGACGCAGCCCAATGGCGCAGGGGAAGGCCTACAGTGCATGTGCAATGGGGCACCAACCTGGCGATACTCACAGGTGATGCGCTGTTTGCCCGCAGTCTCGAAATCCTGCTTTCTCTCGAGAATCAAAAAGCTCCGGCAATGGAAGTCTTTATTCGGGGATTGCCTGCTCTGAGTCGCGGGCAGGCTATCGATCTTGAGCAGTTGGAGCCCGTTGCATTGAGTGTTGCGGACTACAAGCGCATGGCAGCCTGGAAAACAGGTACTCTCTTTGCTATGGCGGGTGAAATGGCCGCTGTCTTAGCCGAGGCCCACGACGACACGCGGTTGCTCATGAGAGAGCTCGGATTGAGCCTTGGCATTGCCTACCAGCTTAAGGACGACTATCTGGATTTCTTTGGCGCGGCAAATATTATGGGAAAATCCGCAGGCAGCGATCTGATGATGCAAAGGCGGTCTCTGGTGATGGCTTTGGGATTTCAAGAGGCACCTGAGGATCTGCGCAGAGCCGTGGGGCTTGCCCGCAGCGATACACAAATGGGTCTTATGCAAGCTCGCAGAATACTTGTGGATACAGGGGTCGAACGTAAGATCCGTGAGCAATTGGCCGCATGGGTGGCCGAATGCCAGCAACTGCTTTTGAAACTCAACTTCGATACAAAAGCACTCCGCAGTCTTCTTTCCCTTATGTTTGATTCACACCGCGACACCCCATAATCCTTGACGACATGTGTTTTCCCTAGTATTTTCCCGATCTGATCGGTTTGCTTCGAACGCAGGCCGCGACGCCAAGGCCTCGCCGATTCGAAGACGAATCGGCTGCTAAAGCGCTTCGCTGCCTTCGCGCCGCAACAAGGCCGCGTCCTCGCAAACCTAGTCGGTGTCGTAGCCAAGTGGTAAGGCAGAGCTCTGCAAAAGCTCCATGCGCCGGTTCAAATCCGGCCGACACCTCATAAGGTAGATTCAGACAGTTTTGGGGTGCAAAGCACCCCAAAACTGTCTGAACGAAGATTAGAGAGCCCGTGTGATGGAATTGGTAGACATACAGGACTTAAAATCCTGGGGCAGCAATGCCGTGCCGGTTCGATTCCGGCCACGGGTAAATTCTAGCGGGCATGAGGCGCCCGAAACGCTCCGTATCATCGACTCGCATTGCCATCTCGACATGGTGCTCGAACGCGGCCTCGGCGTTGAGGAACTCACGCAGACTCTCGTCGATAACGGCGTTGACACCATCGTGCAGATCGGCGCCGACGCGAAGGCCATGCAGTGGGCTCGCAGTCTGGCGCATAGCTCAAAAGCGGTGGATGTCTATTATACGATCGGCCATCATCCTGGTGAGGCCAAGTCTGCTGACGCCTCTTTTGGCCTGCGCTTCATAGAGGAAAACAAGAACGACCCCCGCTTTGTCGCGGTTGGTGAAATAGGCCTCGACTACTATTACCACAAAGACGAAGCAGAGGAGCAACAAAAAGTCTTCATCGACTTTGTGCGCGCGGCGCGTGCAGTGGGTCGGGGAGTTGCGATCCATACGCGCGATGCCCACCGTGATACGGTCGAAATCCTACAGCGTGAAGCTGATGGCCTGCCGAAACTGATTCATTGTTTCACCGGTAACCGCGCCGAGATGGAGGAGTTTGTGGCAATGGGATGTTATATTTCTTTTTCGGGCATTGTGACTTTCAAGAATGCGACGGCGCTGCAAGAGGCGGCTGTGGCCTGCCCGGTGGAGCGCATGCTGGTGGAGTCGGATGCGCCGTTTTTGGCGCCGGTGCCGTTTCGGGGCAAAGTGAACCAGCCGGGGTACGTGCGGCATACGCTCAATTTTCTGGCAAAGCTGCGCCGGCAGAATGCTGATGACCTCGCAGCGGCTTGCTTGCGAAATACGCAGAATTTTTACCGCATACCGGCCTAACAGGATGTTGAAACCGAGCGCAGCTGCAGACAGCCCCTCACTATAGTGAGGGGCGTTTCGCAAGCGGTTCGCATCGAGAATCGCGGTCGCTGACTCGCGACTCAGCGAGCGTCTGCAGCGAGCACGGGATTTTTTCAACATCCTGCTAATGGCGCACAGCTAGGTATTTTTGCGGCACTTTTTAAGTTAAGTCGTTAAAGACATCCTTCGGAGATAGTCTGAACAAGTTCCGGAAATACTCCCATACCGGCTGCAGATGCCGTCGAGCCTCCTCATAGAATATTCCACCGCGCAAGAAGGGTTTGATTTCCGCTTCGGCGGGAATGACGTTTCTTTACTGATGTGTCGAGTGCCTGCCCTGATGCCGTGATAAAACCTGATCTGTGAAATTTCTGTTCGCGCTGCTTAGCGTGCTGAAATTGCCGTATGTGCGGAATAGTGGGCTATATCGGCCCCAAGTCGGTTGAATCTGTTTTGATTAACGGGCTGAAGAAGCTCGAATACCGTGGTTATGATTCGGCGGGCATGGCGGTGCTCGACGGCGATGAGCTCAGCATGCGTAAGGCCGTGGGCAAAATCGCCGAGCTGGAAAAGCTGTTGCACAATCAACCGCTCGATGGGCGCAGCGGCATTGCGCACACGCGCTGGGCGACGCATGGCGAACCCTCAACCATAAACGCGCACCCGCATCTCAACAAGGACAAGACTATTGCGGTTGTTCACAACGGCGTATTCGAGAATTACGCCAAGCTCAAGGCGGAGCTTACCGATGACGGTTTTGTTTTCGTGAGCGAAACAGATACCGAAGTAGCTCCGCACCTGATGGAGAAATATATCGAGGAAGGGTTTTCAATCGACGAAGCCTTCGTGCGAATGCTAAAGCGACTCGAGGGACAGTATGCGCTGGCAGTTATCAGCGAAAAATCCCAGCAAAAGATTTTCTTTGCGCGCAAAGGGTCGCCTCTCATTCTCGCTCGCGGTAACAATGAGTACCTGCTCGCTTCAGATATACCCGCCGTTGTTCCCATTGCGCAGGAAGCTATCTATCTTGAAGACGAACAATGGGGTTACATAACAGAATCCGGAGTCTCAATATTCAGCCTTTCGGGCGGCGCCGTAGAAGCGAAATGGCAACCGGTAGCACTTAAAGAAGAAGATGTAGATAAGGGAGACTTTGAATACCTGATGCTCAAGGAAATCTACGAGCAGCCCGATGTATTTGACCGCATCCTGAAAGAACGCCTGGACGACACCTTTATCCATTTTCCCGAGCTGAAATTTGGTAAGGAATACCTCGCACGTGTCGGCCGCATTCTTATTCAGGCCTGCGGTACCTCACTCAACGCGGGCATGATTGGCCGCATGTACCTGGAGCAATTTGCACATATCAGTGCCGAAACTGACTATTCTTCCGAATGGCGCTACCGTAACCCGCTCACGAGCGGAGATTCTTTGGTGGTAGGCATCAGCCAATCAGGAGAAACTGCAGATACTCTTGCTGGCATTCGTGAAGCGAAGGCCAAATTCATGCGCGTACTCTCATTCCTGAACAACATTAACTCGACCATGGCGCGTGAATCGGATGCGATGATCAATCTGATGGCCGGCCCCGAGATTGGCGTCGCTTCAACCAAGGCCTTTACCGCGCAGGTGCTCAATCTCCTTTTTTTCTCTCTGTACGTGGGCTCGATCAAGTGGTTGATTCCCGCCGAAGAGCGGCGTGAGCTGCTCAATGAGATTCGCGCGTTGCCGGATAAGATGCGGTGGATACTCAAAAATCACGAAAAGATCAAGGAAATTGCAGATTTTCTCAAAGACAAAAATGATACAATTTTCCTGGGACGCACCTATAACTATCCATCCGCGCTCGAGGGGGCTCTCAAGTTAAAGGAGATCTCGTACATACACGCCTCGGGCTATGCAGGTGGCGAATTTAAGCATGGTCCGCTCGCGCTGGTGAGCGAAAATGTGCCGGTGGTCATTATTGCTCCGCAAGGTGAAATCCGCACGAAGATGATATCTAACTTGAAAGAGGCACAGGCGCGTAAGGGTAAGATTATCTCAATCATTACACAGGGCGACGATGAAATCAAAAGGGAATCCGACTTTTATTTTGAGATACCGCCCTCTACCGAGAGCCTTTCTCCACTTTTGGTTGCCATACCACTGCAGCTTCTGGCATACTACACGGCGATTGCGCGCGGTTGCGATGTCGACAGACCCCGTAACCTGGCGAAATCGGTAACCGTGGAGTAGAATGCCAGGTAAGCCAAAACCAAAGAAGGCAGCGAACAAGAGGGCAGGCAAAGCGGATACGGCCTCGCCCGTAAAGAAACGGCTTGGCGCAGGCAAAGGGAGGCGCCAGCAACCGGACGAATTGCCTGCGGCTGCGCCCGTTTCCCCGCGTCAGGCACCGCTCGATGCAGCTGCCGAAGCGCGTTCCGAGCGCGATGAGCGTATCGGCCAACTATTGCCTGAGATCAGGAAGCAGAATGTCGACGCGCTGGCGGCTTTTTTTGAGGAGTTTTCTGACGATATCTATAACTTTCCCATGCGGATGTTCCGCTTCAATGAAGATGAAGCGAGTGAATTTTATCTCTACGCCTTTGAACACCTGAGAGATGGCCGAAAAATTGCGAGCTTCCAGGGGAAAGCGAAGTTCACCACCTGGTTTTACGCGGTGCTGCGTAATCTCACGATAGATTTTTTGCGCTCGCAGAAAGATAAGATGCGCTTCACGACTTACCTGAAGGCTGATGCTTCAGGCAAGATGGTCGATGCTATAGAGTCTCTGTCTGATCCGCGCGACCAGAATACCTTTGAAGAGACGTTGTTTGAGCAGTTTAACGCATCCCTGGTTTCTCTTGCGCTTCCGCAGCGGGTACTATTCAAGCTCGCGTACGCCTGGTATTTCGAACTCGACAGCACGGAAATCGACTACCTCTGCGAGCTGCACAGGATGAGTCCTGCGCAGATTTTGCCCAGGTTACAGGAGCTCAAGAAAGTGGCACACGAAAAATCCGTCGAGGTTCGCGAGCTCGAAGAGAAACTGACAGCGAACTTCCAGGGAATTTCGCTCCTGGAAACGCGGATAGAGAATTTTTTCCGTGAAAATCCTGATATTGAGAAGCGGCGCGAATCATGGAGCGAAACTTTTTTTTCCACAGCAGTTCCTCCGCAGGTAATCGATATGATTCAGAGCCTCATGAAGAAAAAGAAGAAGCAGCAATCGCTGCTACTGCACCAGAAGAAGAGCCTGCTTTCTATACGCGTTCCTTATAAAGACCTGGGCGAACTCCTAAAGAGTACGCAGGGAGTTCTCTCTGTTCAGTTGATCCGTATTGTCGATAAGCTCAGCCAATCACTCACAAACCAGCAGGGTGAGTAGGTCATTCCAGGGCTATGCCACTGGCGCGAATACCCTGTGCGCTGAGTTCCAGCACAAAAGAAACAGCATCACCCTTGTGCAGTGGTTGTGCAGACGCAGTTAAAAAAAAGGGAATATAATCGTGAGGCCCTTTCGCCTCGATCTGTCCGCGCAGCGAATTCCGGTTGTAGTATTTTACCGTACCCCGCAGGCGCCGGCCATCCAGCTGGTAATAGGCGAGTAATTCAGCGAGGTCGGGAGCGCGGATAATGCTGTTATTCAGTTTTCTCAACAGTTCGTCAAATTCCTGCAGGTGTTTCGAGTACTCTGCCAGCGAAATCTGCCGGTAGAGCCTGCCCTCCCAGTTTTGCAGATGCACCAGGTTGCGGATTTCATTGCGAAACTTGTCCAGGCGGTCACAGAGCTGATCGCTGAGAAGGCGCATCGAACGCAACTGCTGTATATGGTTGGCAAAGGTTCGCTTACGGATCATGCGCAGCAGATTTTCGTGCCTGGGATCGCTGCCTCCTTTCGATCGGTCAGAAGCATCCGGGATGACGAGTGGATCAGCGATCAGCGCAAAGACCACGGCTTCGATGACAATTCCCTGCGTGACGAGCAGCTGGAAAAAGAGCGCGCTTTCAAGCGAGTACTGCGGCTTGAAGAGACGATAGAGCCACAGCTGGTATTCGATCAGCTGCAACATGTAACAGATATTCGATTTATATTCTGAATCTTTGAGATAACTAAAATAGGTGTCGCGGTAATAGTCAATAGTCTTAAGAGTTCCCTTGGGGATGGATAGAGGAATCTGCGCGGCGTATTTTTCGTTGAATTCGACGAACTCGCGAATGAGTTCCTGCGCGCGCTGGTAGGGCGATTCCATAGCGCTTCGGCCTATGCCTTTGGCCTACGTCGCACGCTCCCTGTAATCGGTGCCTTGTCGAGTACGGTTATGGGTTTGTGTTCTCCGCGAATTACCACCGATAACACGCCTGCTTTGGCTGCAGCAGAAATGCGCATCATGCCCATGCCGCAGTTTTTCGTGAAGGAAAAGGTCCCGCTGGTAACTTCGCCGACGATGACACCGCTCGCATCGGCGATCGCGTAACCCTGTCTCGGTACTCCTTCCGATTGCATGAGAAAACCGCAGGTTATTCTTTCCACAGGCTTCTCGCGTAGCTCGCGCGGTGCAATGCATTCATGGTCTGCATATATGAAAGCAATGCCGGATTCCTGCGGTCGCAGTTCGGCCGATAGCTCATGGCCATAGAGCGGCATCAATGCCTCAAGCCGCAAGACATCGCGGGCCGCAAGGCCGCATGCCGTAACGCCTGAGGAGTGTAACTGCTGCCAGAGTTCAATACCTGCTGCGGCATCGCAGGCAATTTCAAAGCCGTCTTCGCCGGTATAACCCATGCGGCCGATAAATACATTCGGTTCGGCTAGTGCAACTTCGTAGTAATAGAGCTCATGCGCGACAGGCCAACGCTTCGCAACGAACTCCTCAGCCTTCGGTCCTTGCACGGCGAGCAGAACATAGTTACTCCAGGGTTCGATGTCAATCGTCGCGCAATGGGTCTTCAGATGGGCTAAAACCGCGTCACGATTGCCCGCATTGGCGACGATCATCCAGTGCGTCTCGCTTACAGCCGACATCGTGATGTCATCGACGAGGCCAGCATTTGCATTGTAGAGCGCGTTATAATGCGCCTTGCCGGCTTTGAGCTTGTCGGTCGGCCTGACGCAAACTCTGTTGAGTGCAGTAACCAGCGCATTTCGCGTATGTGCATTGAGAAAAATTGGGAGCATGTGCGAAACGTCAAACATACCGCAGCCTTCGCGCACTGCCTTTACCTCGTCCTTAACTGCGCCGTAAGAAACCGGCATGTTGTAGCCGGCAAACTCAGTGAATTTGGCGCTGAGTTTGCGGTGTTCTTCAAAAAGCGGAGTTACTTTCATGTGATACTCTACAGACGCAGCCTACCGCGTCGCTTTCTTTCGTGCACTGTTAAACCTTTTTCAGTTCAGTAAACTTCAGCAAAAACTTACGCGACTTGCCATCGTCGAAGAAAATGTGGATGCGGGCCGAGTCGCCGTCTCCCTCGATCTTCAGCACGCGACCACGGCCAAAATTTGCGTGAAGTACTTTGTCGCCTGTGGCATAGCCTTTACCCGGGCGTCCCTGCGGAGTGATCGCTGCGCCGAAGCCCAGGTTCCTCGGGGCGGTCTTTACCACTCTTCTGGAGCTCGGAATGTAGGATTGTCGCGCACTGCTTCCGGAAGGCGCAAACATCTGCCGCGCCTCGCGCTTTACCAGACCATCGGGGATCTCATTCCAGAACGGCGAGATGCGCGAGCTTTCATAAAATCCCTGGCGCATGCGCCGTTCAGCCTGCGTGAAAAAGAGCTTATCCTTTGCACGGGTTACCGCCACATAGAAGAGGCGGCGCTCCTCGCTGATATCGCCGTCGCGCTCAGCGAGAAAGTGGGGAAAAAGATCTTTTTCAAAGCCCGCGATGATCACCGTGCCAAATTCCAGACCCTTCGCGTTATGCACTGTCATCAGACTTACCGCGCCTTCGCTGTCCGATTCTGCGTCGGGTGCGCTCGACGTGATGAGCGAAATTTGTTGCAGGTAATCACCGAGGCTTGCATGCTCGCTTTGCCGCTGGTAGTTGAGAAGCGAGTTGCGCAGTTCGCCGATATGTTCCATGCGGCCTGTTCCGAGCAGGCGATCTTCCTCTTCCCAAATCTTTGCTAATCCGGTCTTATCGAGCAGCTCGTCGAGAAAAAAGCCGAGGTCCACACCTGAGGCAACTGATTTGCGAAAACTATTGAGGTCGCGCGCAAATTTATTAGCCGCCTCCCGAGCCTTGCCGGAAAGTGGATTCATGGACTCGTCGATGAGCAGCGCCACAAAATCTGCCTGGCCATGCAATTCTCTCGCGCCGAAGATCTTCTCGACTGACTTTTCACCGATGCCGCGCGGCGGCGAGTTAATCACGCGTGCGAACGCCGCTTCGTCTTTTCCGTTGATGATAAGGCGAAAATAGGCGAGTGTGTCCTTGATCTCTTTCCGCGCAAAGAACGACAATCCACCGTAAACGCGATACGGTATTTTAGCGCTGAGCATCGCCTCTTCGATGACGCGCGACTGGGAGTTCGTACGGTAGAGGACTGCTATCTCAGAAGGCGGGTATTCCCGAAGAGCTTCGCGTACGAGACTAACCACCTTTTGCGCTTCGTGCACGTCATCGGCTGTTGTGCAAAGTACCGGTGTCGCTCCGCCTTGCCTTTGGGTAAACAGCCGTTTGGGCATGCGCTCAAAGTTATTCTCAATTACCGCGTTCGCTAAATCTAGAATGACTTTCGTCGAGCGATAGTTTTCTTCGAGTTTGATAATCGTGGCATCCTTGAAGTCGCGCGAAAAGTCAAGTATATTCTTGACATCCGCGCCGCGCCAGCCATAGATTGCCTGATCGTCATCGCCGACGACGCACAGGTTACGGTCGCGCTGAGCGACATGCTGCACGAAGCGGTACTGCGCGTAATTTGTGTCCTGGTACTCATCAATCAGCCAGAAGGGGTAGCGGTTCTGCCAGCGCTCGAGCAGCTCGGGGTACCTTCCAAAGAGGTGGCAGGGGAGCGATATGAGATCCGCAAAATCCACTGCCAGCGAAGCGGATTTTTTAACTTCATAGAGCTGGTACACTTCCGGCAAAATGTCTCCAAACTCATACTCATCCAGATCGACCTCTTCCGCGAGACTTTCGGGCAGAATCAGCTTGTCTTTGAACGAAGAGATTGTGTTAGCAAAATAACGGTACTGGGTCTTGTTGTACTTACCTGAAAACTTTTCTAGAATACTTGCGAGCGCCTGCTGCTGGTCGGCATCATCCCAGATGGAGAAGTTTTCGGGATAATTCAAAAATTGCGCGTTGCGGCGCAAAAGAAAAAGTCCCAGCGAGTGGAAGGTGCGCACCGTGCTTTCGGACGCGATCGGGCCGGCCGTGTTCAAAAGGCGCGTGCGCATTTCTTCTGCCGCTTTGTTCGTGAATGTGACCGCCGCGATCTGCCAGGCCGGTACCTTCTCCACGTGTATCAGCCATGCCATGCGGTGTATGATCGTGCGTGTTTTGCCCGACCCCGCACCGGCAAGAATCAGCAGCGGCCCGCGCGTGGTCTGTACGGCCTGCTGTTGCGGCTCGTTCAGGTTTTGCAGAATGATTTCTTTCCAATCTTCCACAGTGACAGACGCACGTTTCTCTTGACAACCGTCCGTAAAGGTGTATTTGAGCGACATGACAGCGACAGAGCTTCGCGCGAAACTGTATAAGACTCTCGACGAGGTCATTGCGACCGGCAAGCCGGTCAGGGTCGAGCGGAAGGGTAAGGTGGTGCTCATTTCGCCCGAACAGCCCGTCAAACAGCAACGCGTCTTCAAAAAGCGTAAGCTGCTTGCAAATCCTGACGAAGATATTACGCAAATCGACTGGATGGCTGAATGGCGGAAGAATAATTCCGTGAGCGAGTCAGACTTTAAAAAGAGAAAATGATATTTCTTGATACGCAGAGTCTGCTCTGGCTGTACCAGGGAAACACCGACAGATTTTCCCCACGGGTTCTCGAACTGCTCACGAGCGAAGAATTGCTCGTATCACCCATGGTAGCCCTGGAATTGAGTTACCTTCACGAAGCCGGCAAGATCCGGAAATCTCCGAAGGTGGTGCTGCAGGAATTGCACGAGGAATTTGGCCTCAACGTGGATCAGGTAGATTTTGCGTCAGTGCTCGAGGTTGCTGCAGGCGAAAGCTGGACGCGTGATCCATTCGACCGCATCATCGCTGCTCATGCAAAGAAAAAGGGCGCGATCCTGG
>CAYOZO010000029.1:17932-27059 GCA_964408405.1 uncultured Turneriella sp.
GAAAGCAATTTGTTAAGCTTTCAACGCGCCGGTATTAGCAGAATATCCACGTTCAGCAACACCATCACGACCAGCATATAGATGATCGAAGCGAAGAAGGCCCGGCCGTAATGCTCTTCGCGGTAGATGCCGCGCACCGTGCGCACAACGTAGTAGAGCGAGGCGATACCGCTGCCAATCAGGTAAACAGGACTGTAACCCGCAGACAATCCCACTGCGAGCGCGAGCGGCGGCAGCGACATGCCGTAGATGAGTATGTAAAGCCGCGTGTATTGGTCGCCGAAAACCAGTGGTAACACCGGAACTCCGCCTTTTTCGTATTCTCCCTGGATTTTGAGCGTCAGCGCCCAGAAGTGCGCGGGCTGCCAGAGCATCATGAAGGCAAAGAGCAACCAGACGTCAGGAGCAAAACGGTCGCTCAGGCCGTACGCGCCAATGAGTACAGGTAGAGCGCCGGGAAGCCCGCCGACGATTGCGCCAAAAGGGCCGCGGCGTTTCAGATACAAAGTGTACCAAACAGCGTAAGATACAATAGCTCCCGCTGTCAAAAGCACCGCGATCAGGCGCCCGTAAGCGAGAAGGGGTATGAAGGAAAGCAATGAACCCGTAATTGCCAACCTCCAGAGCCTGGATTTTCCGAATTCGTCGATGATAACGGAACGCCACTGCGTCCGGCGCATCTGTTTATCCATGTCGTAGTCGAGCAGGTTGTTCATGATCGCCGATGAGCCCGAAGAGAGCGTGAGCGAGAGGAGAATCCAAAAACCCTCCCAAAAAGTCGGCAGCGAGCGGCGCGCCATCAGCATACCGGTAAAGCCGGTTACCACGACCGTAAAGATGATCGAGCCCTTTGCCAGCCGCAGCAGATTGCGCATGTTGTACCAATCTGCACTCGCGACACGCTGCAAAGCTAAACTGGCGGAGTTACCTGGTTACGCGGCTCTACTGCAGTACTTTGGTCTTGTCGAAGGTAATGATACGGTTACGGCCCGAAGTTTTGGCATCATACAGGCGCCTGTCTGCCGCTTCGATCAGTGCATCGATGGGTTCGGCGCTCTGCAGTTCGTGCAGGCATGCGACACCTGCACTGAACGTGTAGCTGACGTGGCCATCGGGTATTTCGCAGGGGGTCTCAAGCAGGCGTTGCTGCACCCGCTCGAGTAGCTCGGTCGACTTCTGCAGGTCGCAGTCAAAAAACTGTATGACGAATTCTTCGCCGCCAAAGCGCGCGAGCACGTCGTACTTGCGAATCTGGCTGCGGATAGTCTTCGTGAAATGCTGCAGCGCCGCGTCACCTGCCTCGTGACCATGCTGGTCGTTGACTTTCTTGAAAAAATCAATATCGAGCATGGCGATGCACAGGTTGCGCTTCATACGCTGCGCATAGCTGAGGTTACCTGCCATAACCTCGTAGAAGTACCGCCGGTTGTACGCGCCCGTCAGGTAATCGGTGATCGAGCGCATGCGCAGCTCTTGTTCGAGGTTCTTCAGTCGCAGTGCGGCGCGCATGCGTGCCTTGAGTTCACGCTGCATAACCGGCTTAGTGACATAGTCGTGGCAACCGGCTTCGAAGCCTGCCTCAATGTCTTCGGCGCTGTCCAGACGAGTCACGAAGATCACTGGAACATTTCGGTATTCGTCGGTGCGCTTAATCTGTCTGACGAGTTCAAAGCCCGAGATCTCTTTCTGCACGACGTCCATGAGAACCAGGTCGGGAGGTTCTCCAGCAAGCTGCGCCCAGAATTCGATCAGGTTGCTGGCAGTCGCAATCCTGAACTCTCCCTGCAGTAGTTGCTGCAGATATAATATCGCGGTTTCTGAGTCGTCCACGATGAGAACGAGCGGCAGTCGGGATTCGCTATCATCTGCCAGCGCCATTTGTCGCGCATGTGTCAGTTTAACGCCGCGTAAATCCGTTTTAGTCCAGTTCGACGCACTTTGGCGGAGGTCGGATGAATATGGGATACCTTGTCGTCTCGACCCTATGCTGAGCTACAAAGCGGCTCAAGTTTATCGGAGGCACATGGTCAAGCCCTGCGTCAAATGTGGATTTACAACGGCGGGGCGATACACACCTCCCCTGAACATGGCCCAGACGCTCAGGCGCATCTTTACGCAGGGCGAAATCATCTTCCGCGAAGGTGAGCGGCAGGATATCGCGTTCATCATCGAAGAAGGTGAAGTGGAGATATGGACAGAAATCAACGGACGGAAGCGCGTGCTCAATGTCTTGGGCCCCGGCGCCTTGTTCGGTGAGCTTGCGCTCGTTGACCGCCAGCCGCGTTCCGCGTCCGCATCGACGCTCAAAGAGACTATACTCACAGTGGTCACGCAGCAGCAGGTTGACGAGCGTCTGTCTGACGCGGACCCGATTTTGCGCATGGTGCTCTTCGTGGTGATGCGACACTTTCGTTCAGAAGTTGCGCGCGCTCGCAGCCAGTACGCACCTTATGAGCGCACCGTTGAGGTAGTGCCGGCTGTAGAAAATGCACAGCGGCGCATAGATGAGGCGATTGAGCTGATCAGGATTGAGTCGGAGCTCAAAAAGGCAATGCAAAACGAAGAGTTTCGTCTGCTCTATCAGCCTATACATGAATTGAAAACCCAAAAGATTGCCGGGCTCGAGGCGCTCATCCGCTGGAAAAGCCCGACGCGCGGCGAGATCATGCCTTCGGCCTTTATGCCGCTGGCTGAATCGACTTCACTCATCGTGCCGATCGGCAACTGGGTGATCGATGCGGGGCTTGCCGATTATCTGCAGTTTCGTGAAGCGGCCAAATCAGATATCACGCTGAGCTTTAACCTCGCGCGCAGGCAAATGGAGCACGGCGAGTTTCTTCCGTTTTTGACAGAGCGAGTCGGCAGGCACGGCATTGCTCCGCACGCCATCAAGCTCGAAATGCTCGAGCGCAATCTTTTTGAATCCGATACGGTGACCCGCTGGATTCAGGATTGCGTCGCTCGTGGCTTCAGCATATTGCTCGACGATTTTGGCACCGGCTATTCGAGTCTGCAGTATCTGCAGGAATACCAGCCCGCGGCGCTCAAGATAGACCGCTCGTTTGTGAAGGGCCTGGGCCTGCGAGTAGAAAGCGAGCGCATCTGCCGTGCGATCATTGAGCTGGCGCATGCGCTTGGCATTGGCGTCATCGCAGAAGGTGTAGAGACTCTCGAGCAGGCGCAGATGCTGTCAGGCATGGGATGCCAGCAGGCGCAGGGATATTTCTTTTCACCGCCCCTACCCGCAGAAGCGATCAGGCAGCGGTTGAGTGTCTAGCAGGTTCCGGAAAAACTTCCGCGCCGGCTGCAGACGCCACGATTCGCGATGCGAATCGCTCGCAAAACGGCCATAAATGGCCTGTCTGCAGCCTTGCGCGGTTTCCGGAACCTGCTTCTGGCTCCTTTTTCAGGAGCCTGCTAGAGCGCTTTCGCGCCATCGGCGATCGTCACCGGGTAAACTAACGGGGCGTGGCCGAATTTTGCCGAAAAGTTTTCTTCAGCACGCTGAACAAAATCATGCAATGCAGAATCTTCCACCAGGTTTATCGTACACCCGCCAAAGCCACCGCCCATCATGCGGGCTCCGATGACGCCCGGCGTATCGCGCGCCATGGATACGAGCAGGTCGAGCTCCGCACAGCTTACTTTATACTTTTCTCTTAAGCCATCGTGACTTTGATACATAAGCCGACCGAACGCCTCTAGATCCCCCGCTTTGAGCTTTTCAACCGCCCCAAGGACGCGCAGGTTTTCTTCAATGACATACTCGCAGCGCGTAAAGACTGCTGGTTCGATTTCGCCGCGCACGGCTTCGAGCATAGCCAGGTCAGCGTCGCGCAAGCTCGAAACTTGCGGAAATTTGGCTTTCAGTGCACTTACTCCCCTTTCGCATTCGGCGCGCCGCGTGTTGTACTCTGAAGAAGCGAGCGAGTGCTTCACCCGGGTATCCAGAAGCAGCAACCGATAGCCGGGGATCGCAAAGGGTATCAGCTCATGTTGCAGCGAGCGGCAGTCGAGCAGCATGAGATGATCCGCTTTGCCGTGGAGCGAGGCGAACTGGTCCATGATGCCGCAGCGCACGCCGGCATACTTGTGCTCGGCGGCCTGCCCGATTTGCGCAAGCTCCAGCCGGTCAACGCCGAAGCTACCGATTTCATTGATAGCAAAGGCAAAGGCGCTTTCGAGTGCAGCCGAAGAGGACATACCGCCACCCTGCGGCACGTCGCCGGCAAAGACTGCGTCGAACGGCGGCACTGCAAAGCAGCGGCTCTGGAATTCCATAACTACGCCCAGGATATACTTTGCCCAATGTTTTTCTGTGGTCTTATTGGCCACGGTAAAAGTTTCCGTTTCGCCGAGATCGAGCGCAAATAGGCGAAACTCCTTGAGGCCATTCGGCCGTATCGCGACCGTAATGCCTTTGTCGATCGCGCCGGGCAGAACAAAGCCCATGTTGTAGTCGGTGTGCTCGCCGATGAGATTGACCCGGCCCGGCGCTGCAAAGAGCAGAGGCTCAGCGCCAAAGCGCTCCCTGAAGGCGAGGCGGAGCTTTTGCGGTTCTACCATATTACCACCAGACGGTATAGATGACTACCAGGACTGCCAGAATGAATACTGCGATGAGTTTGAAGCCGAAAGTGGTGCGGAAAATTCCCGGTTCCAGGAATCGCTCCCCCGCTGCCCCGGCAGTTTTTTTGGTAGGTACTAAGAAAAGCAGCAAAAAGCAGAGCCCAAAAACCACGAGCATGCGGTTGAGAAAAGGAAGTCCTGGCCAAAAAAGCTTTAATCCCAGCGAAAAAACAAAGGTACCCAGCGCGGCAAGCAGCGCTCCCGTGGCGCTCGCACGCGGCATAAAAAATCCTGCGAGAAAAATCGCGAGCGCACCGGGGCTCACAAAGCCCGTGAACTCCTGGATAAACTGGAATGCCTGGTCGAGGTTCTGCAGCGCGAGTGCTACCGGCACAGAAACTGCCAGCGCCGCACCCGATGCCACGCGACCGACCCTCACGAGCTTTGCCTCGCTGGCCTCGGGCGCGAAAAAGCTGCGGTAAATATCCATCGTGAAGATGGTCGAGATGCTGTTCATCATCGATGCGAGGGAGCTCACAATCGCCGCGATCAAGGCCGCGAACGCGAGGCCTTTAACGCCGCTCGGTACAAATTTATGCAACAGCCACGGGTATGCGGCGTCGGGTTTGGTGATTTCGCCGAAGTGTCCGCTCTGCGGGTCATTCGTGATGACGAATGCCACGATGCCCGGTATTACCACGATCAAGGGCAGCAAAAGTTTCAAAACTCCCGCAAAGGCCAGGCCGGTTTGCGCCTCGCGAATGCTCTTGGCGGCGAGCGCGCGCTGTATGATGTACTGGTTGCACCCCCAATAATAGAGGTTCGCAATCCACATGCCGCCGATCAGCACGCTGATACCCGGCAGGTTGTGGTACTGTGGGTGCGAGCGATCGAGTATCATGTCAAATTTAGCGGGAGCTTTTGCGAGTAACTGTTTGAAACCGTCGAGAAGGTTTTGACTATCGCTCAGATGCGTGAGCGCGACGTAGGTGGTAAAAAGGCCCCCGCCCACGAGAAAGATTACCTGAATAACGTCGGTTATCGCCACGGATTTCAATCCGCCATAGACCGAATACGCTGCAGAGAAGGCGCCGAGCAGCAAAATGCCGAGCCAGAGCGGATCGACGGCAATGCCGGCGATCGTTACCTGCTCTCCGGCAAAGAGGACATTTTTGATGGTGAGTGCGCCGAGATAAAGAATCGACGAGAGGTTAACGAACACGAAGACCAGCAGCCAGAAGATTGCCAAAGTCGTTTTGACGCGGTTGTCGTAGCGGCGCGCCAGAAACTCCGGCATTGTGTAGATCTGCATCTTGAGAAAAATCGGCATGAAGAACACGGCGACGAGGATGAGCGTGATCGCGGCCATAAACTCGTAAGAAGCGATGCCCATGCCGATCGCGAACCCGGAACCCGACATGCCGATGAACTGTTCTGCCGAGATATTCGAGGCAATGAGCGATGCGCCGATCACCCACCCGCTTAAGCCCTTGCTCGCGAGAAAATAGTCAGCGGCGTTCTTGTCTTCGCCGCGTTTCGGACGCGACACCCATAGCCCGACGCCGAGAATGAGCGCCATGTAGCCCGCGACGATTGCATAGTCAACCCAGTGAAACGCCATCAGGCCTTATGGTTATCTCCGGCGGCAAAGGCAAGTAGAAATGTGCGTTGCTGTGATGCCCTAATCTGGCAATCGCAAATCGTTATGCGAAAGATTACTTTGGTGCCAGAAACTCAACGCGGCGATTGCGCGCGGGCAGATCGACGGTATCGATCTCGCCGCGATTGTTATAGAATGTTACTCCACGCAGAGAGCCATCCGGGTTATATACTTCCGATCGGTTGGGTTTTCCATTCTGATAAAAAGTGCGCACCCTGATCTTGCCATCCGGGAAATAGTGTTCGCTAGCAACTAATCCGTCGCCTTTCAGATCGTACTGCTTTTCGAAAGTGCCATTTTGGTCAAGGTCGATGCGGTGGCGTTCGATGTTGTCAGGTAACTGCTGTCGAGTACCATATATTTTTCCTGTGCCGTCCGTCAGAGGAGCGCTCTCTCCGGGGCGAAGCGACTTTCCCGCACAGTCATTAATTAATAGAACCACCGAGGCTGCCGCTACCAGCCTCAGTATTCTCTGGATATTGGTCATGGAATCGCAATCAGGCCATGACCCCAGCGGGCGACGGGCAGAGCCTGGAGGGCGGTACTTGTACCAGGCTTGTTGGAAGTCCACGCCAACACTGGTGCAGCAGTACCATTGGGTGTAAGCGAAGCAGCATAAACATTGGTTGTTGCCTGCGTGTTCGTTGCAGCCGTAGTGCCAGTGTTGCCGCCTACCACATAAAGTACATTGTTGAGAATTGCTGCACCTGCGAACGATGTGGCAGCAGGGAGGGCGATGCCCGAAGACCATGCGCCGGTGTAAGGAGCAGCCAAAGTCTGCACGGTCGTAACGGAAGTCCATGCAGTCAGTGTCCCTGCGCCCCCCGCTGAATTATTCGCCCCGCCGACGAAGCCTCCAGTATTACCGGTAGCTGCGGTAAGTCCGCCAATAGTTATTAAGAAATTGATATTGCCAGAAGTGCCGGGCGAATAAAGTACACAGGCAACGCCACTACGGTTTGTAAACCCGGTGCCGAGCGTCGTTGTCGTGGGGGTCGCCGGTGAAATACCGGCATTCAGGAAGAATTGCTGCGTTGCTGCAGTAATTGTCGCTGCAGCAGTGCGAGACGTGTTGTGGATGACAGCCGTGCCATCCGCAACCGCGCATTTCTCGCTACCCTGACCTGTCGTACCGCCGAGGGCAGTCTGTGCGGTAGCGGTATCGGTTGCTGGGTCATAGAGGGCGTTCATTGTCGAAATTGCCCATGCCGTTGCAGCGTTCACGCTCGTGCCACCGAGAACCAATATCTTTGAGCCCACCACTACAGCTGTGCCATGGGCCATTGCAGCAGGCAGCAATCCGCCCGTGCTCCAGGTTAGCGTACTGGTGTCGAATATCTGAGTTGTACTTACTGCGGTGCCAGATGCGTTAAATCCTCCGAAGACATATATCTTGGTACCGTATCGGGCGTATGCGGCGAAACTGACGGGTGTGTAAGTACCAGAGGTTGTTTCAGTTGTCCAGGTGTTAGTATCGGGCGAATACGAGAGAACGGTACTTAGCGCCGCAGAAAGCGCGCCTGAAGTGCCGCCCACCACCCAAAGCTTAGAGCTCGATGTTGTTGAGCCAGAAGACGTCGTCGCAGTACTTGTGTTTGCGCCTGTGAGGCTGTTCGCGGTATCTCCCAACAAAGTGGAGTTGCTCGTGCACTGTGCGAACGATGCGGCGAATGCCAGAGTCAAGAGTATATTGCGTTTCATGGTTTTCTCCTCCTTAGCTTGATCAGAACATGAATCCTACAGAAGCGTAAGCTCCGAGGTGGTTCAGGGTGGCTGTGCTCTCACTCACCGCATGCCAAATGCCAGCAAGCCGCACGTTGATCAAAGTCGTGATGTAATACTTAAAACCCAGTTCCGCGCCGTAGGAAAAATCGAGGGAAAGCCGCTCAGCGACGGTGGCTGTCTGGACGCGAGTCAAATTGACGCCCACATTGCCCTGTGCAAAGACATCCAGGGGTAGCGTGCCGATTTGGTAGGCAAACCCCACCGTCAGCATGCCTGGAAAGAGCGCAAACTTCGTGGAGCTGTCCGACTTAGCGGAATTTTGTACGTAGCCCGCCATCAAGCCGGGACGAATTCTGACATTACCAGGCAATAAGAAATGCGGCGCCTCAACCTGCAATAACCCGAAAAAACCAGGGGCGAGCAGATCTTTGAAGGTTCCCAGCTGGTAGAACATCGAACCACCTTTGAGTGAAAGCTCCCATTGCTGCGGGCGGGCAGCGATGGCGTCAGCCTGGCGCACTTTGGCGACATCGAGGTAATCGATGTTTTCGATATTTTCGTTACGCACCGGTACTTCGCCGGTTGCTGTTTGCACGTAGGTCGTGCTTGCATCGGCGCGCGTGATGCTGCCCCTATACCGTGAGCCATCCTTGGTCTTTACTTCCACAGCGCGGCGTTTGTCGGCGTCGGGGTCAAACTTGATATTGCGTTCGACCTTTTCGATACGGTTGGGATCGAGTGAGAGATCCTGACCCGCAACTTTAATGATCACCCGACTCGCATTCATTTCAACGATCTTGCCCACAAGGCTCGTACCATCGATGAGCGTGATACGATCCTGCAGGGTGTCTTTCGGATTGATCTGCCGATTGCTGGTGTCTGAAACTACGACAGTACCGCTTGGAGTGCTTGTTATTGCCGTCGTATTAGACTGAGCAGAAAGCGGTTCGGTACCGCTCAAGATTGTGCCAGCAATGGCAATGATAAGCAACATAATCTGCAGTTTCTGCATGATATCTCCCTGCTTTTTGTTAGATATGACGAAGCTTTGAGATATTTTTCGACAGTTTGACCGTGCGATCTTAAGCAGGCTGTTAAAAAACAGCCATAAAGCAGGATGTTGAAACCGGGCTTAAGCTGCAGACAGCCCCTCACCATGCCATGGTGAGGGGC
>CAYOZO010000030.1:0-27052 GCA_964408405.1 uncultured Turneriella sp.
GGGGCGTTTTGCGAGCGATTTCGCTAAGAAATCGCGGCGTCTGCAGCGAGCACGGGATTTTTTCAACATCCTGCTATTTCGACAACCAGCGCATCATCGAGCGCAGCTTCTTGCCGACTTTCTCGATAGGATGATTTTCCTCTTTCTTGCGCAAGCTTTCGAATTCTTTGCCGCCTGTGCGCAGGTCGGCCAAAAAGCCCTTAGCGAACTTGGCGCCGTTGGCCTTCTGGATATCCGCCAGAACCTCTTTCATCTTCTGCTTCACGTGGCCGTCGATCACGCGCGGGCCGCTGACATAGTCGCCGTATTCCGCTGTGTCAGAAACGTAGTAGCGCATCTTTTCGAGGCCACCCTCGTAAATGAGGTCGACAATGAGCTTGGTTTCATGCAGGCACTCGAAGTAGGCGATTTCAGGATCATAACCCGCTTCAATCAGCGTCTCAAACCCGGCCTGAATCAGGTGGCTGATGCCGCCGCAGAGTACTGCCTGTTCGCCGAAGAGGTCCGTTTCAGTTTCTTCTCTGAACGTTGTTTCGAGAATGCCTGCCCGGCCACCGCCCACTGCGCTCGCATGCGCCAGCGCGCGTGCCTTTGCTTTCCCCGTCGCGTCCTGATGGACGGCGATGAGGCAGGGAACGCCGCCGCCTTCCGTGTACACGCGGCGAACCAAGTGTCCTGGGCCCTTGGGAGCGACCATGTAAACGTCGACGTCTTTCGGTGGTACGATTTCGTCGAAATGGATATTGAAACCGTGAGAGAATACCAGCGCCTTGCCGGCTTTCAAATGGGGAGCTATTTGGGTTTCAAACAATTCCTTCTGGGTTTGATCGGGGGTCAGGATTTGGATGACATCGGCGCGCTGTGCAGCTGTAGCCACATCAACCACTTCAAAACCATCCGATTTAGCTTCGGCGGTGGATTGCGAGCCGGCTTTAAGGCCGATGATCACCTTGAGGCCTGAATCCATCATGTTCTGTGCCTGGCCACGGCCCTGCGAGCCATAGCCGATGACCGCAATGGTCGAATTTTTGAGGACTGACAAGTCGCAGTCCTGATCGTAGTAGAGTTTTGCCATAAGCTCAAAGGGGGGGCAGAGACACCCCGTCAAGGAAAGCGGTTGCGATGGGCAAAGCTACTCGCCGCCCTGTCTTTGTTATCGTTTGCGTCAGCCTTGGCATTCCGCATGGCAAATCGCTACTTTCTTCTGTTCCTGCTCGCCAGTATGGGGCTCATGTTGCCCTTTGGGGCAGTGCAGGCGAAAAAAAAGAAATCCCCAGCCGCGAAACCCGCGTCGGCTGCAGAAATCTTCTTTAGGGAGGGTTTGCAGCGTCTCGAGGGCAAAGACACCTGTTTCATTACCAATGCTGCCGGGCTTGGCAGGTTCTTTATCTACGACGCCATGGAAAACACCGGCAAATACATACGCGATCGGCTGCAGGCTGCGGAGATCAATGTCAAACACCTCTTCACGCCCGAGCATGGCCTTACCGCGCAGGAAGAAGATCACGGTAATACTCGCACCAAAGCGGGCGACCCCGAGACAATCTATCTGACTACGGTTGAGAAGCTGCAGGAAAAAATCAGGGACTGCGAAGCAATCGTCTATGACCTGCCCGATTCGGGAGTGCGACCCTATACCTACCGTACCGTGCTTAACCGCATCCTGCGCGCGATGCACGCCAATGCGAGTGGCCAGCTGCTTTATCTCATCGACGTACCTAACCCGGCATCACACCTCGGCCCGCAGGGGCCGGTGGCGCAGAAGGCGAACTTCTCGTACGTCGGCGAAGAAGAGATCCCTTTTATGCCGGGTTTTACGCACGCTGAGCTCGCGCGCAAATACATCGCGGATCGCAAACTGAAGATACGTATCCATATCCAGAAGATGGCGAAATATAATCCGAAGCAACCGCACTCTGAGCGGGGTTTACCCTTCTACCCGCCTTCGCCGAACCTGCCACACCTGCGTGCCAACCAGTGCTATTGGATTTCGGTCTATTTCGAGGCTACCTCGATAGAAGAAGGACGCATCACCAAGGATCCGTTCTGCCAGATCGGGCACCCAGAGTTTGAAAACCGCGAGTTGCCTGTCATGGGCGGAGTGAAATTCCAACCGTACCCGTTCTATGCGACAAGCGGCAAGCACAAGGGCAAGTTGCTGCCGGGTTACAAGCTGCAGTTCAGCGAAACGGTAGTGAATCCCACGCGCGCGGCCTACGAGTTTTTGCTCTGGCACGTAAAAAAAGGCAAAGCTGGCTTCATGAAGAAGTGGCTTTCAGACAAGCAGGGACTCGATGCGCAAACCGGCACGACCAGTTATCGCGCTGCGCTCATCAAGGGCCTGAGCTATGAGTCCTGGCTTGCTAAGGAAAAAAAGCATATTGCCTCATTCACGGCGGCGATGCAGAAGTACAGGTTATACAAATGACAAATCTCAATGAAATCGGCATCCTGGGTGGCGGGCAGTTGGCGCGCATGACCATCGAAGCGGCAATGCAGCTCGGCGTGCGCTGCCATGTGCTCGATAAAGCGGGTGACGTACCCGCGGCAGCCTTTACTCACCGATTTACCGAGGGCAATCCGCAGGATTTTGCAACGGTCATGCGCTTCGCAGCGTCCCTGCCGGCAGTGACTATCGATTCGGAGCACGTCAGTGCGCAGGCTCTCACTGCACTCGAAGCCGAGGGACGCATAGTCGCCCCACAGGGGCGCGTACTTGAAGTCATCCAGAATAAGTGCCGGCAGAAAGAATTTATCGAACGCTGCGGATTCCCGACGGCGAAGTTCCAGGTGGCGAAAAATCGCGATGAACTCGCGAAGCTGTCGCTAAATTTTCCCGTGGTGCAAAAAACAGCAACTTCGGGATACGATGGCTATGGGGTCAAGGTGCTCGCCAGCGCAGCAGACCTTGAGCAGGCTTTCGATGCAGAATCGCTCATTGAAGAAAAGATCGCCATTGCGAAAGAAATTGCCGTCATAGTCGCATCAGACCGAACCGGCAATCGCGTCGCTTACGATGCCGTCGAAATGGTATTCGATAAGCAGCGTAACATACTCAAGTACCAGCTCTGCCCGGCGGAAATCAGCGCCGAGGTGGCAACAAGAGCAACGGAGCTTGCCCTTTCGGCCGCGAGGTCGCTCGGCATTGTGGGCTTGCTCGCCGTCGAAATGTTCCTCACAGAAAAGGGGGAGCTCCTCATCAATGAAATGGCGCCGCGCCCGCACAACAGTGGGCATCACGCGATTGAAGCGGCGGCAACCAGCCAGTACGAAAACCTGGTGCGTATCCTGACCGGATTACCGCTCGGTTCACCCGAAACGACAGCGCCCTCGCTGATGATCAATCTCTTAGGTCCTGAAAGCGATAAGGTAGCGCAGTGGAATGCGATGATTCAGACCGCGCTCCAAATGCCGAATGCAAGCGTGCACCTCTACGGCAAGCGCGACATGCGACCGTACCGCAAGCTGGGCCATATCACGCTTGTCGGTGAGCGCAATACCCTGATTCGGCAGTATGAAACACTGACCTTCGGGGCATGAGCCCGGTCAGGCAACAACAATCGGGCCGGCTGCTGCAAGCTTTTTGTCGCGGCTGTTGACAACGAGGTTGAGGCCTTCCAGTGTCCGCGCGCCTAACAGCTGCAAGTCACCCGGCTGGGCAAACACAACTTCGTCTACTGTGAATGCCTGGCCCACCCGAATGAGGGCGAAGCCCACAGAGCGCGTGATCTTCTGGCCATTGGCCATGATAAAGGGGACGTCTTTCTTCTCGACGGCTATCTTCACTTTGCGGAGAACTGTTTCCGACAGCCATGTGTATTCGCTGCCGGTATCGACGAGGACATTCTTCACCACCGCCGAGTGTGAGCGATCCGCAATATTCTCGACTTTGAGCCCGATCTTGAATATGCGCACGAACCAAGGTTAGTATGCGTTTGCGCCGTCGTCAAACGAATTTGCACTATACGCGGCAGCGCGCTTCCCGTAAGGCAATCTCGTATGGCAGCCAAAGTTGCGATCATCATGGGTTCTGAATCAGACTGGAAGGTCATGCAGGATGCGCAGCAAGTTCTCAAAGAACTCGGCGTTGCCGCACATGCCGAGGTGGTCTCGGCGCACCGCACGCCCGAAAAAATGTTTAGCTTCGCCAAAGACGCCAGGCAGAACGGTTTTCATGTCATTATCGCCGGCGCCGGCGGCGCGGCGCATTTGCCCGGCATGGTCGCTTCGCTGACGACTCTGCCAGTGATCGGTGTGCCGGTCAAATCCTCCAATTCGCTCGATGGCTGGGACAGCATTCTCTCTATTTTACAGATGCCCTCTGGCATTCCCGTGGCGACCGTAGCGCTCGATAACGCCAGAAATGCGGGCCTGATCGCCGCCCAGATTCTTGCGCTAAGCGATCCTAAGCTTGCCCGGCGGCTCGAAGAGTACCGGGCAGCGCTGTCGGAGAAAGTCCTTAACAGCACATTGCCCGAGTAATAAGCGCGACGGAGCCGCGCTTATTACTCGGTTACCAACTGCGCAATTTCCAGCCGCGGTGTGCGGCCTTCGGCACGGTATGCCAGGAAAGTATTATGCGCTTTCATGACATGGCTCACGTACGCGGGAACTCCCCCCCACTTGCGCACGGCAGCAGGGCCGGCGTTGTAGGCCAGCAGGGCTTTTTCGACACTGCCCATTTCGCGTATCATGTCGTTGAGGTAGCGCACGCCGAGCGTGATATTGGTATCGGCGTCGGTGAGTTCTTCCTGTGAAAGGCGGCGACCTTTGAGCAGCGCGGCGGTTGCCGGCATCAGCTGCATGAAGCCGCGGGCGCCGACGGGCGAGCGCGCATTGCGGTTAAACTCACTTTCTGTCTGGATGACTCCCATCAAAAGCGCGGCTCGATCGTATTTGTGGCCGTCGCTCGCGATATCGAAACGCAGCTTTAGTGCCTCGCGGTAAATGATGCGCGAGAGCTGCTGCAGGCTAGCATTTTCTTTACCGGGAAAGTGTTCTGTGACGTAGGTATAGACCCAGTTCTCGGTTTCCTGCTTCTGCCATTTCGGGTAGGCGGCGAAGGTACCGGCAATGAGCGCGATCGCGGCAAAGCCGGCAAAGAAGAAAGTTGGGCGCTTGATGAAGGTGGGCTTGTTACTCGATGGAACTCCTGTTGTTTTCTTTTGCATTTTCCCCCTTGGTTACCCGAGGTAACCTCGATGCGGCCAAATCCTTGCAGGCGCTAACTTATTAGCCGGTGGCAAGTTACGAACTTGCTCGGATTTGGTGCAATGCACTATGTCCTGAAGTTAGTCCTAATGAGACGGAGTGTCAACTTTTTTGTTGTGCGGCGCGCAATAGAGGGAGGCAATACCCCCGAGCCGGTGCGGCAAATAGCAGGCCTTGAACAGCAGCCACGAAGCAGGATGCCCCTCACCATAGCCTGGTGATGGAGTGAGATATTCTACTTTTCCCAGGTGGAGACGAACTCGATGGGCACAGAGTCCTTGATAGCCAGGCCGAGTAATGCAGGACGCTCGATACCGAAAGCGGAAAGCTGGATTACGAAGTTACTGGTAACTTTCAGCCTTTTATTAGTTAATAGCTCGGTTCGCAAGACGACCCCGCGCACGGTAGATTTTTGACCCGCCAGTTCGATCTCGAGATCCACACTGAGCTCCCCGTTTGCGGATAGGCGCGGCGCAAACCGGCTGCGCACCGTCAGCACTGGGTAGAGCGCGCCTTTCACGGTTTCGAGCATGTGCAGGTCGCGGTTGCTGTCACCCGAATCAAAGGATTTCACCTCTACCGCGATGAGGGCGTCACAGGCAGTCTTGCTACAGCGAACCAGTCCCTTCGCCGCGCGCGAAACCCCGGTTGCGGTTTTGAGCGGATGGTCGATCGTGTAGCTCGTCGTTGCCTCTTTTAGCTGCCAGTTGCCGGTGAGGTCGCCTGCCCCAATTGAAGCACCACTGATAAGCAGGGCCAGGGGGAGTGTAAACGGTTTAAGTGGCATACTCAGAAGTTGAAGACCAAAACCGTCACAGAGATGAGGTATGTACCGAGAAGCAGCGATGCCGCAGGCCCGTGCAGGTTCGCCGCACCGCTTGTGCGCTCGCCACTTTCCGCCTGCGAGCGCGCCAGATTACCAAGAATCGGCACTGCAATCATCAGCGGCAGGTGCACATAGCTTAGGTAGCGGTGCCACTTGGTGCTACCCGTGTCTTTAATGCCCTCAGGCTTCGGCGCAAAGATGGCAAAACTTGCCGAGGTAAAATAGAGCGCCGCCGTGGAAACTCCCAACGCCATGTGCAGGTCGCGCGTTGCGGCATCGTTTTGCGCTTGTGTACCGAGTATGTATGTACCCGCCATTGGCAGTATCGCTGCGATACCGAGCCATTGGTGCCATTGCAGCATCGTGCTGCGCCGTTCGAGGTCTTTCTGCAGCGCGCTGTTTGCCGCACCGGTTTCACTGATGCCGAGTTCTCCCAGTGTGATGGGTTTATCTGCCGCAGCCAGATTCCAGGTTGCTACAAGGTAGACGCCCAGGAAGAGTTTGCTTCGCATGGAATAGAGCATTGGCACACGGCGCGGGCGTCAAGTTTTGTCCGGGTAAAGGCCTCGACTGCGCTTGACTCACACCACCTTGACGCGGTGTCTCAAACGCCCGTTCCATCAGGAAATGGCCGATTTAATTGCTGAAATTCAGGCTCTCGAGGGCAGGGCCGCGCAGGCAATTGCCGCCGCTGTCGATACCGAAGCGCTCGCGCTTGTAATGCAGGAATTCACCGGCAAGAAGGGCGCGCTGACCGGAATCATGAAACAGCTTGGCAGCCTTACGCCCGAGCAGCGTGGCGAGGTCGGTAAGGCCGCCAACGCGTTCAAAGCAAAACTCGACGAGCTGCTCTCGGCCAAAGAAGCACAGCTGACGGAGCTCAAATTTTCTGCGCTGGCAGAGACCGAATTTTTGGATCTTTCCGTCACTCCGCCGCAGTTTTCAGCCGTCGGCAAAACTGGCGAACACACGGGCCACATACATCCGATCACTCAGACGCAGCGCCGTCTCGAGCAAATCTTCACGTCGATGGGCTTCTCAATTGTCGATGGGCCGCAGATCGAAGACGACTACCACAACTTTGGAGCGCTCAACTTTACAGACGACCATCCCGCGCGCGACATGCAGGATACCTTCTACACGGTAACAGGACACCTGCTACGCACGCATACCTCGACCGTGCAGATACGAGCGCTCGAGAGCATGAAGCCGCCGCTGCGCATCATCGCACCCGGGCGCGTGTTCCGTTACGAAGAGGTGGATGCCTCGCACGAGCACACATTTTACCAGATGGAAGGCATGATTGTTGACCGCAAGGTTTCGGTCGGCAATCTGTTGCACCTCATGCAGACTCTGCTCACCGAGGTTTTCGGCAGGCAGGTCGATGTGCGCCTGCGCCCCGGCTACTTTCCTTTTGTTGAACCGGGCTTCGAGCTCGATATGAAGTGTCTGGTATGTGGTGGTCGCGGCCTGCGCGAAGATGGCCTCCCTGCCAGCGCAGGCCCTGGAGCCTCCGTGCTCACGGGCTGCTCAGTCTGCAAATACTCCGGCTGGGTAGAAGTTCTGCCCTGCGGTCTCGTGCACCCGAACGTTTTGCGCTCCGCCGGTCTTGACCCGGCCGAATGGCAGGGAGCTGCATTTGGCCTGGGTCTCAACCGCCTCGTCATGATGCAGCATGGCATTGAAGACATCCGCCACTTCATGGCGGGCAAACTCGAATTTTTAAGGCAGTTCTAGAATAAATGGCCTGAGACACATACTGCGCAGCAGAACCTTCCTCATTGCAGGAGAAAAAAATGAAACTATCATACAACTGGCTCAATGAATTTGTCGATCTCTCGGGCGTCACACCTGCGGAGGTCGCACACCTGCTTACCATGAAGACCTGCGAGGTCGAAGGGATTGAACCCTTCATGGATCACTTGGCGAAAATTCCGGTGGCACTGGTTGAAGAACTGACAAAGCACCCGGATGCCGACAAACTCAAAATCTGCAAGGTGAATACCGGCAAAGAATCGGTGCAGATTGTTACCGGTGCTGCGAACGTCGAACTCGGCAAAAAATTTCCTGCGGCGCTCGTTGGGGTGAAGCTTCCCGACGGTAGGGAGATGACTAAGGCCAAGCTGCGTGGTGTCGAAAGCTTTGGCATGCTCTGCTCGGGCGGCGAACTGGGTATTACCGCGCTTGACTATGCTCCGGCGAAAGTAGATGGCCTCATGCCACTGCCCGACGATTGGAAGGTGGGAGCTCCTCTGTCTGATTACTTCGGCGCACCCGATGTTATTCTCGATATCGACAACAAGTCGATCACGCACCGCCCCGACCTCTGGTGCCACTTTGGCTTCGCGCGCGAGATCGCAGCATTCTTGGGTAAACCGCTGAAGAAGAATCCGGAAGAAGCCACGTTCAAGACGCACACGACAGCGTCGCTGCCAAAGATTGAAATTGAAGGCCGCGCGGCGATTACCTACTGCGGCGCAGAGCTCGGCGGATTCAAAGTACAGCCATCGCCACTAAAGCGACAGATGCGGCTCTTATCCGTGGGACAGAAGCCCATCAACAATATCGTCGATATTTCTAACTACGTGCTCTTTGAAATAGGCCAACCCAATCACGCCTTCGACCGCGAGAAGATTTCATCGCTCGTCAAAGTCTCGTACTCGAAGTCGAATGAGAAGATCGCGCTGCTCGATGGTTCGACGCACGAGCTGCCCGAGGGGCTAATCGTTATCCGCGATGGCGAAAAGCCCGTCGCGCTTGCGGGAGTTATGGGCGGTGCTGGCAGTGAGACGACTGCGCAGACCACAACAGTCTTTCTCGAGTCAGCGACCTTTCACCGCAGCGACATACGCGCTGCGGTGGCGAAAACGGGAATCCGCAGCGATTCTTCGCAGCGTTTCGAAAAGGCTCAAGATCCTGGCAAAGCAAAAGCCGCGATCTATCGCTTTGCGTCGCTCTTGGCAGAAGAGGAGCCTTCCGTTACCCTTTCTGAAATCGCCGAAGTTTCGACCGAAGACTATAACAAAACACAACCCATCATCGTCACAAATGCCTTCATCGATGAAAAGCTCGGCCACATCGCTTCACGTCCGGACAGTAATGCAGCGATCCTAAAACGCTTGGGCTTTGCCGTCGAGGAAAAAGGCGATACCCTGGTGGTTATTCCACCCGCCCGGCGCAAGTGGTATGATGTAACCATCGCTGAAGACCTGGTCGAAGAGATTGGCCGTTTCATCGGCTATAAAGAAATTGCCCTTGAGCCATCGCTCGTTGCCTGCGAAACCCCTCGCGCTCATAATAAGCTGCGCGAGCTCGAACACCAGCTGCGCGATCTGTGTGCGTTGCGCCTGCAGCTCACTGAAATTTTCGCCTACGCCTTCCATAGCGAGCAGGATCTTAAATCCGATGAATTCTTCTGCAGTGCGGGCGACGCGATGCAGCTGAAGAATTCGCTTAACGCCGATCTGAGCTACATGCGCATATCCCCGCTGTCGGGTATGCTGCGCACGCTACAAGCCAACTACCGCGAGCACAGGAACGTGCGATTATTTGAAATTGAGAAGATTTTCCTGCCGGCTCAGGCGGCCAATCTGGCGCGCAAGGAGAGTTATTTCATCGCAGGCGCGCTCACTTCAGAGACTCACGACAGTACAACAGCAACACAGGTGGCAGCGATGGTGAGTGAAATACTTTTCGCCTGCGGTCTTATGCGGCACGAGCAGGTTTTCAGCAACGAACTACACGGCATTTTCCACCCGGGACGTTCGGGAAGCGCAGGCAGTAGCGACCGCAAGATCTTCCGCTTCGGTGAGGTGCACCCAAGACTGCTTTCTTCCTATGGCATCAAAGAGCGCGTCTGGTATTTTGATGCCTTGCTGGAAAATCTGCTCGAACTCAAATCGGAAGCTCCCACTTACAGGGCGCCGTTTCATTATCCGGCTGTGGATTTTGAGCTGACATTGGTGATGCCGCAGCGCGCTGAGTTTGCTGCGCTGAAAGCCGCTGCGGGGGTTGTACAACCGCTGGTGCGGCGCGACCTCGACAAGACTGTCATGGTGAGTTTTGAGCATGTGAGCACGTTTGCCGGCGGTAACCTGAAAGAGGGCGAGAAAGCCGTTTCTGTGCGTGCGACATGGCGCAACCCGATGCGCACTCTCACGCCGGACGAGATCAAGAAACTCCAGGACGGCCTGATTGCCCGGATGCAGAAAGCCGGCTTTTCGCTTCGTCAGTAAAATTAAAAGTACAGGCTGACGGCGGGGGCAAAGCCAAGGCCGCTCATGTTGACTTCCACCTCTTCGGGCCTGCTGCGAACATGAATGCGGCTGTAACTGTAATACGCGCGTAACGAAAGCGCCAGCCTGGGAAGTACGTAGTATTCAGCGCCAAGTCCAAAATTCAGCGCATAGCCTTCTGATTTGAACCGGTATTCATAATTGCGATTGCGCAAATCGATCGGACTACCTGCCGGAATACCGCCGCGGGGCTCGTAAATCACAGCCTCAGTATTGGGAATCAGCATGGGTTCTGCTGAAAAGAATGCAAAACTATTGAAACGGCGAGTAAAGGGATAGACAAAGTAAAAGGTAACAGGCAGGCTGATGCCGCCAAATCCCGTTGTATCGACATACATCTTGCCGCCTTGCATAACCGGCGCCGACGGATTGACATTCGAAAAGGCTGTTGTATAGGGATACGAATCATATTGCAGAAAGCTCCCAATAACCATATTCATGCCCACACCGGCGGTAAAGTATTTGGAAAATCTGTATTTGAGTTCAATGCCTAAGGGCCGCAGCAGTTTTGTATTATGCTCAGAAAAACCTGGTCTTTCTCCGCCTAGGGTTGCGCCCAGGAAATTCAGAGTCAATCCCACGCCGTATTTGGAAAGGTAGAGCATTTCCTCAAGCCGCTCTGATTCGCGTACAAGTGACTGGCGGTCGAAAGTTTCCTGACTCGAAAATACTTCGCCGCTTTCAATATCGATCAGCCTGATACTGAGCAGAAGCTCCTCGCCCAGCGTGCTCACTGTCGCGTGCAGGTAGGCGTGCGCATTGAGCAGTCTGCCTGCTTTGACCTGATCTTTTTCGCTCGTAGCTCCCGACTGCTGTAGCGCTTGCTCCGCAAGAAGCTTGTCGAGCCGTTCTCTCTCTACCAATCGAAACACCAGGGAGTCGGCGGCGCGCTGCAGGATCAGTTCGCGAACTGTGAGCTCAGCGTCGCTGCCAGCGGGCGCTCCTGCAGAGGCTGTAATGGGGCCCACGGCAAGATTCTTTTTGATTGTGGGGAGTTTCCGCTTTTGATAAGATTGTGTTACGCTTTCGAGGCATTTTTCCACGGCAGCCGTAATATCGCGCGCGTGAATCGCTGCAGGCAGTAGCAGGAATCCACCAAGTGCCGGAACGATTACCAGCTTTCGTCCGCATGCAGCAAAGCTGCGGCAGAGACAGAGTGGGTAAGTAGAGACAGGGTGCATTGACCATCCCTGCGGGGCGGCTGTCGCCCGTAAAGAATAATAATGGATCGTCTATTCGCTTGTGGCTTTGCCTATTTTCTGCCTCTGCTATTCAACGCTGTGCAAAGAAGTCGCGCACTGCCGCGGCAACGCGTTCTGCGCCCGCAGCGCCGAGTTCTGCATAGAGAGGCAATCGGACCAGGCAATCACTGAAGCGATCGGCATTTTGCAGAACACGACCGTCGTGCTTTTCTGCAAAGTAGGGGCTTTTGTGTAGTGAGAGGTAGTGAAAGACCGCAGCGATGCCCTGTTGTTTCAGATGCTCGATCAGCGCTGTACGCTCATCGAGTGTCCGGCAGACAAGATAGAAAAGATGGGCGTTGTGTGTCCTGTCAGGCATGACTTGCACGCCTTTTTCCTGGACCGGAGAGAGGGCTGCGTAGTAGATATTCCATGCCTTCATGCGTAGTTTCTGTATGTGTTCCACCGCTTCGAGTTGTGCCAGCAGAAAAGCCGCAATCAGCTCCGAAGGCAAAAAAGATGAACCCAGATCTACCCAGCCATATTTATCGACTTCGCCCCGAAAAAAAGCGCTGCGGTTGGTGCCCTTTTCCCAGAGAATTTCGGCGCGCTTCATGAACGGCTCATGATTGATGACGAGCGCGCCGCCTTCGCCGGCGATGATATTTTTGGTTTCGTGAAACGAATAAGCGCCGAGGTGACCGATTCCGCCCAGGTATTTCTCTCCCGCGCGTGCATCGATCGCCTGTGCGGCATCTTCGACAACCCAGAGCTTGTACTTTTCCGCCAGCGCCATGATCTGTGCCATGTCGCAGGCCTGCCCGCCGTAGTGCACTGGTACAATAACGCGGGTTCGCGGAGTTATCAGTTCTTCTATGGCGCCTGCATCGATGTTGGGATGATCTGCGGCGCTGTCGCAAAAGACCAGTTTAGCGCCGCGCAACGCGAAGGCATTTGCGGTAGAGACAAAAGTGTAAGATGGCAGTATTACCTCGTCACCGGGTCCAACCCCCGTGAGCAGAGCCGCCATCTCCAGAGCGTCAGTGCACGAAGTCGTCAGCAAAGTCTTGCGCAGCGAATATTTCTGTTCGAGCAGTCTATGGCACTTTCGCGTGAACTCCCCGTTTCCGGAAAATTTGCCCGACTGCAGTACTTCGCCAAGGTACTTCTGTTCGTTGCCTGTAAGATAAGTCTTGTTAAAGGGGATGTTCATTTCTGTCTCTTGCGCGAAGACTCCTGGTGTATCAGTCGTCGGTATTTATTTACCGTACGGCGCTTGACTTCAAAACCCTGACTCTGCAGAATTTCTGCCAGCAAACGGTCTGACTTCTTGCGGTTCTTATCCTGAGCAAGCAACGCAAGAATCGCTGTCTTGAGATCTTCGGCGCTTCGTTCGGTGCCGTCAGTGGACTTGATACGCCGCATGAGAAAGAGTCTCAGCGGAAAAATGCCCCATGAACAGTGAAAATACTTACGGTTGAGGATGCGGCTGATGGTCGAGACGTGGCGCTTGGTTTCTTTTGCGAGATCGCTCAGGCTCATGGTCTTGATGTAGGCCGAGCCCTTGGTGAAAAAATCGTACTGGCGTACCGCAATGATCCGTGCTACCTGCGTCAGCGTATCCGATCGGAACTGCAGCGTTTCGACGAGCGACTTCGCAGTCTGGTAGGTCGCCTGCCACTCGCTGTTTTTAGCTCCCTTCATCTGCTGGTATAGCTTGTGGTTTACGCGAAAGCGGGGCAGGTACTGGTCGGAGACTTTTACATAGACCTGCTTTTCCTTAACCTCGAAAAACACCTCGGGCAAAGCCCATTCAGCCGCACTTCCGTCAGTTCGGTTCACCGGATGCGGGTCGAGAGCAGTAAGCATCTTAATCTTGCTTTCCAGCGTCTGGAGATCTACTTCGAGAATTTCGCAGAGGGAGTTTTTTTCGGCCTGCGAAAAGCGCGCAAGCCCCTCGCGCGCATTGCTCAGCATATCGATAAGATCAAAGAGTAATTCGTCTTTGCCGTAGCGAATCTCGGCCTGCCAGCGCAGACTTTGCCAGACGTTCTCGGCGCCAACGCCGCAGGGTTCAAGTTGCTTCAGATACTCAATGCACGCTCGCAGGTCACGGCTGGTGAAGTTGTAATCTGCTATGATAGTGCGGTGAGGGAATGTCGTAAAGCCATCATTGTCGATGGTCGAGACAATGATGCGCGCCAGATCGTAGATGCGCTCAGGCATACCCATATCAACCAGCTGCAGCAGCAGGTTTTCCTGCAGGCCAATGTGCGCCCGCGCAATAAAATCTTTACCCTCGTCGGGCGAGAGTGGTGGAGCTTCGCCCGCCGAGATTTCTTCGACGAAAGGGTTCTCGGCGATCACCCTCAGCACTTCTTCGCGCAGTTCATGCTGCGGCAGCGACAACAGTTGTACGGCATGAGTCAGCGTACCATGCAGTTTCTGCCTGACGCTTCCTTTTAGCGAGACGTTCTGCTTGAGCTGCGCCTTTGGCATAACAGGCTATATCTTGAAGTCTTCGCCGAGGTAGATCTCGCGCGCCTTCTTGTCTTTAATCAGTACGTCTGCGGTCCCCTCGATGAGCACCTGGCCCTGAAAGATAATATATGACCGGTCGGTGAGCTTCAGTGTTTCACGGACGTTGTGGTCGGTAATCAGAATGCCCAACCCTCGATCCTGCAATTGCCACACGACGCGCTGAATTTCCTTCACCGCGATGGGGTCAACCCCCGCGAACGGCTCATCGAGTAACAGGAACTTCGGGTCAGATGCGAGCGCGCGCGCAATTTCAGCACGTCTGCGCTCCCCCCCGGAAAGAGTAATGCCGTTCTGGTGCTGCACGTGTTCGATTTCGAGTTCTTTCAGTAGTTGGTCAGCCCGCGCCGCCATCTCGGATTTGCTAAAGCCGCGCAGTTCGAGAATCGCTTCGATATTTTTGCGCACGCTCAGCGTCCGAAAGATCGATGCTTCCTGCGCGAGATAGCCGATGCCCTTGCGCGCGCGCATGTACATCGGCAGATGAGACAGGTCTTCGCCGCCCAGAAAAACCTGGCCACCCGATTGTTTGACGAGACCGATCGTCATATAAAAAGATGTTGTCTTGCCGGCGCCATTGGGGCCGAGGATGCCGACGACCTCGCCCTGGCGGACATTGAACGATACGCCGCGCACGACAGTCCGCTTGCCATAGGTCTTTACCAGATTGTGTGCCTCGAGTTTTAGCGCGTCCTCTGCTATCTTCGGTGCAGGCTTGCCCAGAATGGGCGCGGGCTCTTTGCCTTTGGCGCCGTTTTTTCGGTTATTTTTTTCCCGCTCTTCTGTTGGCATGTTTAATCTGTTGCCTGACCGGCAAGCCAGCGGCTGATAATGCCCGACGAGTAATTGAGGCCTATGAGTGGCAGCGCCAGCAGTGGGCTCACGTTTGGGTCAGGGTGCTTCCCTTCGCCGATGCGCGCCAGTTGCAGGCCGTAATATCCAAGTTCCAGTACACCCAGCTTATCGATGAAGGGAATACCCGTTTTGATGGGCTGTATTTCGCTGCGCGCATCCTTATCAGCCAGAAGCCGCAGGCAGAGGTGTGGCTCCATCGCCAGCGGGCGTGCCATGCCAACAATATCGATTGCACCCGATTCGATTGCGGTATTCATGGCCTGCGCGCTGCGGAAACCGCCGGTGAGCATGATGGGAGTTTTAATCGCGCGGCGTATTCTTGCCGCGAACGGCAAAAAGTACGCCTCGCGCTCGGCGGTCGATTCTTTGAGTCCACCTACTCCTGTCATTACGGCACTCTCATACGTGCCTCCCGAAATTTCGATCAGGTCGATGCCTTCGGCCTCCAGCGCCTGCACAACCGTTGTCGCGTCGCCTTCGTCGAACCCACCGCGTTGGAAATCTGCCGAGTTGATCTTGATGCCAATCGGGAATTGAGGACCAACGGCCGCGCGCATGGCCCGGTAAACCTCGAGCACGAAACGCATCCGGTTTTCGATGCTGCCGCCCCACTGGTCTGTGCGGACGTTGGCCAAAGGCGACAAGAACTGGCTTACCAGGTAACCGTGCGCGCCATGAATCTGCACTCCGTCAAAGTGCGCTGCTTTACAGAGCCGTGCCGTATTGGCAAATTTTTCGATGATGCCGCGGATCTCAGGTTCAGCCAGCGCATGCGGCGTGCGGAATGCCAGGCGTCCGGTTTTGAGTTTAACCGCCGAAGGGGCGACGGTCGTTTTGGAAATGGCCGCTGGCGCCTGACGTCCCGGATGATTGATCTGCGCCCAGATCGCCGCGCCGTTGCGCTTGGCGCGCGTTGTCCATTCGCGAAAATGATCGAGCCCGCCTTCGCTGTCGAGAATCACGTTATTCGGTTCGCCGAGTTCATTGCGGTCAACCATGATGTTGCCGGTAATGATGAGTCCCAGCCCGCCGGTACCCCAGGTCTCGTAGAGGTGCCACAGTTTTTCGTGTGGCTTACCATCGATAGCGAGATTTTCGCTCATGGCCGATTTTGCCAGGCGATTCCTGAGCGTTGCCCCACAGGGCAGCGTGATTTCGTTTTCAATCGCCATTTTGCCCCGTCCGCTGACGAGGCTTTTTCAGAGACAGCCGGGGTCAATATTCTTTACGTAATCGAGGTAAAACTTCCCGCTCACCTTGTCGCCGAGAAATCCACCGGGAGATAGCGCGGCGGCGTTCTCTGCATAGAGTTTCAGGTATTGAGACGCAAGCGGCTGGTAGGACCAGTGCCAGCGTTCTTCCTCATAGCCGTGCGCGAAACGGCCGCCATTGCGCTCAGAGGGATTTCCCTTGTAGGGCTGGCAAAAGCCGTATTTGCCGGCGTTCGCGAGTAGCCAGTTGTAAAGTTCAAGCCCGCGGCCCTTGGAAAGCGTTTCGTTACTGAGCGCCGGTCCGGTAAGTTTAGCCTCATGCAAATCGAGGTCGGTGCCCCAGTGGTGGCGCGAGGTCCCCGGCATCGAGGAGTATCTCAGAATTGCCAGTGCGCGTAATTCTTCGTTAGGAATGCTCTTTGTCAGATCTTTCCCGCCCACCTTGCGCACACCGGAAAATTTTTGCTCCCAGATTGCCTTCTGCGTGGTAAAATTGCGCGTTGCGGAAATAATCGTCAGCTGGAAGCCGGCTTTTTCCGCTGCGGCCGCCATTTTCTCAAATGCACTGAGCGTACGTTCGTCAAGGTACTGGACGCGTCCGGGCGAAAATTTTGCCGGTACGGCCTTAAATCCCTGCCGCTTTTCTGGTTGAAATCTGCCATTGAGCAGCTGAAGGTCGCCCTGCGCGACGATCGGCAGCGCTAAAAACGTAAGGGTGGCCATACGCACCCGTCGCGACGCCATAATGGTGCTAAAAGTTTTCAGGGACTATGCCTGGGCCGCGAGGGCCTCTTCTTCGGTTTCGTACATATCGAACAGGGTAGTCAGTTCGATGACGTCAAAAATCCGCTTTACTGCGGGGCGTACACAGCAGATCTTCAGTGACCCCTTGAGATCTTTCATCTTTCTCAGCAGGGCAATCATCACGCGAAAACCCGACGAGGACATGTATTCGACATCCGCCATATTCAGAACCAAATGTTTGAGGCTCTTGGAGTCAATGCTCTTCAGCAGATGTTCTTCGATTTCGCCGGAAACCGCCACGTCGAGGCGGCCATGCAGGTAGGCGACTGCCGTTGCTACGGCCACGTCTTTGAGCTGCACCTTGTCCATTCGCGCCAGTATTCAAAGGAAAGTTGGCCTTTCAACATATTTTTGGCCGCTAACGCAGCCGTTTCAGAATAAAATGCCGGCGAATACGCTTGCCCACGCATTCATGAAGGGAGTGTGCTGAAAGCTGTCAAATACCTTGCTGCCACCTGAAAAGCAGAATTTTCTCCCGCCCGGCAATTTTTGGTTCACGATTTAATCCTTAGTATATTTTCTGGTATATGCCAGCCGGCGTGCGCCATGATGAAGACTCCGAGCTACTGACGCGGGCGAAAAAGCCCCGGCTCTACAAAGTCATACTCCTGAACGACAACTATACCACCATGGAGTTTGTGGTGTATATTCTGCAAAAATACTTCCAGAAAAACGCGCACGACGCCCGGCGGATCATGCTCGACGTGCACAAAAATGGCAGCGGCGTTGCGGGCATATACCCGCGCGAAGTCGCCGAGACCAAGGTAAAACAGGTAATGGCGCATGCAGAACAGGAGGGATTTCCTCTTGCCTGCAAGGCAGAACCGGAATAGAGGGCTTAACCGGGCAGGAAACACGGCAATGGCAAATTCAGTAGAGAAAATCCACCAGCGGGCGCACGATATCGCGCGCGATTTCAAGAACTCGATCATCACCTTCGAGCACGTTCTGCTGGCCGTAACCGAAGACGAAGAAGGCGCCGCAATACTGCGCGAGCTGCGCGTCAATATTGAAGAGCTTAGGCGCGACCTGACGCAGCATATTGCTACCTTCGATCAGGACCTTGACTCTGAAACAGAGCTTATGGAATCGAGCGCGCTCACCAACTTTCGCGAAATGCTGCTCGTGCGAATGATTCTCGATAATAGCCGCGAGGTTTCGATTGCCGATGTATTTGACGGCATTTTCCGGCAGCGCGACTCTTTTGCCGTGTACTTTCTCGAGAAGCAGGGCCTCAACCGGGCGCGGGTGCTGCGCTACCTGACGCACGGCATTGCGCCTGCTCCATCGAGCGAAGAGCGGGCAGAAATGGCCGAAGGCAGCGACGAAAACCAGTCTTCAGGGGATAATCCGGATAAAATTCTCAAGGCCTTCACGGTCAATATGACTGAAGAGGCGCGCGCGGGAAAATACGATGAGCTTATAGGCCGCAAAGAAGAACTGAACCGCACGATGGAGATTCTCTGTCGCCGTAACAAGAATAACGCGCTGCATGTCGGCGAACCCGGTGTCGGTAAGACAGCCATCATGCGCGGCCTGGCGCAGAGACTGGTCAGAGGCGATGTGCCTGCACGCCTAAAGGGTTACGAAATTTTCTCGATCGACGTTTCCAGTCTGGTCGCGGGCACTCGTTACCGCGGCGACTTTGAAGAGCGCATGCAGGCGATCATCGGCGCGCTCAGTGCGAAGAAGAAGGTGATACTCTATATCGACGAGATACACCAGATCGTCGGCGCGGGTGCTACGCGCGGCGACAGCATGGATGCAGCGAATATGCTCAAGCCCGTGCTCACGCGCGGCGACATGCGCTGCGTGGGAGCAACCACGTACGAGGAATATCGCCGCTATTTTGAAAAAGACCGCGCTCTCTCGCGCCGCTTCCAGAAAGTCGATATCGCCGAACCGTCGCGCGAAGACGCTTACCAGATTCTGCTCGGCCTGAAAAAACTTTACGAAGATTACCACCGCGTCACTTACAGCGACGAAATTCTGCGCAAGGCGGTCGATCTCTCTGCCGAGCACATCAACGAGCGGTACCTGCCCGACAAAGCGATCGACGTGGTTGACGAAGCGGGTGCTTCGTTGCACCTCTACAAGCCCGAGCAGCGCGAGGTTACTGAAGACGATCTGCGTACTATCGTCTCCCGTTTAGCGAATGTCAACCTCGAGTCATTCCAGGGACATGAAGGCGCAGGCCTTAAGTCGATTGCAGAAAACCTGAAGGCGAAAATTTTTGGCCAGGATGCCGCGATTGAAAAAATTGCGCGCGCTATCAAGCGCCACCGCGCCGGCCTGGGCAACAAGCAAAAACCGATTGGTAGTTTCTTATTCACGGGACCGACCGGTACCGGAAAGACCGAGCTGACGCGGGCGATCGCGGCAGAACTCGGGGTCGAACTTATCCGTTTTGATATGAGCGAGTACATGGAAAAGCACAGTGTCTCGCGTCTGCTCGGGTCGCCCCCGGGTTACGTTGGTTTCGACCAGGGTGCGCAGCTGACCGATGCGATACGCAAACACCCACGCTGTGTGCTCCTGCTCGATGAGATCGAAAAAGCGCATCCCGATATTTTCAACACGCTGCTGCAGATCATGGACTATGCAACCGTGACCGACGCCACGGGCAAAAAAGCCGATTTCCGGCACGTCTTGCTCATCATGACATCGAATGCCGGTTCGGGGGAGCTCAATACGGCACGCATTGGCTTCGAAGAAAAGACCAAGGGCGCGGGTCATGTCAAATCAGCGCTCAAGACTTTCTTCACCCCCGAGTTTCTCAACCGGCTCGATGACGTGGTGGTGTTTGACCGGCTTTCCGATGCGGTACTCGACAAGATTGTCGATAAGAACCTCGCGGCGCTCAACCTGCAACTGGCCGAGAAGCAAATCACGGTCGCGCTCACAGCTGCCGCGCGCCGCCACCTCGCAGAAAAAGGCTACGACCCGGTCATGGGCGCTCGCCCGATGGCGCGGCTGTTCCAGGATACTCTGCGCGACCTGGTCACCGACGCAATCATCGACGAGCAGGTCAGCGGTGGCGAAACCGTAACGATGGATTTTGTCGATGGGCGCATCGTTATCAGCGATATCAGCAGAGGACAGGCGGTAAGAAAATCGGCCCAGACGTCGCAGAAGAAAACGGCTGCACGCACGAAAGGCGCGAATTCCAAAAAACAGAAGAAATCCTGACCGATGGGCCGGGTCATTATCTTCAAGATCATTCTTGCGATCATCACGCTCACGCTGCTGGCCTTCCAGTACGTTATCTGGAAAAAAATTGCGTCGCGTTTTTCTGATGACACTACCGTGCGGCGACTGCGTGCTGCGTACTGGCTTTTCGTCGGCGCCGGGCAGTTAGTCATGTGGTTCGCCGTTCTATACCCCGGTCGTGGTCCTGAGACGACCCTGCCCGAATGGTACCAGCCGCTACACGGCGCACTGCTTGCGATCAACTATTCGCATTTTTTCTGGTTGCTTCCTTTAGGCTTGTTCTGGCTTGCAGGCATCGTTTACTGTAAATTCAGATCGCAGGCCACAAGCAACCAGCCAGCGGTGTCCGGCGAGGCAGTATCACGCTCTGAGTTCCTGCGGCGCGCACTCGGCACCGCAGCCTTTGGCGTGAACCTGTTGCCTGCAGCTACCAGTGTGACAGCGATCAGCGGCATTTTCCTGGGCTCAAAAGAAATTGCCGTGATGCCGAAGGAAACCCGTCTCAGGGGCCTGCACGATGACCTAAAGGGACTGCGCCTTGTGCAGATTTCTGACATCCATATTGGCAACCTGATCGGCGAGCGTTACCTCAATTTCACGCTCGGGCTCATACGCGATGCGCTCCCGGACTATGTCGTCGTCACCGGCGATATCATCGATAACAACAACGCTTTTCTTCCGGTTGCGGCCAACTACTTCGCGCAGATCGAAGCAATGCTGAAACGCAGTACCGATAAACGCGGTGAAAGCCGCCTGTATGGCGTACTCGGCAACCACGACCTGATCGACAATGGCCTTGTGGCAGCCCAGGGGTTTAACCGCGCCGGGCTGCGTATTCTGCACAACGAGGTTAAGCTGGTGCGCCGCGGGCGTGGTCAATTACAGATCGCAGGACTCGACTACCCGCCGCTGGGACGCGGCCGCACCGAAATCATGAAGCAGTATTTTTCACAGATGAGTCAAAAACGTAACGCCGAAGCTCCCATAATACTGCTCAATCATAACCCGGCAGATTTTGAGTTTCTGAAAGGCCAGCAGGTTGACCTGGTATTATCGGGGCATACACACGGGGGGCAGATCAATTTTTCGCGCGCGCAGAATACGCTGCTAAACGGCGCTCATTGGATGTACAAGTACTATGTCGACCACTACGCTGAAGGGGATTCGCAGCTCTACGTCAACCGGGGCCTGGGCCACTGGTTTCCTTTGCGCGTAAATTGCCCGCCGGAAATCACCGTGATTACTCTTACGTGAAAAACAGATATGTTTTTTTACAGCGAAGATATTACCCAGTAAAGCACGATACCCAGAATCGCTGTGCCGATGACGCCGATACCAATGAGTGTCAGTTGTTTCTTCTCGTCGGGTAACGAGGCCGCGAGCGGAGCCTGCGCCCTGGGTTGAGCCGCTGCTCTTGCCGCTTCTACTGTCCGTACGAGGACATTCTGCTCTTCGACAATTTTGCCGTAAATGCCCTCTTTCAGTTTGCCGACGAGCTCTACCCCTACGCCTGGGTATATGACGCTGGTCACGGTAAAGGGGGCCGAGCGAATAAAGCCGCTTTCCGTTCTAAGCCCTGCGCCATCGATGAATGCATTGGCGCGCTCGGTCTCAGGCAGTATTCGCACCAGAATCTTGTCTCCCGGCCTTATTTCTTTGACGTCTTTGCCGGAGATAGGGTCCAGGTCGAGCTTAACAGGTAAGTAAACGCCGTCCGGGCCTCCCAGATCTGTTTCGTCAGCCGCCGGTGTTTCCTCGCTGCCGTCGAGCGAGGCCTTTTCCGCGTGCCCCTCGAGATAAAATTCGTCGTCTTTAATCACTCGGCGGTAGAAATTGGCCAGCACAAAATTCAGCGTCTCTTGCTTGTTACTGACCACGGCCTTCATGAGGTCAGCGAAATACTGTTTGTCGAGTGCGAGTTGCTTCAGTTTTGCCTGAAACTCGTTGGTAATGGCCTGAGAAAATTTGTTCTCGTATTTCAGCTTGTTGATGAGCGACTCGTATTTCTTCCAGGAGTCAGTGGGATTGAGTGCGTTAAAGAGGTCTGAGCCGACGGTGATGACCACCGACGCGACATCGATATAACCACCCTTGTTATTGATGAGATAGAAAAACTGGCCATAGTACCTTTGGTTGGGGGCCCGAAAGCGCCCCTTGACGGCTATAACAGGTTCATTCTTGAGCTCCGACATTGTTCTTAGGTACAGCTGCCTTCGCTAACGTCAAGTCTTTACACTTGGAAAACCTGTGGGGCAGAGACCATCTTGGCGGGAAAAAAGCCGTTATGGACGTCGTAATAAGTTCTGGAAGGTCGTCCCATGTCGCGAATACACTCCAAGGGGCGCCGGATGACCGTCACCACAAGCAGTCAATAGGCATTTACAGCATGTCTGCAAAGCACTTTTGCGCTCATGAACCAAGAACGGGATTTCGTTTTCACCTCTGAATCGGTCTCAGAAGGCCATCCGGACAAAGTCTGCGACCAGATATCGGACGCGGTGCTCGACGCCTACCTCGAACTCGACAATACCACCCGCGTCGCCTGCGAGTCCCTCACTACTACGGACCATGTCACCGTGGCCGGCGAAATCTCAACTTCGCCCAAGGGCCACATCACGAAAGAGAAAATCGAACAAATCGCGCGCGATGTGATGAAAGACATCGGTTATGTGCATGACGATATCGGTTTTGACTACCGCACGGCAAAGGTTCACATACTTTTGCATGAACAATCGCAGGATATCGCGCAGGGCGTCACCGGTGAAGGCCTGCATAAGGAAGAAGGCGCAGGTGACCAGGGTATGATGTTCGGTTTTGCGATCGATGAAACCGATGCGCTGATGCCAATGCCGATCTACTACTCGCACAAGATTCTCGAGTATCTGACCGGCCTGCGCAAGAGCGGTAAACTGCCATTTCTGCGCCCCGATGCCAAGTCACAGGTGACGGTTCGCTATGAAAAAGGCAAGCCTGCGGGTATCCAGACTGTCGTCGTATCTACGCAGCATACTCCGGATGTTGAGCACAGCAAACTCTCCGAGCAGGTGATCGAAGAATGCGTAAAAAAGGTACTTCCCGCCGAGCTGCTCAAAGGCACGAATTATTACATCAATCCTACCGGTCGCTTTGTCGTGGGCGGTCCGCACGGTGACTGCGGCCTTACCGGCCGCAAGATCATCGTTGATACCTACGGCGGTTATGGCCGCCACGGTGGCGGTGCCTTCAGCGGCAAGGATCCCTCTAAGGTTGACCGCAGCGCGGCTTACATGATGCGCTATGTCGCGAAAAACGTCGTCGCTTCAGGTATTGCCAGCCAGTGCGAAATTCAGGTAGCCTATGCCATCGGTGTCGCTAAGCCGGTTTCGCTGGTGGTGAATACGTTCGGCACTGGCAAAATCAGCGATGACAAGATCGAAAAGATTATCATGGAAAATTTCGACCTCACGCCGCGAGGAATTCGTGAAACTCTGAACCTCCGCAATATCAAATACCGGCCGACGGCTGCGTACGGCCATTTCGGTCGCGAGGGCCAGAACTCCTTCACGTGGGAAAAAACCGACAAGGCGGGCGTTTTCAAGTAACACGCGTTTGGTGGCCGGAGTCTTTGAACTGTTTGACGCCCTGAGTCAGAGTCGCAATTTGACGGCAAGAACAGGAAAGGTTAGATAAATGCCCAATATCGCTTCAGCCAAGAAACGCACCCGCCAAAATGAAAAGCGCCGCCGCAAAAACCAGGCGCAGAAATCGGCAATCCGCACACAGGAGAAAAAGGTGCGCGCGCTTGTGGCCGAAAAAAAGCTAGACGAAGCGGTCAAAGCCTCACAAAAGCTGGCCTCGCTGGTGGACAAGGCATCTAAGACTAACCTGATGCATGTGAATGCTGCTTCGCGTAAAAAATCGCGCATAGCACAATTGGTCAAAAAGGCCGCAGCGGCTCCCGCCGGCTGAGTTTTGAATGTGCGCGTGACCAAAATTGGCGCAGCCAATTTTGGTCACGCGCGGAATGCGTACTAAGGGCGATTAGCTCAGCTGGTTAGAGCACCTGCCTTACAAGCAGGGGGTCTCAGGTTCGAATCCTGAATCGCCCACACAATTACGCTATCTTCACCCAGGGCGATACGTACCTACGCGATGCGCCGCATCGCTCTTGCCCCTTCTACGGTTTTACTGCCTTAACAGAATAATACAGCTGTTTGCCGCTTTCTTCAGACGTTAGTTTGAGTCCGCTGTACTCTACCAGGCGGCGAAAGTCTGTTGGAAGAATTCGCCGCGCTGCCGGGACGTAAATGTCGATCAGTTTGTGCGACCGCTCAGGATCCCATTCAACAAAGAGAAAGTTGGTTCCCGAAGGCACTTGCTTCACGAGTTGCGGCAGGCCGATATCGGGATGCTCGAGTGCAGAAATACTGAACGAGCAGATGACGTATTCGGGCGCAGGCAGCCAGCCGGGCAGATAAATCTGCGAGTAGTTCGGCAAATGGAAGGCAGTGAGATTTTGTACCTGCCGGTGCGCTATGCGACCCCAGAGTACATCCAGGCACTCTTCATCTGTATCGCAGGCATATACCCTTACACCGGAACGTGCCAGGGTTGCGAGCACCATCGCAACATAACCGTGCCCGCAGCCAAAGTCCAGTATATTGAGTGAATCGCGCGGGTCGCGCAGGATTTGCGCAGTGTAGAGCTGCGCCGGGATAAGTTTGTCTCTCTGGTCAGAGACCAGGAATTTCTGGTATTCGGCAAATTCGTCGGCGTGTTGCAGCTAGCCCTCGGTTTCGATTACTCGCGGTACAACAAAGAAGCCGGCTTCGAACTTTGGCGCAAAAGCGCGAATCGCGTCCTGCGTGATAGAAGGCTCACTTATATCTTCACGCCACGCATTAGTATGTCCCAGCGGGTGATCCAGCACGTGGGCCCCGCTCGTATCGGCTTCTCTGATCTGTGCGACGAAATCGAGAATACCATTAAAATCGCGCGCCATATTCTCCAGTTCGCTGCCCTCAAGGCGGAGCTTGCTGAGCGCTGCAATCTTTCTCACTTCGTCGGTGCTGATGGACATGGGTAAATGTCCGCCCGGATAGTCAGGGCGAAAAGTAGAATCATGACCTTTGCCGGCCGGCAAGTGCCACCCACCACAGAAAAAGGCAGTAGTAGAGCAGGTTGGGTAAGATACGCACTGCATATCCGATCTGCATGCCGCGCAGTATCAGCATGTCTGCTAGAGACCACAGGCCGTAGAAGCCCAGTACGGGCAGTGCGACTTGCCGGATTAACCGTTGTTCGCGTTCGGCTACCGGTTTTTGCGGCAGTACCACCTGCAGCCAGAGCAGCGTGAGGCCGAAGAAGACCAGCTCGTACGCCAGGAACTTTTGCCTTGGCAAAGCAAGCAAATCAGGTTTGGCAAAGCCGATGGCCGAAACGATGAGTGTCGGAAAGATAGTGAAAATCAGCGCGGGCCGCAGGACATCTCCTGTCAGGCGAAGCGCATCGATGTCTTCGAGCGTTTTTCCGGCATAGAGCACGTAAGCAAGCAAGAGGATAAATCTAAGATCGCCGATGAGCACGAAGATGTACTCGATAGCTGTCTGTAGCTCTGCGCTCGCAATGGGAACGAGATTGCCCGCGACCGAAATGTCGGCCAGGGTCGTGATGCCGAAAAGAGCAAGGTAGCGCCAGAGGGGTGGTTTTCGCGCCAGTGCATAGAGCACCAGTGCAGCATTGGCCACCAGTGCCGGCAGGGTCTTGAGATAAAAATTCTGGTCGATATTCGTGTAGTCCATTGTCTAGCGTGCGAACTTCTGGCGCAACCTGTCTCCCAAATTGTTAAAGGTAATCACGGTCAGAAAAATCAGCAGTCCCGGGAAAAGGGTCATCCACCAGGCGATGTCGGGAAAGTCCTGCGCGGTTTTGAGTACATCCCCCCACGAGGGTTCGGGAATCGGCACGCCAATGCCCAGAAAGCTGAGCGCCGATTCGGTGAGGACCGCCTCGGCCACATCAAAGGCGGCCGTGACGGACAGTGGGCCTGCGGTCGCCGGCAGTATGTGGATAAAAATAATGCGCCAAGAAGAAGCTCCCATTGCGCGCGCGCTCTGCACATAGTCGAAGTTGCGCACGCGCATGACTTCACCGCGCACGAGGCGCGCAATGCCCGTCCAGCTGGTGAGCCCGATCACAATCATCAGGTTGAGCAGCGAAGGTTTTTTCAGCGCCATGACTGCGATAATGAGGATCAGCTTGGGAAAGCAGATGACAATTTCGATGAAGCGGCTGATCACCATATCGACCCAGCCGCCGAAGTAACCTGCCAGCGCTCCGATAAAAACTCCAATCGCGAGCGCCAGGCCCACAGCAACAAGCGAAACGAGCAGTGAATTGCGGGTGCCCCGGATGAGGCGGGCTGCGACGTCACGGCCATTTTCATCGGTGCCGAGATAGTGCACAAAGCGCGCTCCCCAAAATTGTGGTGGCTTCAGGTAATTTTCGAGTTCGGTTTCATAGGGCGAATACGGCACGAGGGTAAAGATCGCGCCGATCTCGCCCTTTTCTACGAGCCGGCGGTATTCGATTTTTTCGACCTGCGCATCGTTGTAAAAGAACGTATAGAGCAGCGGTGATGTCTTCAGCTGGATGCCGGATTTACTCTCGTAACCGGCCTTGTTGTAGATAAAGAGAGGCTGCGACGAAGCGAGAAACGGTGCAAATGCTCCCGTGAATATGAAAAGAAAAAGGAAGGTGTAGGTCAGCCTTTCGGTGCTGAGGTTCTGCGTCAGCCTGTGCCAAAAGACTCTGAAATATTCCTGTATGCCGTGCTTCAGCATCATCAGGCCTCGGCGCTCTGCACACCGTAGCGTATACGGGGGTCGACCAGCATGTAGGCGATGTCACTCAGGAAAATACCCAGCATCGTCAGGACCGAAG
>CAYOZO010000031.1:0-25810 GCA_964408405.1 uncultured Turneriella sp.
CAGCTGCGCTCGGTTTCAACATCCTGCTTTATGGCTGTTTTTCAACAGCCTGCTAGGGCAGCCTGCGCCGCCGCCAGTCTGGCGATGGGTACCCGATATGGCGAACACGAGACGTAGTCGAGACCAACGCGGTGGCAGTAGCCAATCGAGCTGGGATCTCCACCGTGTTCGCCGCACACACCCAGCTTGATAGTTGGACGTGTCTTGCGACCTTTCTCAATCGCAATTTCGACAAGCTTTCCGACCCCTTCCCAATCAAAGACCTGGAACGGATTCTGCGGATAGATGCCTTTTTCGATGTAGTAAGGAAGGAATGCTTCTGAGTCGTCGCGCGAAAAGCCGGATGTCATCTGTGTCAGGTCATTGGTGCCGAAGCTGAAGAACTGCGCATGCTGAGCGATTTCGTCGGCGGTAACCGCCGCCCGCGGCACTTCGATCATCGTCCCCAGACTATACTCAACCGTTACTCCCTTTTCCTTCTGAACTTTTTCAGCTGTCTCGCGTATGACTTTCGCCTGGTTCTCCAGTTCCTTGTGGTGGCCGACCAGCGGCACCATGATTTCGGGATAAACCTTCTTGCCGTCTTTGATGAGTTCGGCAGCAGCTTCAATGATCGCCCGGGTCTGCATCGCGGTAATTTCAGGGTAAGTCACTCCGAGACGACAACCCCGGTGGCCGAGCATCGGGTTAAATTCCTTAAGATCGGCAATTTTCTTGTGTACATACTGGATTGACTTGCCGAACGCCTTCGCTAATTCCTCGATCTGCGCTTCTTCGTGCGGCAGGAATTCATGCAGCGGCGGGTCGAGCAGGCGCACAGTGACGGGTAAACCTTCCATCGCAGAAAAAATTCCCTTAAAGTCAGCGCGCTGATAAGGCAGCAGTTTCGCGAGCGCCTTTTGACGCTCCTCGAGTGTTGATGAGAGAATCATTTCGCGCATTGCCGCGATACGCTCTTCCGCAAAAAACATGTGTTCCGTGCGACAGAGCCCGATACCCTGCGCGCCGTAGCTGCGCGCGACGGCGGCATCTTCGGGTGTATCCGCGTTGGTACGAACCTTCAGCCTGCTGTATTTATCTGCCCATTGCATAACGCGCGCATACTGCTGTGCGAGCACTGACTTTTCCATGGGCAAAGTCTTACTAACGAAGACCTGCTCGAGTTCGCTGGGAATTGTTTTCAGCGCGGCATTCAGAACCTGCCCGGTAAAACCATCGATCGAAATATGGTCTCCTTCCCTGAGTTTGACGGCCTTGTCTGTGCCTGCGTTGAATTCGATAGTTCCGGCCTTATAGTCAACATCGAGCGCGCTGCAGCCGACAATACATGGCTTGTTCATGCCGCGTGCGACTACCGCCGCGTGCGAGGTCATGCCGCCGCGCGCAGTCAGAATGCCTTCTGCGCTGTGCATACCCGAGATATCTTCGGGAGATGTTTCTATACGCACCAGAATCGATTTAACTCCCTTCTTTTCCATTTCTACGGCCTTCTCTGCCGTCAGAGCGATGTGACCGCTTGCAGCGCCTGGCCCCGCCGGCAGACCCGAGGCGACAACCAGCCCTTTGGCAAGCGCTTCTTTCTTTTCTTTCTCGTCGAAAATTTTCGCCAGCAGTGAAGGCAAAGAGCTGGCATCGATGCGCTTGAGCGCTGTTTTTTCGTCGATCAGACCTTCGTCCACCATCTCTACCGCAGTACGTATTGCAGCAAATGCAGTGCGCTTGCCCGAACGGGTCTGCAGCATATAGAGTTTGGACTTTTCAATAGTGAACTCGATGTCCTGCATATCTTTATAGTGGCGTTCGAGTTTGTCCGCATAGCTCAATAGTTCTTTCAGCGCTTCCGGCATTTTTTCGCCGAGTTTCTCGATGGAAAGGGGAGTGCGGATGCCGGCAACCACGTCTTCGCCCTGCGCGTTCATCAGGAACTCCCCAAAAAACTTGCGCTCGCCAGTGGCAGGGTTGCGCGTGAAGGCAACGCCAGTACCACAGTCGTCGCCCATGTTACCGAAGACCATCGACTGCACGTTGACCGCGGTGCCGAGCGCTTCAGAAATATTGTTCAGCTTGCGGTAAATGATGGCGCGCTCGTTCATCCATGAAGCGAAGACTGCGTCGATAGCGCCCATGAGCTGTTCTTTCGGCGATTGGGGAAAATCTCTGCCGGTGACCTTTTTCACCTCTGCCTTGTACTGTGCGATCAGGCTCTTAAGATCCGCTGCGTCAAGCGCCAGGTCTTCCTTTACTCCCTTGGCCTTTTTCATGCCATCGAGAATGTGCTCGAAATCATGGTGTTTCATTCCCATCACGACATTACCGTACATTTGGATGAACCGGCGGTAACTGTCGTAGGCAAAGCGCTCGTTTCCGGTGCTGGCAATCAAACCGGCGACTGTTTCGTCATTGAGGCCGAGATTGAGGATCGTGTCCATCATGCCGGGCATTGACACGGGGGCGCCGGAGCGTACGGAAACGAGCAGAGGGTTCTTCTGGTCTCCGAATTTTTTGCCGATCGCTGCTTCGAGTTCGGCGATACCCTGGTCGATCTGCGCCTGCAGATCAGCCGGATATTGCTTGTCATGAGCGTAGTAGTACGTGCAGACCTCGGTGGAGATGGTAAAGCCTGGCGGCACCGGGATTCCGAGCGTGGTCATTTCGGCAAGGTTGGCGCCCTTGCCGCCCAGGAGCTTCTTGTCTCCTGCGCCGCCTTCGGTGCGCCCTGCTGAAAAGAAGTAAACGTACTTGTTCGCCATGGTGCAGAACCGGGCATTTTGACGCGCTGTAAATGATTAAGGACGGCGTTTGCCAGGTCGCCAGCCGGCCGCAGCCATGCAGACTGCAGGTCTCAATTGGTTCAAATTTGACGGCGCGTCTGCCGATGCTATAAATACGTATGTCTTTTTCTGCCCTGAATACGAGATCAAAACCAGCTTTGGCAGTCCGGTTGACAATGACCCTCGGGTTGATCATGCTGGTTGTGGGCGCCATTTTTTCCGCAATATATTTCGTCCTTTCGGTATCGTTGTTTTCCCGTCTGGCTAACCAGCAGCTGGAGCAAAAAGCCAGAAGCGCGGAGGTCATACTCAAAGCTATTGGCAACTCGCGTGAAAGCGTGAATTCCATGACCTATATCCGCAATTTGCAGAATGCAGGATTTACCGATTCGATTGCGGTTTATTCTGATAAGTGGAAGCTCGTTGCGCACAGCGATGAAAATCTCTCCAGTGCACTTGGGCGCTATGCAACCGATCCGAAAATCAAGCTGCCGGAAGTAGAAGAACAGAACAAGCTGCTGCAGGATGTTCTGAAGTACCGCCGGGGAAAACCTGCGAGCCCATTTTATACAGTGGGCAACCAGCACTATATTGCCTACGTCCAGGATAATACGACCGTTCTGCTGGGTCTGGTGCCGCTAAAGCCCAGGCTGCTGACGCTGGCTGCTTCATTTTTCATTCTCTGCCTGCTCGCCGCAGGCATCAACACGCTCTTTGTCTATCATTACGGTCATTCACTGGCGCAGTCTTTGGCGCAGATTGTGCGCGGTCTCGATGTCGATTCGCTGCGGCCAGAGAGTATCGAGACGCAATATCAGGAAGTAGAGGCACTACTGCACGCAGTGGACGAGCGCATACGGCAGAGCCGCACAGAGGTTGTGCCGCAGATGGCCGTTACACCAGACAATACCGCGCTGCAACTGCAGAATAAGTTGTTTGAAAAGCCGTTCCCGCGCATGCAGCGCTTCGAACTCGCGGTTTATCCGCGCAGGCCGCGGGCGGAAACCCATGAATTTATTTCAGGAGCGCAGGGGCAGGGGCATGTCGATGTGCTGATTGGCGTGACCGAGTCAGACCAGATCGATGCGCTACTTTTTAAGCACCGTTTGCAGGAGCGTTTTTGGGCGCTGGCAAAGGCCAATCTTGCCGCAGATGACTTTGCTCGCGACCTGTGGAGCGCATTCCTGGCGCACAGTGAATTCGTACCGGGTATGTTCTTTGGCCGGCTGGACGAGACAGCGCGTACAATGAAAATCTACCGCGCGGGAGGAATCTATCTGTTTGAAGTGACTGCCGAAGGTTCGTGCAGCGAAATTGCTCTGGGCAGCGCGCGTTTTGGTTCAGAATACACCGGAGTTGCTGAGCACCGCCTGACGCCGGGCAGTCATCTCGTGATGGTTTCGCATGATGCATTCAGCGCGATGGAGCTTTCCACTACGGATTTCGCGGAGGTGATCTCCAGGCTTGGCTCTTCGCGCAGCGGCAAAATTCTGCTTGCAGGTATTCTGGAAAAGATACACCAGAAGCTCCCGGCAGGAGAAACCGTACCCGGCCTGCTCGCGGTCTTGTCAGAGAAGAAGTAAGGCACCTTGGCGTTGGGCCGCCACCCAAGACTAACGCTCAAATAGCCGCACGGGCCGTCCATTCGGGCCCACAGCCACGTAAGTTACCTCGCAGGCGATGATTTCGCGCGAGGTTTGTTTCTCCGGGTCGTAGGCGACTGCCTTGCCCTCAGCGGTCACACTGCTGCGGCGCACTTCCTTTATGCGGGCGTAAATTTGTATGATGTCTCCGAGATATCCGGGCGCCTTAAAGTAAACGTTGTTCATGCTCACCGTCACCATGGACTTATAGCGCAGGCGGTTTGTGCAGTGCAGGTACACATCGGTGTCGAGCCAGGCGAGCAGCTGCCCGCCGAAGATATGGTGATTCGGATTCAGATGCTCCGACATAACCATATGCTGAGTGACGAGTGAGAACTCTTCCCGGATCAGCGCATCGACGTCGCGCGGCTGCTCCGATCGCTCGGCGCTGCGGCGGCGCTCTTCAGGTTCTTTCGGGCTCATCGCAACTTCATTTGATGCGCAGCTCCGTGTTCGGCGGAGTGCCGGGCGTGGTCACGGGCTTTTCCGTACCGGGATTTGTGGCGTCAGCATCCTTGTCTTTCGCAGGTTGGGCTGAGTCGGCTGCTGCACTCTCGTCTGTTTCAACTGGCTTGGCCGTTTCGCTCTTCTCTGCGGTCTTTTTCGCCGGCTTCTCCTTCACCGATGGCTCCACTTCTTCGGGCGGCAGCGGTTTGCTTTTCTTTTTCTTCACCGGTTTTTTCACCGCAGGTTTGGGCGCTTCCTTGACAGCTTCTGAGTCTGTGGGCTCGCCTTCATCCCTGCGTTTCGTTGCATCGAAATAGATTTCCGCGCGGCGGTTCTTGCGGCGTCCTTCAGCCGTGCTCTCGTCTTTACTCGCCGGACGGGTTTCGCCGAAAGCGCGCGTAACGATCATTTCTGCCGGAATGCCGTACTGTACCAGCCGGCGTTTCACGAACTCGGCGCGTGCTTTCGAGAGCTTCATGTTGTGCTCTGCTGTGCCCCGGCTGTCTGCGTGGCCGTAAACATACACGTACTTGTGCGGTTGTCTGTTCCAGAGCTCCACGACGTTCTTCAGACCAGATGCCTTTTCATTATCGAGGCGGTTCGAGACATTGGTTGAGAAATAGACGATCGCTTCGAGTCCGCCAGGACCTTTGGTCGGTATTACTTCGACGCCCTCTTCTTTACCTTTCATGACGAACTTAACGTCGATGACTCCCCTGATCTCGCCGTTGTTGCCGCGCAGCAGACTTGCCATTGCACGCTCCTCAGCGAGGTCTTCGTAACCTTTGAGCGATGCCTTAACCGAGAGGCGCATCGCCTCAAGCGCCGCGAGCGCCTCTTCGGGTTTGCTGTAGCGCGACATCGCAGGAACCCTGATTTCCGCTACATTGCCTTTGTAGGGAAGTATCTTATCGTCCGGTACACCGGGCGGCAGGCGGTAGGTTGCGTTGGGCTTGAGGCCTTTGCCGCGCTCATCTTCAAATGCGACGCGTAGGAGTACTTCTTTAGGCAACGCGAGTACGCGCTCCATTTCGAAGTCCTTCTGTATGGTAATCGGGGCATGGATGTCGCGCAGATCGGCAATGTATTCGATCGGCCGATAGCCCGGCGCTGTCACTGTCAGCTTGTACTGTTTCTTGTTGATCAAATCTGCGCTGTAAAGACCTTCGGGTTGATTTGTCGAAAAATTCTTTTCGCCGTCCAGGTCGGTAATACGAATATTTGCTTCGATTCCCTTTTCGCTGAACTTCTCTTTAACGCGGCCCTTGAGCGTGACGACCACTTCGGGTTTAGCAAATTCAGGTACCTTGCCGCGGTAAACGTCGAAGCTCCCCTGGCCATTCTCTCGGTTCGAGGCAAAATACATATAATTGCCGTTACGAATTACCGTCGGATATTCGTCGTCAAAGGTGGAGTTATAGGGTTTACCCAGATTCACAGGGCGTTTCCACATGGCTTCACCGTCGCTCGCCAGACTCGCCGAAGGCAGGTTCTGCAGCATCTGCGTGACGTAGATATCGTAACCGCCCACTCCGCCTGCGCGGTCGGACGAAAAGTAGAGCGTGATGTTATCCGAGTGCAGCGCGGGAGTCACTTCAGATGCGGGCGTATTGATCGTGCGCCCGGCGTTGCGCGGTTTGCCCCAGCGCTTGGCGGCAAAGTCGTATTCAGAAATCCAGATGTCGTCGCGGCCAAAGCCTCCCGGACGGTCGGAGCTGAAAAAAAGGTAACGGCCATCCTGCGAAATGGACGGCATGCGGTCGTGGAAGTCGGTATTGATTTCGATCACGGGCGTTGGCTGTGTCCATTTGCCGTCCTTAAAGATGGTGTAGTAAAGGTTAGTCAGCTGCGGTCCCGGTCTGCCATCTTCTGCGAACGAGGTGAAGTACATTTCGTACTCCCCCGAAGGCAGGCGGCGCAGGGTGGGGTGTCCGTCAAAATACGCGGAATTCACCGGCAGTCCGACATTTGCCGGCGGCTTGAATTTTGGTACTCCCTCGGTGACCTGGTTCTCTGTGTACCAGAGATCAAAATCGCCCGATTCGTTTACGCCACCGGGGCGGTTTGACTGGAAGAAAAGATAGCGCTCGTCTGCCGTAATAAAAGGAGTGTATTCGCTGTACGGCGTATTGATCGCACCGAGGTTAAGAATCTGCGCTTCGTTATCGGGAGTTACCGTAATGTTCTCCTGAGCCTTTGTGCCGGCATTGGTCAGCAAAAACAAAATAGAGAGCGCGGCCAAAGCGGACAGAATCGATTTCATGGGCAAATCTGCTACGCAGAGACAGGCGGAGAATTAAAGTTTATCCGGCTTGAGGTCTTCCGGGAAGGTAATTTTCAGGTTTTCGTTATCGCCCTCGAAGCTACCCACACGCAGGCCCAGCGACAGACAAACAGAACCTTCATCCGTAAAGTCGAGTTCCTGCTGCCCGCGGTGAAGCGCTGCCGACTGCGCTTCAATAAACGTCGGGTAGTGGAGCAGTTGCGGTGTCTGGACTCGCCGCAGTTCCTGGCGGTTCTCGTAATTCACGACATTCTTGCCGTCGAGCCGCACAATGGAATCGACAACCGGGGCTACTGGTATGAACGCCGGCATGTCGGCAGATAAATAGCCGAGGTGGGAGCTTACTCTCTGCAGAAAATTGGCGCTCAGGTAGGGCCGGTTCGCATCGTGCACGAGCAGACGCTCAATGCCGGAGAATTTTTCGGCCGCCGAAAGCCCCGAGAGAAAGCTGCCGAAGCGGGTTAGGCCCGCTGCGGCATATTTCATTTTGCGTCCCGGAAAATCCTTCTTGAGTTTTTCTATGACAGGATTTACTACCGCCGAGCCCGCAGTATTTTTTGGGGAAACAAAAATCGCAATGTCGATCGGCAGCGCACGCAAGAGCTTGCGGGCCGTAATTTCAAACAGAGGGCGGAGTTCACCCTCGTAGTGTGCTTCGACAAACTGTTTGGGTTTAGCCGCACCAAAGCGCTGGCCCGAACCACCCATCAGTAACAACAGTACGTTCAAGCCCCACCCCCTAACCCCCTCCCCACTACGTAGAGAGGGGGCACAAGAAAGATCTCCTTCACTAACCCCTCTCCACAAGGTGGGGAGGGGTGGCCGCAGGCCGGGGAGGGGTTACTTCTGTGCCAGTTTCGTGAAGACCATCTTCCCGGCATTAGTCTGGATTACTGAAGTGACGTTTATTTTGACCTTCTTACCGATCAATTTGCCGCCACCTTCTATGACTACCATGGTGCCGTCTTCGAGATACGCGATACCCTGGTTTTCGTCTTTGCCCTCTTTTACGACCTGCAGTTCAAGTTCTTCGCCCGGCAGTACGACAGGCTTCAAGGCATTCGCGAGGTTATTCATGTTCAGCACGCGAACTCCCTGCAGTTCGGCAACCTTGTTCAGGTTGAAGTCGTTAGTGACGAGGTAACCGCCGGTCTCTTTTGCCAGACGAATCAGCTTCTGGTCAACTTCGCGGGTCTCGGTGTAGTCTTTGTATGAAATTTTGACTTCGAGGTCGCTGCGCTTCTGCAGCTGGTTGAGCATATCGAGACCGCGTCGGCCCCGGTTGCGCTTGATCGCATCGGGAGAATCAGAAATCAGCTGAATCTCACGCAATACAAAGTTTGGTACCAGGAATGGCGGTTCAAGAAAGCCCGTCGCTGCGATGTCGATGATCCGACCGTCGATAATGATCGAGGTGTCGAGAATCTTTGTTTTTGATTCCACGACCGGCGCGGGTTTCTCTTCGGGTTGCTGTGTCTTCTCGGGGCGGCCATTACCCCCCATCACGGGCACGCTTTGCACTACAGGCTGTTTTGTCGGTTGTGGCCAGAGCAGACCGAAGGCAACTGAGCTTGCGATGGTTACTGTCGCGGCAACGCCATAAGCTACCGCAGGCGGCAAATCTTTCAGATAGGGATGTAGCGCGCCCGCGGCGACCATGCCGGCGAGCGCGCCAAGCACCCACGGCAGCGCGTTTTTATTGGTACCCTGCCAGGCTCCGGATATATTCTGGGAGTTTTTCATTGTTCCTCCTATTGAGTTGCCCCTGCGCGCAGGGCATCTGCGCGCACAGAGGGTTCACCGAGGAGCTATTTCGACAAGATGTCGGAAATCATATTGCTGGCATCTTCGGCGGAAATACCCTTGGCCAGCGCCACTTCGTTGATCATCAGGGAATAAGCAGACTCGTACAGCTTGCGCTCCATCACCGAGAGTTCCTTATCGCGGGCTCGCTTGTAGAGGTTGCGACAGACCTCGGCCACAGCCGTGATAGAGCCAGACTTCACCTTAGTAAGGTTATTCTGGTAACGGATTTTCCAGTCTTCTTCCTGTTCGACGTACTCTTCCTGCAGTAGTTTAGCGATCTTGGGGATCTGCTTCTTATCCATGATATGCCTGAGGCCAATGGCCTCGGCATTGTCCACGGGCACCATGACCCGCATTTTGGTATTAATGAGCTCAACGACGTAATACTTTTTCTTCTTGTTGAGAATCGTCTTAGTTGCGATTTCCACTATCTTGCCGACGCCATGCATCGGATAAACGACATTTTCCTCAATATTAAACATTTTATATTCGCTATTTGGTAAACAGCGTAAGTGAAAATGGCTCTTCTTGACGTGTAGTCAATCAAAAACCGGACCTATAATTTTAGCAAATGGGCGCAGGGGGTGAAGAGCCTGTGCGCCAACTTGCCGGAGCGATTTTTCGCGCAAACCGGGTCCGCTAATCGGCAAAAATTCCTTCGCAAATCGTACCGATTTGCTTATGCGAGGCGCCAAAAGGCGCGAATTTTTGCCGATTTTCGCACATGTTCAGGCGAAACGCGGCCCCGCCTCGCGCAAAAAATCGCCTTTTTGGCTTTTTGCTTGAGTTGGAGCACAGGCTCTGAACCGGTCTGCTGTCACACCTCTTCGACGCCACGCGATCGGTCGCGGTCAAGCAGGACAAACAGGCTGCCGAGGGCCACCCAAAAGGACATCTGGACAATCTCCGACGTGAAATGGCACTGGGTTACGCCCATCAGAGCCATCAGGATTAAGGAGCTTGCCCCAGCTGCGGCCAGCGGCCGGTCGCTCTGCCAGCGTATATGGAATCGCTCCCTCAAATAAACAAAGAAACCGAGAAAGTAATAGGCCAGCTGAATCATGAGGCCAATCGCGCCATAGAGCACCCAGGTGTTGAGAAAGTCATTGTGCATGTGCGACGCCTCGCGCGACGTTTCGTCCCATTTTGCGACCCCCATAGCCCCCGGCAGCTCATAGCGGGGATAGGCCTCGTTATAGCCACGTTCGCCGTAACCAATCCAGAACTTGTCGCGGATCATCGCCAGACCTGCCTGCCAGAGGTCTCGGCGCTCTGCCTGCGAACCGGAATGCACCTCGGCAGGGGGAAAGCGGTATTGCTCGGCGACCGACTCGGGCAGCCGCGGGATCAGGTAGGTTACGCCGATAACTGCCAGTACGATAAAGAGCCAGCGATGAACGCGGTTATGCAGCTGCAGATAGATGAACAGCGGCACGACCGCGGCAAAGGCTGCAATTGCTCCTTTTGACTTTGTGAGCCACAGGCCGGCAAAAGAGAGCAGTGCCAGCAACAGCATAAGCGCTGCACGGAGTTTCTTGCCTGCGAAGTAGTGCGACCAGCTGAGTCCCAGCCCCAGCAGTGCGGCAAAGGCCGCAACTCCCGCGTAGTTGAGATGGTGCATCGTGCTGAGGCCCCGGCCGCGTATCCACATATCGAATATCTCGTTGCGCATGTTCCAGATACCCCAGGCAGATGAGACTGCCGCGCCGAGTACGAAAGCAGTCAGCACGAGTTGCAGCCTGTTGCGCGACGAGGCATAGAACCAGAGAAAGACCGGAATCAGCATGAGCCAGACCTCTCTGGCTTCAAAGAGTTCTGCGCCCGGCCGTGTGGCGATCAGAACGTGGAAAATCCGCCAGAGCACCCAGGCTAAGATAAAGACATAGAGCACCTTCAAGTACGCTGCGCCCCTGAGACTCAGAGTTTTGCGCCTGGATGCAACGAGGGTGGCTAGAAATATGAGGAACGTGATACCGAGGCCCGTCTGCGCAATCGAGATCGAAAATGCGAGCCCCAGACTCATCAGGCATAGCCCGGCGAAGGCGAATTTTCCGGCGAGCGTGTTCTCCGATGGCGACATGTGCGTTCCTTTTAGTTCCAGAAATTCTTGTGCATGCTGAGCGCCCGCGAAAGGCGCCTGCCGAGCAGCGTGTAGTTCTGCCCTAACTTGTAACCCAAAAATTTTGCTGCAACGTGAAAGGGCAGCCTCAGAACCGAAAGCCAGGCGCGCAGCTTGCGTAGCTGCCTGACTTGCCCTAGTACGAAACGCAATCCTTCTTTAGACGGGTTACCCGCGCGAAAGAGCAGTTCGCGGTGCAGGCTGTGGAAGACGCCTATATCAAAATAGCGGCTAAACTCTTCCGCAGCAGAGTAATTGTGCGAATGCCTGACTTCTGCCCTGGGTTCGTAGATTACTGTGCCGCCCGCCTGGATGAGCCTTGCAGCAGCATGCATATCTTCGCCCAGAATCAGCTTCTCGGCAAATCCGCCGGCTTCAAGAAGCGCAGGTTTGTTCCAGAGGCAGAAGCTGTTCGAGCAGAACCAGGTCTTGATGCCCAGCCTTGATGCTGCTGTAAGGTTTTGTTCGATGCGCTCGCTCCCATAGTTGAAGCCGCGCGCGGTTGCGGCAAGCGGCGACGCATCGCTGTGCGGTAATTGCCGGCCATAAACAGCGACAACATTCGGCGCGCGGGCAGCTGCCAGCAGATTCGCAAATGCTTCCGTGTCGGCGCAGATGGCATCCTGAGTCATGAACAAGACCCAGTCGTACCGCGCGAGCCGCAATGCCCGGTTGCGCGTGCCGCCATGGTCGAACTGTGAACGCGCGATGCTGAAGGTGCGCAGGGGGATTTTCTTGAGTACAGCAGCAGCGAGCGTGGCTGAACCATCATCCGACTCGGTGTCAAAGATGAGAACCTCGGCGGGTTTGAGTTTTTGCTCGGCAACGGATTCGAGACATTGCCGGTAGAGTGACCCGCCGTTGCGGACGGGTATGACCAGAGAGAAGCGCGGCGCGCTCGCAGCGCTTGCGCTGCGGCGTGCCATTAATAGGCCCCCCGGCGGCCGAGCACGACCCAGATGGTCTTGTAGAGTATCACCAGGTCAATGTGCAGCGACCAGTTGAAAACATACCAGGTATCCATGTTTACCCGCTGCTCGTAACTGATATCGCTGCGGCCGCTTATCTGCCATAAGCCGGTGATGCCCGGTCGAACGAGCTTGTAATAGTCGGCCTTACTTCGGTATTTTGTTCTGAGCTCTATTTCGGTTACCGGGCGCGGCCCGACGAGGCTCATTTCGCCCATGAGTACATTGATCAGCTGAGGCAGCTCGTCCAGTGAAGTCCTTCTGAGAAATGCGCCCAGCTTTGTAACTCTTGGGTCGTTGCGGAGCTTATGCGTTTTCTTCCACTCGGCGCGGGCTGCCGGGTCTTTCGCCAGTAGTTCCGCCAGTTTTGCCTCGGCATCGCGGTGCATGCTGCGGAATTTGAATACCCGTATCTCTTTGCCGTTCTTGCCGATTCGCACCTGCCTGAAAAGCGCGGGGCCGGGCGATGTCAGCCGCACCAGGGTGCCAATGACCAGCAATAGGGGGGCCACGACCGGTAGCGAGAGCACGACAATTACCATATCGAATAGCATCTTGGTAAAGCGTGCCGACGTTTCGGTGAGGCTGTTGCGCACCTTGATCAGAAACATCTGGTTGACGAACAGGTGGTAGAGCTCTGAATTCAGTAGTGCGCCAGAGCCCATTTCAGGGATCATCAGAACGTGGTGCACATAGCGATACACCGTATCCGCCAGCGCGCTGGTTTTTTCGCGACTTGCGGAAGGTGTCGCTATCAGAACGCACTCAAACTCTTTGCGGGCGAGTATCTTTTCCATGTCTGCCGCACTGCCGACTCGGCTGAGTTCTGCGGCTATTTGCCTTCGCAGCAGATTTTCTTCCCGCCGATCTATGGGTATGAAGCCAGCAAAGCGGTAACCCAGCGTTTTCTCTGCGAGGAGCTCCCTCTTAATCTGTGTGGCCGCCGCCACTTCACCAATAATCAGCAGCTTCTGTGTGCCGATGCCGAAGCGGTGGAGCAGTAATTTTCCCCAGTAACGGCCGATACCGATAGTCAACAGTGCAAGAGGGGCCATGAGCAGGATAGTGAGCCGGCTGATGAGATGCGCAAGATTACCGATCGAAATCAGGGCGAAGAGAAATACTGTCAGAATCGCCAGCGACCTCGAAACCTCGCGCAGTTCGTCGATGAACGGAACGCGCCTGCGGTACAGGCCTTCGTAGAAGAATATCACCAGGAAGAGCGCGGGCATGAAGTAGAGATCATCCATGCGCATCGCATCGCCGGAAAAATCGGGTATGCCCGCGAAGGTCTTGCCGAGCCAGATGCGCAGCTTTACCGCACCGACAAACGCAGCAGTGTACGCCAGCAGGTCAATGCCGGCAAGCGACAGCGGATAAAGGGCTCGCTTAAGTGCGTGCAAATTCCTCAGCGTCGCTCGCGGTTGCCCTGGCGCTCGCGTCCGCTGCCCCTGCGATTACTGCCGCCGCGCCTGCGGCGCTTCTTGTGGCCACGCGCCTTATCGCCGCCGTGCGATTCTTGCTCGAGCAGGCGACGCGTGCGCTCAGAAATCTGAGGCGTTGGGGGTTTGCGCGTAAACAGCGATTTCAGACTGCGCCCTATGCGCGTGAAGAAGCCGACTTTCTCCGGCGTCCGCGGCACAATCGCAAAGTTGTCTCTGCGCTCCCGGCGTCCTGTTCCCTGCTGGCTGCGCAGGGCGTCACGGCCACGCTGATCGTTCGCGCCTCGGGTGCGACGCGCGTCAAAGTAGGCGCCATCTTTTTGTTTCTGGTGCTGTGGCGCACCCTGTGCACCTTTGTGGTGTGGCTTTCTGCCTTCGCCGGACCGGGATTCATTGGCGCGTTCCGCACGGCGGGGGCTACGACCGCTTTCGTGCCGTCTGCGGTCGCGTCCGCCGCGCTCAGCGCTGCGCGCACCGCGTCGATCGCTGCGGACATGGTCAGAACCGTCCTGCCGCTCGACATGGACGATGCGGACAAAGCTGATGTTCTCGAGGTAACGCGCTTCGGGCTGCACAACGGGTATCTTGTATTTGAGGTAGCGCTCGAGCTTGGCAAGCGCATCGTAATCAAATTCAGAGCTGATGCTGATGGCTTTGCCTGTCTTGCCTGCGCGCGCCGTGCGGCCGATACGGTGCACGTACGTTTCGGGATCCATGGGGATGTCATAATTAATCACTAACTGCACGTCTTCGATGTGCAGCCCCCGGCTGGCCACGTCTGTTGCGACCAGCACGCGGAACTTGCCGTTCTTGAAGTCGTCCAGAATTTTGAGACGCTTGTTCTGCGTCACCATGCTGGAAAGGCCGGCTGCAGCTATATTGTGGTGGTTCAGGTTCTTCACCAGGACATCGACGTATTGCCGGCTGTTGGTGAAGATGATGACCGGCTCAAGCTTATTGTTCTCGAGCATCTGGATGAGGTAAGGAAGTTTTTCATCCTGACCCAGGTGCAGCATTTCCTGCGCAATATTCGCGTGGTCGATGAGTTCAGGATTGATCAGGATTTCTTCCGGTTCACGCATGAACTCCCACACCGAATACAGCGCGCTGAAGTTGATGGTCGCCGAAAAAAGCGAAAACTGGCGGTCTTCGTTTTCATTGGCTGAGCAGCGTGAGAGGATCTTGCGCACATCGTCGATGAAACCCATATCGAGCATCCGGTCTGCCTCATCGAGCACGATGCGCACCACCTCTGACAGGTTTGCCTCACCGCTGCGAATGAAGTCGAGCAGGCGGCCCGGCGTTGCGACGATCAGGTGTGCGCCCGAGCTGAGCTCACGGCGCTGCTTGTCGTGATCCACACCGCCGTAAATGGTGGCGAGCTTGAGACCCGTAGCCTCGGCAAAAAATTCGGCCTCTTCGGCAATCTGCACGACGAGTTCCCGGGTCGGGGCCAGGACTAATGCAACAGGAAGTTGCTTACTTGACGCTGCCATGGATGGCATCTGTGCGTCATGTAATGCAACAGGAAGTTGCTTACTTGACGCTGCCATGGATGGCATCTGTGCGTCGTGAGGTACCACCGGGGGATTTACCCCGTTCTGGTCTGCAAATGCCTGTTTCTGGTGGCTTTCGTAAACGTACTGGAGAATCGGCAGCAGGTAAGCGAGGGTTTTGCCCGAACCGGTTTTGGCGCAGGCAATGAGATCCCGGTTGTTGAGGGCCAGCGGTATGGTCTCGGCCTGTATGGGGGTGGGCTCCGGGTAGCCCTTCTCGGCGAGCCGCTTTTGGATGGGCTCGGCGAGCTTCAATTCGGTAAATAGCACAGGTTTTCTTTGTCGTCAGAGACAGGGGGTCAATGAGATTTGAACCCTTGTGCAATGGACGCGGGTGCGTCCACTGCACAAGCGCGGGTGTGACATAACGACGCACAATGAACTCCCATTTCACTTGACCGCGCAAGGCGAGCCGCCGGCGTACGCCATGCAGCCGGTAAAGGTGATACATCTGATCAAGCGAGTCGAACAGATCGACAAAGAGATCGCTGAGCTCCACAGTCTTGTGGATGGTATCGACAGCACGCGTTCGTACCGCAATACGCTGAAGATCGCGGCAGAGCAGCAGATCAATAACCTGATCGGCGAAAAGGTCAAGCTGATGGAGCTGAAGATCGAAAATCCGCCCGATTATCTGACCAGGCACGTTTACGGCAGCGAAGAGAAGAAGCCGGCGCAGCCGCGCATATCGCTCGAGGCTCTGCAGAGCGGCGTCACAACCACATACAATGGGGCCTCTGCCCCACTCGACGAAATGCCGACCGGTGCAAAAAATCCGTTGCGCTCTTACACCCGCATGATGAGTGTCGAGGAAATTTTACCCAAAGCAGGCAGCGAACCGGCCAGCCGAGCCAAACGCGCGGAAAAGCCGCCGGTAAAGACCCGCGCCGATATACTGCGCGACCTGCCGCCCCTGCAGTACTAACAAGCAGTTGAAAAACTGCCCAATTCGGGCTATCCGCTTGACAGACGCGGCGGAGTTTATCATGGTTGCTCATGAGTTTCCTGCAGAGTATCTACCTCGACTACTTTACGGTCGGGTCAGTCATACCAGTCCTCTTCCTTTTCATCTGCGCTGCGGTCTTTTTTCAGGTAAGAGATAAATCGCGCGCCACGAAAGTGGTGGCAAATGCGCTGCTCATCTACGGCATTTTTGTTTCGAGCTATGTGGTCGCTTCGACCTTTTACCACCCGCTCGCCGCGTTCCACCGCTGGTCAACTGTGGGTTTCGTGCTGCTGGCGGTCACGCTGCTCACGCAGATCTTTTTCGAGTTTCCCGAGCCCGTGCACACGCGCACAGCCAAGGTACTGGCGCGGGTCATGGCTGTGATCGCGCTCGCGTTTGCCGGATGGTTTATGGTGCAGACCTACGACGCGGGTTATGTTTACCATTTTGAAGGGCATTATTATGACTTTGACGCCGATGAGGCCAGCTATGTCATCAGCCTCGCCATTTTGGCCTATGTCTTTTTCATGATCGGCGTCGGTATCTGGCGCGTCATTGTCATCAAGGGCCGTGACCGCTGGGCGCTTGTGGGCCTGATCGTCGGTATCGTTGCGGCGACGATTTTGCCCGCCTACCTCAACACCCTGAGCCGCGAAGGTGGCATGGATCGCGGGACCTTCCAGACTGTGTTTGATATGTCAACCATTCTGGGGTCGTTCGTGATTGTTATCATCTACATGAACAACACGTCCGATAAGACGACGTTTATGGCCAAGATTATTCTTGTGAGTATCGTGGTCTTTCTGCTTATACTGCAGGGTATCAGCTATTTCTCCTTCCAGGACAAAGAAACGGCGTATGACGGAGTCAAGAGCGAGCAGGCGAGTCGCTACCGCGAAACCGGCCTTGAGCCCGAGGCCATGCGCTATGCTATAAGCTACGATCTGGTAAAAAAGAAAACAGAATTGGTGGCTTCGGTTAACGGCGCTGAGATCGATGTGGAAGAGCAGATCAATGGTTTCGAATTTTCCAACATCTGGATGAAGATTTTTTATTTGCCGGAAGACATAGCGTTTAAAGACAATGTCGAAAAAATACTCGAGTCTGCGCCGCCGACCTTCGCCGGTTACCGGGCAGCTTTGCTGCCGCTTTTGGAAAAAAAGGAAACGAATAATAAGCAGGCAATCCTCGAAAAAATACGCAACCTGCAGCGCCCGGTAGTGCACCAACGCTATAAGCTCCGCAAGATACCGGATTTCCAGTTTCGCGAAAAGGCGACAAAATTCCTGAACAAGGCGCGCGGAAAATTTGCGACCTTTAGCGATGCCATGCTGGCCTACCTGAAAGAAAACGCCGCTGACAACGGAGCGGAACTCAAAAAGAAGCTGCTCCGTTATGCTGAAGAGATCATACCGCCAGGCGCACGCCATTACCGTACCGACAGAAAGTCGGGCGCGCATTATACAGCGTACGTGGGCATCGATTACAAGAAAAACCGGCTGGTGGAAGTGGGTTTTGACTACCTCGATTACCGCAAGTATGTTCATCCTCTTGGACTAAAATACCTGTTACTGATCTTTGCCGCGATCGCGATCATCATTGTGGGCTTTCCAATCTTTTTCAGCCGGGCGCTCATAACTCCCCTCAATAGCCTTCTTTCCGGGGTTAACCAGGTCAATAACGGTAATCTCGATGTGTCGCTGCCGATCTTTGTCGAAGACGAAATTGGTTACCTCTCGCGCTCCTTTAACGGCATGGTGCACTCGATCAAAGACTCGAAGCAGAAGCTGCAGGAATATGCTGAGACTCTCGAGGACAAGGTAAAAGAACGCACTGCAGAGTTGCAGAAGGCGTTTGAAGAGGTTAATGCGCTCAAGAAGCAGCAGGATGGAGACTACTTTCTGACCAGCCTGCTCACGACGCCGCTTGGTGCCAACAAAGCCAACAGTCCGCATCTGAACGTGGATGTGCTCGTTGAACAGAAGAAAAAATTTGAATTCCGCAAGTGGCACCGCGATATCGGCGGCGATACTGTTATCACAAATACGATTACGCTGAAAGATAAGCCGCATACGGTTTTTCTGAATGCCGACGCCATGGGTAAATCGATGCAGGGCGCCGGAGGCATACTGGTCTTAGGGTCAGTCTTCCAGTCGGTGATTGAACGCACTAAACTTTCACCCAAAGAACAGGATGTCTTCCCTGAGCACTGGCTCAAGTACACCTTTGTCGAGCTGCACAGGGTGTTCGAGGTATTTGACGGTTCGATGCTCATTTCACTCGTCATGGGGCTGGTTGACGATGAGTCCGGACTGCTCTACTACATCAATGCGGAGCATCCCTGGTCCGTTCTGTATCGCAAGGGAAAGGCGGAATTTATCGAAAAGGAGATGGCGCTGCGGAAACTGGGAACGCAGGGAGTGGCTGGTCACATCGAAGTGCGGACACTGCAACTGGAGCCGAAAGACGTGGTCATTATCGGTTCTGACGGTCGCGATGATCTGCTTGTGGGCTACGATGAAGACGGCGCACGGATTATTAACGAAGATGAACAGCAATTCCTTCGGGTTGTTGAAGAGGCCGATGGCCAGCTCGATCGGATTCGCGAAGTGCTCGAAAACTATGGCGAACTCACCGACGACTTGTCGCTTCTGCGCATCGGTTACAAAGAAGATGTGCATCACGATCACAGCCAGTTGTCGCAGCATGTCGTACAGTTGCTCAACAGGGCTCGCCTTGCGGTCAAAGAGTCCAATCTCAAGCTTGCGATCGGCGATCTCGAAGAGGCGCTTCGCATCGACGATACGCAACCCGAGGTCATGCGCGACCTCATCAAAGCGTATCTGAAAGATAAGCAGTTCGAAAAGGCGGCTGCGCTGGCTGAGGACTACATACACATTAAGCCGGCAGATTCCGAGTTCCTTTATATTGCCTCGTACTGCAACAAGGTCCTGCAGAATTACAAAAAGGCCGCTGATTTTGGCGAGCGGTTGAGGCTGCGCGACCATGATATGGTGAAGAACCTGATTAACCTCGCGGATATCTATTACCTCATGGGACTCTACAACCGTTCGCGGACGATCATAGAATTTGCCGAGAAGCTCGATCCGCATAATATTAAGGTAAGGCGGGTAATTGAGGCTCTGGCGAAGAAAGGAACTACCGCCCAATAAAATACACTATGTCTGAAATAGAGAGCCGCGAAGCAGAGCTGCTCGCGGATTTTGAGATGTTTGATGACTGGGCCGATCGGTACCGTTATCTGATCGAATTAGGCGAAAAACTGCCGCCTCTGGACAATGCCCACAAGACCGAAGCAAACAAGGTTCGGGGCTGCCAGTCGCAGGTATGGCTCATAGCCCGACGCGAAGGAGACCGGGTTTTCTTTGAGGCCGACAGCGACTCGGCAATCACGCGCGGTCTCATCGCGCTTCTGGTAAGGCTGTTTTCCGGAGCAAGCAGCGCGGAAATTGCCTCGGCGAATCTTTCATTTATGGAAAAGCTTGGATTTGCCAAGCACCTGTCCATGTCGCGAGCTAACGGATTCGCTTCGATGATTGAGACCATCAAGCGCCTGGCCGCGCAGCCATGAAGTCACGTGCGTTGCTATTGTTTGGCGGCCTGGTTTTTGCTCTCCGGGCGCAGGAGAGTAATGCCGATAGCTCTGGCCGCGTTACCTGGCCGCGCGAATACGTGATGGAGATTCTGCGACCTGCGGTGTCTGGCGGTGAGGCCAAGAACTATCTCTCTGGAGTGGTGCAAAATCTGATCGCCGACCAGCTCACTCTGCAGCGCAGCGCCGTCACGCGTGGGCGCCTCAAACCGCTGACCATTGAATATTCGCTGCAGCGCGATCATGACGCTCTGCCTCAGGGCGAGCGCGAAGAGTTGCTTTCCCGCTACCCGAAGCCTGAAGTGCTGCCATTGCGCATCAGGCGTGAATTGCGCGCCTCGCCGCCAGGCGCGGGATGTGCAGGCCTTGAGGAGGATCGATATACTCTGCTTACTTCCATAAGCGCTTCGGCAGGCGGCGTACAGATGAAGATCAGCCTTTGTCAGGGCAGCGATACTCTGCATTCGCAGCGGACCAATGCCGACGAACAGGAACTGGTCGCTGCGGTGCAGCGGTTGGTCAACCCGGTGCGGGCGAAGCTCACTGGCGACAACTTTGCAACTCTTAGAATCGAAAGCAATCCGCCGCAGGCATCTGTTTACCTGGATGACCAGTTTCTGGGTAAGACGCCGCTCGATTACTCTTACCTGATTCCGGGTGCGTACCAGCTGGTCCTCAAGCGCGACGGCTACCGCACTGTTACAGAGCCGATAAGGCCGCAAACAGGCGAGCGGCTGCATCGGCTGCTCTCGCTCGAGGCCTCGCCCTCAGGCGGCAGTATGGAGATTTCGACCACACCGCCGGGAGCAAAAATATACCTCGACGCCGATTATCACGGCAAGACGCCCAGGCGACTCGAGAACATTCCTGCGGGTACTTACCGCCTGCACCTGCTGCACCCGGAGAAGGGGGAGCTTTACCGTTCTGTGACGCTCGACGAGAAAAATGGCACATTGAAAATCGACGAGAACCTGAGCGGTTTTCTTGCGGATCGCCAGCCCGGCCTCATTGGGCTTGGGTACAAAACCTGGTACCACATGTCACTGGTTACTTCCGCAGCCTTTTTCGGCGCGGGCATTGCATTCTACGTCTGGCGCGACGCCGCGCAGGAGCAGATCTTCGCGCGATTGAGCGGAAAGCCTGCGAGCCTCTACACGCAGGAAGACCTTGATTTTGTCGCCGCGCGCAATAGCGAGTACGACACGCGGGGTAACTATGCGACCGCCTTCATGGTAAGTTCGGGAGTTTTTGCTGTGCTATCGCTCTACTTCTACGTGCAGCACCTGCTTTCGCAGGACGAAGGCATTGTCATGAAATCCCGCCAGCCGGTTGCCGGAGAAGTAGAGTATCGCCTGGGCGGGCTTACCGGACCGGGAGAGTTTTCTGCTCACTACCGGTTCTGAAAGGGAGTATCGCTAGCAGGATGTTGAAAAAATCCCGTGCTCGCTGCAGACGCCGCGATTTCTTAGCGAAATCGCTCGCAAAACGGCCATAAATGGCCTGTCTGCAGCTGCGCTCGGTTTCAACAGCCTGCTAGCGAGTTCCGGAAAAACTTCCGCAACCGGCAAATCGCTAAAAATCCGCCAGCGGTACCGCGCGCCCCGCGGCGCTCAGGGAAAGAATATTGGGTTGAGCTCCCGGAAACAGGAAGTGCGGTATTCTGTTTTCCTTGATTTCGAGAAATTCGTAGGCATCCCAGGTGGCGGCGCGCATCAGTTCGCGCTCGGAATATTTGCCCTCGGAAAGTATCGCTTTCATTTCGCGCATCACGGAAAGATCGGTATTGGTCGCCAGCGAGTCTGTACCAATGAGCATCTTGAGCGGCGAATGTCGCAGGGTTTCCCAGTTGGTACGCTCGATGCCGAGATGCTTGTTAGAGCGGTGGCAAATGACCCAGGCGGCGTGTGGCACGTACTCGCTCAAAAGGTCAATGTCTTCAACGCGGGCTGCCGACAGGTGTACGAGCAGGAGCTTCTTAAAGGATAGCATACCCACTGAGTGCAGGTACTCCACCGCTGAGCGCCCCTGCAGCTCGGGATGTTTAACATGTTGTCCCAGTTGCTTCAGAAACTCGACGATCGGGCCACGATCGTACTGGAATTCGATTTCCTCGGGGCTCTCGAGCAGGTGTATCGAAACGGAGGTATGTCGCGCCTTCTCGCGGACGAAATGCATCTGCAATGGCGACGAACCGTACACCGAATGCACCGTCGGGTAGAAGGTTGCATCGATATCGAGCAAGGCGCGCGCTGCATCCATGCGCTGCCGGTCGCTCGGCGAAGAAAAACCGAGTAGCTCCAGGTAACGATTGCCATTGAAGGCAGGCAAATCGCGCAAAAAGCGGATAAATTCGGTGCTGTTACAAATGTCGCAGAAGAAAAAGGTCCCCTCATCTTCAGCTGCGCGGATTGCATAGACCGCTGCCTGGCGCATCTGCCGTTGATCCATCGCACCGCGTTGCGTATGGATGATACTGCCCATGCCCGTAATTGGCGTGCCTTGGGGGATCTTGCCCGCCAGGAAAGAGAGTTCTATGTGGCTGTGTGCATTGATGAGGCCTGGCAAAACCACGCCCGGCGGCAGGGTCTTGCTGAAGAACTCTTTGGGAGGTTTACCGAAACCACTGTCGACAACCTGGTTGCCCGAAACAATGTACCAGGGGTCGCGCCGAAAATCCGCATCGCGTGTCAGACCCCATTCACCGCGCAATGTCTGGAAGATGTTCATAGAAATTCAGACCGGCGCAGTGCGCACTATTTCAAGAACTTCGGCGGCGCTTGCAGCGGCAATTACCTTTTGTCGGGTTTCTGCGCGGTAAAATACCCGCGCAATCTCTGCCATGACTTTCAGGTGTGCCTGTAAGGCGGACTTTGGCGCAACGAGCATCACTACGATATAGGCTTTGGAGTTATCAATACTCTCGAATTCAATGCCCTCGCGGATAATAGCGCACTCCGTCATGAACCGATCTGCTTCTGCGACGACCGCGTGCGGTATTGCCATCTGTTCGCCTATGCCGGTGCTCATTAGCCGCTCGCGTTCGATGAGTTCTTTTTCAATTTCTGTGCAAAGCTTACCCTCAACGCGTTCGCGCTCGCAGAGCGCGCGGTGCATGCTGCGGATCAAAGTCCATTTATCGGTGACGTCCAACCGGCCAGAATTGCCGGGCGTCACAAGATGGATGCCATTTACAGAGAGCGTATCGCGCCATGGCTGGTGGGCAGCGTCTGACCGCACAGGGGGAATTATGTCGCCTTACGATCAAGCGGTCAAGGACAATAGGAATTCTGCCGGGCGTTGTGTTCTCTGCTACCGCACCTTAAGATGCGGATTTCCATAGCAGATTATGCATGAGCGACAGATTGCACTTTCTGGAAAAAAAATTCGCAGATCGATGAGAAAAATGAACGATTTTGCGGTATTTATAATATAGGAGGCTCCTATCTTATCGAGCGAGCCCATAGGAGTTAAGTACTATGAAGTGTTTACGTCAACCTAAGTTTCTGGCAGGCCGCACTGTCAGAATAGCGAATCTGTGGGAGGTGCACTTGTCCAGTCGGTATTGGCAACGCATTCAAACGATCGCCCTGCTGCGCCGGCGCACTTACTCCACGGTAACGCGCTTTTGCGTTCTCAGGCTAGCTCGCAAGTGCACGTTGCGCTGGACAAAGAAACTTGGGCAGGCATTCGTGGCCAGTAAACGGAAGCATCAATTAGAAAACGCGAAACACAGGCACATGCTCTGCTTGTATGGTGACGATGAAAAAATCATACGTCTCGCGGCTATGGAATTAGGTGTAACCGTATCTGCGTTCGTGCGCTTAGCCTTGGAGTTATATCTTGATCTGCTTGCTATGGAAAAACATAGCAATCGAGGTATCACAGACGGTGACCTTACCTGCGAAGCCATCCGCCTTATCCAAACCATCGAAATTTTCGCTGAAAACGGCGGCCCCTACCCCTTTGCCCGCATCCTTAGCTGCCAGCGCTTTGAACCGGAGAGTTACTGGTGACTTAATGCCGTTCACTGCGCATCGCAAACGCTGAAAATCTCTTTCAAAAAATGCTTCCAGCCCCAACTTCCGCACGCGAAATGAAGAATGGCCATACCCACCTATGAAGAACTCTACCGGCCATTGCTGGAGCTTTGTTCCGACGGCAAAGAACGCTCGCTCAAGCAGGCCATTGAGGAATTGGCTGAAAGGCTCAACCTGACACCCGAAGAGCGCAACGAGCTTTTGCCAAGTGGCAGCCAGACTCGCTTTAATAACCGTGTTGGCTGGTCAAAAAGTCACCTGGTGCGTGCGGGTGCGCTTGAAAAGCCGCAGAGAGGCGTTATCCGTATTACCGAAGAAGGCAGAAAATTACTAGCAAACCATGCCGAAATTAGCAACCGAGAACTGAGCGTTTACCCTGGTTTTCTGGAATTTACCCGTCGGACGAAAGCGGAGACCAAAGAATCTGCAGACACGCAGATAGACCAACAAAGCCCAGAAGAGCAATTAGAGACAGCCTACCAAACCATACGGGCAGAGCTGGCCCAATCATTGCTCGAGCGGATTGAGCAACAATCACCCCGATTCTTTGAGAAATTGGTAATCGATCTTATGGTTAAAATGGGATATGGGGCCTTGGTTGGTAGTCACGCTGGAATGCATACGGGCGGGCCGGGCGACGAAGGTATCGACGGCCTGATCAACGAGGATAAGTTAGGGCTTGACGTTATTTATCTTCAGGCAAAGCGTTGGAAACAGACAATCGGCCGTCCCGAAATCCAGAAATTTGTCGGTGCATTGCAAGGGCAAAGAGCCAGGAAAGGCGTATTTGTTACGCTGGGCAAATTTACCCAGGATGCTGAAGCCTACGTAAAGTCCATCGAGCCTCGCGTCGTGCTAATTGATGGCGAGTATCTTGCGCGCCTCATGATTGAGCATGATCTTGGAGTATCGCCACAGCGGGCTTACGTACTCAAGCGCATCGACAACGACTATTTTGACGAAGATTAACCCTCTATGACCGACCCGCTTGCCCAAAAACTCCGCGTCGCCTGGATCGCCGACATCTTCGACGAGGTCTCGGGAATCATTACCGACACCGAAGAGATGTATGCGCTCGCGCAGGAGCGTGGTTACTTCTGGCAGCCGCTCACTACTTACAAAAAGCCCATCCATCCGTTTCATATTTTTGACCCTATCTTACCGATACCGACAGGCAGCTTCTACAAGGGCACGAGTATGTACGTACCTGACTTTCTTCGCGTTGTGCAGTTTCTGCGTGCCAACAGGTTCAACGTGCTCGTCTCTAACACGCCGGGCGTCATGGGCATGCTCGCGATGGCTGCAGCGAGATATCTTTCGCTCCCATGGGTCGATATCTACCATACCGACATAGATTATTACATGAACGACCTTTCGGGTCGGTTGGTGAAACCGTTTGTCAAAAATCCTGCGCTGTTCTTTCTCAAGCAATACCAGAAGCAGGCAGATCTGATTTTTGTGCGTACGCGTGAGTTCTACGACCTGATGGTGCGTAAGGGACATGATGAGCGCAAGCTGCGCTATTATCCAGCCGGCGTGAATGCCCGGTACTGGAACCCGGCAAATGCCGATCGTGCGGTATTCAGCGAGCACGGTATCAATCCCGCAGCGACTGTCGTGATTTTCGTCGGGCGGATTACAAAAGTGAAGGATATCGAATTTCTGTTGCGCTACTTTACCGAAAAGAAGCCCGAGAATGCAGTCTGTGCCGTAATAGGTGGCGGACCCGAGAAAGAACTGTACGAAAAAAAGTACGCAGGCGAAAACGTGAAGTTCCTGGGCGTGCAGCGCGGAGCAGCCCTGCAGAGACTTTATGCCAGCGCTGATCTGTATGTTTTGCCTTCGGCGAGCGAAACACTGGGCAAGACCGTACTCGAGGCAATGGCTTCGGGAACAGGTGTTGTGGTTTCCGATAAGGGAGGTCCCAAAGACTATGTGACCCATGGCGAAAACGGACTCATCTTCACCGCGCACAACTACGAGTCGTTCGCAGAGGCTATGGACACACTCATGAATAACAGAGAGCGCATCCAAAAACTTGGTCTTGCCGCAAGAGACTCTATTGCCAATCATACTGACGAAAAACTCTTCGAGTCTTTCACGCAGCACATTGCCGCTCTGGTCTAACAGCCTGTTGAAAAAACCCAGAAACACTGCCTTTTTCCGCCCCGGCGTCTT
>CAYOZO010000032.1:0-25690 GCA_964408405.1 uncultured Turneriella sp.
GGTCGAGGCGCTCAAATTCACGCGGGAAAAAGATGCCTGCACTTTGAGCGAACGGGCGCAGCGTACGCTGGCGACCAAAAACTGGGGGTGCCGCGATGCGTAGGGCGTTCCTGTTTTTTCTCGTGGTCATGCCACTGAGCAGTGACCGCATCGAGTTCCAGGGTGGTTTACTTCGAAACGCCATCGCTCCCACTGCTGACTATGGCACGCTGCTTTACCGCCACGAGGGTTTTCGCGTCGGCACGTTTACTGCACCAGCCGCGCAGGGAGTTGTCGCATCTTACAGTTCAACGCGGGGCCCGCTGCTTGTTGAAGTTGGCCAGCGCGAACGTTCGCTCGAAAATGGTTTTCTACTCAGCAATGGCGCCTGGCTGCCATGGACGCGCAACTTCGCCTTTGCGGAGCCCGCGGGTATTCGCACCGGGTATGAGCTGCGTTATGCGGGCGCTGATTTGCAGTACTACCAATTGCAGCAGAACAACCTTGCAGCGGCTCGCATTTACCTTATGCCACTTGCCTGGCTGCGCCTGACAGGTGGCCTGGCAGTTCCCGAGCTGCAAGAGGGCGCGCAAAAGCTGCCCATCGCATCACTGGCGCTGGGTCGCGCTGCTGATCGTACCGGTTTCAGTACAGGCGTCGAGATGGTCGCTGAGGGCAACTATCTGCTGCACGCCCGCTACCGAGGCGATTTCTCGGCGCGCGGCCTGCTCTTTCGGCGGCAGCAGACAAGTCCTCTGGCGAGTGGAATTTTTGAGCAGGGTGAGGGGCTCGCCCTGCAGTTTTTTGAGCGCAACTGGTTTGCGCAGTTCTTCTCTACCGATTCGCGCTTCGGCATGCTGCGCTACGGGGGCGATCTGCTCGCGGGTGTTGCTGTTTACGAAGAGCGCATGCAGCTTGCCGGGCTTTCGGTGCGCAGCGACGCCCGCGGCCTGCATGTGCGTGCGGGCGCAACTGTGGGGCATGACACCTCGATCCAGAGTCTTTTCGGTTTGGGTTTCGCCGACGCAGTGTTCATTGGCGGCGGGCATTATGAACTCTTCTCGGAGCAGCCACTCGAGCCGATTGTTTTCCCCGCTGAATGGTATTCTTCGGTACTGCTGCAGTCGACTTCGATGCGCCTGCGCAACACCGGCTTTAAGTTCATGGCGCTCGTCGATACCGAAGCAGTGCAGGGTTTCGTGGCAGTAACCTACTCAGAAGATGCGCGCGGCCGCGAGCGCTTCGATTTCTACCTGCGCCTCGCGGGTGGAGTGACGTTTTGACTTCCGGCATGCGCGAGCAGAGTATTCCTAAAAAACTTGACTTCTTGTTCGCAAGCTCCGAGATTATATCAATGGATTGGTCACAGCTAATGGTTCGCTCGCTTGAGCAGGGCACCATAAGGGAGCTCCATCTGTACCAAATGCCCGTACTCAAGAACGTCGAGAACTGGACACAGGTCAAAGAAATCGGCAAAGTTGACTTTCGCGGCAAGCACTCCGACTATAAGGGTGCTATTGTCCAATACGGTTCGAACTACTTTTTTCTACCCAATGCACGCATAGATGCCCTCTCTATTTATCGCAAGTGGAATTTTAAGAAGAATATCAAAGTCATCACAGAAGCAGAGCACAAGAAAAAGGGTTAATTCGCACCCCCTGCTGGGTACACTGGATTTTCGTAACGTATAGCAGGCTGTTGAAAACAGCCATAAAGCAGAATGTTAAAACCGAGCTTAAGCTGCAGACAGCAGAGCGAATTGGCATGCCAAGTCGCGTAGCGTTTCGCAGCGCGAATCGCGGCGTCTGCAACGAGCTCGGGATTTTTTCAACATCCTGATAGTGGGAGCCTCTGAGTACAAAAGTGAACAAATGTTCATTTTGTGCTTTACGCGGTCACCCGACAGCTTTCTCCTTGCAAATCCGCTGCCATTTGCCGATAATGTGACTTAGGAGCATCCATGAGAATATTCGCGCTGCCCGTAGAAAAGATGGTCAAACCCGAGTTCGTCACTCATGTGCATGGCGAACTTGCGCGCGAGATGTTCTGGAACGTCCGCCTGGCGATCGTCGGCCTTTTGGGCGCCATGGTGCTCTACTACATCATGCTCATGATGGACTCAGGTGTGGAGCGTCATCTGCCCTGGTTTATCGGACAATTTGCCATCGGACTGCCGATCATGCTTTTCTACTTCGTTGGCGAAGACTGGATCAAGAGCGTGCCGATGCGAGTCCGCTTCGCCAATATACAGGCAGCGGTCATTGCGGCAGTGATTGGTGTCGGTTTCGTATTCCAGATGCCGGAAATCAAGAATCCGAGCATCAAGCTCACGGCTTTTAGTCTCATAGTAGGCGTCACAGGAGCCGCAGCCTTCACGTTTGCCTGTAACCGTTTTACCTATCTCTTTTTCTCTGTGCCGTGGCTCTTGCCAATACAGATCTATTTCTTCATGAGCGGGGATCTCGGTTCTGTGATACTCGGCGGCATGATAGTTCCATACGTCGGCGTGCTCACCTTTTTGTGCCTTAAGGATTTCGAGCGCAGGGTCGAGCTTATCAACGCGGAGCTCACGGTTCTCGAAGAGAAAGAACAGGTCGTTACAGCATCGAAGAAACTGAAGACTAGTCTCGACCTTGTCAATGAGCTCAAAACCCAGCAGGACGGCGATTACTATCTCACGTCGCTGCTGCTCAACCCTCTGGGCGTCAACGCCGTTGACGAGGGCCTGAATGTTGACGTAGATTTTTTTACGAAGCAAAAAAAGAATTTTGAGTTCAAGAATCAGAAAAAAGCTATAGGCGGGGACATTTCCATCGCGCATACCGTGCAGTTTTCGACTGGTCCGGCGACTGTCTTTCTCAATGCCGACGCGATGGGCAAATCGATGCAGGGCGCCGGGGGGGCGCTTGTGCTTGGCGCTGTTTTCCAGTCGATTATCGAGCGCACCAGACTGCAAGCAAGTATTGATCCGCAGACATGGTTAAAAAATACCTTTCTCGAGTTACAGAAAGTATTCGAGAGTTTCGACTGTTCGATGCTCGTGTCTATCTACATAGCTGCGCTCGAGAACAACACCGGGATGATGTACTACCTCAACGCAGAACATCCCTGGGGTGTGCTCTACCGGGAGGGTAAGGCGATCTTTCTGCAGAATCGCAGCTACTACCGTAAGCTGGGTACACCGGGACTGCAGGACGATATCACCATTGACCATATTCAACTTAAGCCCGGCGATGTAGTTCTGCTCGGCTCTGACGGGCGTGACGACGTCGCGTTACCCTCGACCGAAGCCGGAGTGCGGGTCATCAATGAGGATGAGAGCCTGTTTCTCAAACACGTCGAAGCTGCCGATGGCCGACTGAACGAAATCTATCGCCTTATCGCAGCATCCGGTGAAATCACCGATGACCTCTCCCTTGTGCGCGTGCAGTACAATGCACCGCGCGATGTCGCCACAGTGAAAGAAAAGCAAACTGCTTCGGTCCTGCTGCGCGATGCCAAGCAGCTCGTGGATTCAGGCCGCCTCAATGAGGCAGCCTCTTTACTGCGTAGGGCATACCATTCGTCCAGCGCCGGTCCGCGCGCGCTGCGCGCGGCGTTGAACCTTGCGATGCAAATCAAGGAATATGAAATTGCCTCCAAGATCGCTGAAAAGTTGCTCAAGGTTACGCCCGATGACCATGAGGTGATGTACCTCGCTGCCTTTGCGGAACGGAAGCTAAACAATCTCGAAAAAGCCCTGTCCTATGCGGCCAGGGTACGTAACGGGGAGAGCTCCCCCAACGTCATGAATCTGAACCTTCTGGCGGAAATTTATCATGCTATGGGACAACGCGAGCGCGCGATATCAGTGCTCGATGAAATACTGACCATCGACCCGCTGAATGCAAAGGCGCGGCGACTGCGCGAAGAAATGCACGCCTGATGAGACGCAACTATATCCGCATTCAAAGCGTTGCTGATATAGACACATCGCGCATCACTTTGCGCAGCATCGACAATCGATATATCGATGCGCAGGGCCGGCGGTACGCTACGCGATTTAATTTACGCACACGCCGTATTGAGATCGTGCCAATCGCGCTCGGACGAGAAGAGGCCGCGCTGGCGCGAAAGCTATTTTCCAGCGCGAGTGATGCGAACGCTGAGCAGGCGTCAGAAGCCAAGGCACAGCGGCGGGTGCATCCGTCACCGATGAAACTGCCAGCCTGGTTGACAGCGATGGGCATTGAGCCCGACATGAGCGAGCCGGAGCTTCACGCCTTTCTCGTGTCCGCTGAGCGCGAAATACAGCGCAACGGCGAGCGCTACCGTGGTCTGATACAGAGCCTTAAGATGTCGTCCGTTCTTGAAGATGTCAAGGATGGCAACCAGCACGACGCAATTCTCGAGTTAACCAACACCTATGAGCGCGACATACAGGCGCACGCCGCCCGGGTGCAGGCGATGGTGGTGGAGTTTTTACGTTTTCCCAAACCGCTTGCCAGTTACATGGGGCAGGTGGATCGCAATAGCAAAAAGTACGTCGAGAAGCTGGAAATGGACAAGCAGAAGCGCTATTGTATGGCGTACCTCCTGGCTGGCGAGATGTTTAGTGTGTTCAAGGGGTGCCTGGAACTCATCGAGATGGTCGAAAAGTTTACCGCAGATGCCCGGCCCGATCGCCTCAACTATGACCGCAAAGGCGCCTTTGAATCAGCGATGCAGACTCTGCAGTACCTGAAAGCCAGCCTTAATAATGAAATTGCCAAATTTCTCGGCGTTCTCGTCGCCGCTGACGTAATCTGACGCTTTAGCCCAGTTTAGCCTGCTCACGCTGGCGTTCTGCCGCGGCGCGCTTACGGATAAACTGCACCTGCTTTTCCAGTTCTGCGAGATCTTTGCAGATAAACTTGCCCTGGTCGAGCCGCATATTCTTGTCGCTCAGCATGGTGATCAGATAATCTTCGCCCTTGTCAGCCGGGTATCCCAGCATTTTCAAGAGCTCGGCAGAGCCGATATCAAATACATAACTGGTCTTTGGCTGAATCGCGACTTTCTTTTTCTGGACCTGCGTCAGCAGCATATCGTACATGCGGCCAACGGGATCCGAAATCAGCAGGTTCGCAAGCTGCCTATAGGCAAGCCAAATGCGCTCGCTTAAGAGCGTGATCAGCTTGGTTGCCAGCTGTGGTTGCGCCTGCACCATGGATTCAAAGTTCTGCTTATTGATGGCGAGCGTTGTGACGTTGCCAAAAGCCACGGCCGATGCGGAGCGTGGTTTATTCTCGAGCAGCGCCATCTCGCCGAAAATATCCCCAGGGTTCAGTACCGCGAGCAGCACTTCGTTGTCGTTGACGATCTTGGTGATCTTGACCTTACCACTCTGGATAATATACAGTTCATTGCCCGGTTCGTGCTCGATAAAGACCATTTGCCCGTCGGCAAAAGACCGCGCGAGCGCGTTACCCGCAGGCGCCGGCACAGACATCGGCGCGCTCATGTTTTGTAGCGCCATCTTGGCCTGGGCGGCAAAAGAGCCGTTCGGATAGTATTGCAGGTAGCGCTGGTACGCGTACGCCGCGTGCTTCATTTCCTGTTTGCCGTAGTAGAACTGAGCGATGTTAAACATCAGCTGCGGATCTTCTTCAACCGTGCTGTGAAAGGTCAGTTTGGTAATCGCCCGGTCGATAATGCGCAGCCGTTGCGAAAAATACCGGATGATCTTCATCGCAATGGGGGCGTTTTTCTGGATTAAAACCCCGAACTGGTCGCGGCCGACATTGATAAGTGAGGTTGCTGCCAGGCACTGCGCCGTCTCGATGTGCGGGTGCCCGCTCATCGCCGAGACGACGCCGAAGAAGTCGCCGGCATTCAGTATCAGGTTGGGGTCTTCTCCGGGAATCGGCATCTCAGTGGTCAAACGTACCTTGCCCTGCCGAACAATGTAGAATCCGGGTGCGGCTTTGCCTTCGACGATGACAAACGCATTCTGCTGAAAATTCGCAATCTGGAACATAGGCGGGCTATTTATCCCTTTTAATTATCGGCAGATGCCTTGGCAAGGTGAAGAGCTAGTGAATAGTTTACGCGACGGGGGTGGTCGTGGCTTTTGCCCCAGGAACTTAAGCTGCCGGCAACGGACGCTGCTTCGGTCAATGACCGCTACGGAATAAAAAGGTAGATTTCTGAGCGATTCTCCCCCCATAGCCAACAGGCGCACCATCGGCCTCGTGGCAGCAACGAGCCTTGTCGCCGGCTCGATGATCGGCACCGGCATCTTCATCAAGCCGGCGATAATGGCCCAGCACGGCGGCAGCATCGCGGTTGTCCTGTTGGCCTGGCTCGTGGCCGGCCTGCTCTCCTATGCCGGAGCTCTGACCTATGGGGAGCTCTGCGCGCGCCTGCCGGCTGCCGGCGGCGAATACGCGATTCTGCGCGAGAGTTACGGCAGTTTTACAGCTTATATGTACGGCTGGATGCGCTTCACGATCGGCGCTCCGGGTAGTGCGGCGTCCTACGCAGTGGGAGCTGCTGCGTTTATGCAGGTTGTTATCCCCTACCACGGGCTGGGCATCAAGACCTGGCATGTGGCCGCCGCGTTTCTCGCGGTCTTTACTTTGATCAACTGCCTGACGCTTTTCGTCAGTGCCTCGGTGCAGGTGACGCTGACTGTTATTAAGGTTGCCAGTCTCGTCGCCATCGGTTCTACCCTGCTCTGGTTCGCACCGGATAGTAACGCAACAGCTCCCCCTACGCAATGGCCTGGTATGGCGTCTTTTTCAGCAGCGCTCATGGCTGCGCTCTGGGCTTACGATGGCTGGAATAACCTGCCCATGCTCGGGGGCGAAGTCAGCCATGCGCGACGCAACCTGCCGCTCGCGCTGGCGCTTGGCATGGGTATCGTATTGGCCACATACATGCTGGTCAATGCGGGCTACTTTCGCGTCTTACCGTTTGCCGCCGTTGCAAGTTCAAACCCTTCGGTACGAGAGGGCGCGCAGCCTGTGGCCGCGTTAGCCATGCACACGGTAATCTCCGACGCGAGCGTGCGCGTGGTTGCTGCGCTGATGGTAATTTCAGCGTTGGGAGCTCTGAATGGTTCGTTGCTATCCAGTGCGCGTGTGCCTTACGCCATGGCGACTGACGGGATTTTCTTTCCGCCGCTCGCGCGGCTCAGTCGTAAGCACGCAACACCAGTCATTGCAACTCTGGCACAGGGCGCGATTGCCATACTCCTGGCATTGTCAGGTACGTTTGATGAGCTCACCGATTCGGTTGTATTCGCTTCGTGGATCTTCTATGCCCTGACTGCAGGCGCGGTCTTTCGCCTGCGGCGTCGCGCGCACGAACCAGAGACGATCTTCCGCGTACCGCTGTACCCGGTTCTGCCCGCGCTCTTTATCGCCTGTTCGGCTGCGTTCATTCTCTATGCCATCTTTGCCATGCCGTACCTGACCGGTATAGGCCTGTTGGTGATCTTGCTCGGTGCACCGATATATGCGGTGTTTCGACGCCGAGGCTCGGAGCAGCAGGGCCACAACCAGCGATCACGGGCAGGATAACTTCTATTTTCCGTTCTCCCGCGCTTCGCGAACTGCTTTTTCCAGATCTTTGGCCATCCGCGCGAGCACGTAAGCCCTGTATTGGTCAAGGTTGGCCGGTTTCATATCACCTGCCTCGCTGCTGAAGGTCCACACCGGGTACTCGTTCTGAACCGTGAGGACAGTCTGCGAATCCAGATTAGACACGAGTCTCACTACAATCTGGAAATGGTAAGTATCGCGTATATCCTTCTTGAACCACTTGCCTTCTCGCCGGAAGTAGGTACCGTCTCCCCGGTCGATCTTAGGATCGTACTTACCGGGACCTTCCTCTGGTAGTTCCGTTTCAATCGTTTGGGAGCTTTTTTCATGCGCGGTTATTTCACCGAGCATCGTACCTTCGGCCCCGAGCAGCTGCCCCGCTTCAAGGGCTTTGTTCTCAATCAGGCCGGTCTGTGCGAGCTCCTTTTCTTTAAGAATCTTATCAATCTTTTCGCGCTCGAGCACCTTGAAGCCAGAGGCGACCATGGCGCTGCGAAAAATTTCGGTGCATTCGCGCGTCACCTTTGCGTCGGCAACGGTAGAGGTAAATGGTATTACAGCAATCGTCTGCATCTGCCGCAGGGCATCTTTTCGTATGGATATTTTGGAAGTTGAGCAGGCTGCCGTGAGCAGCAGGGCTGGTAGCACTCCCCCGATTGCAGATGTTCTCATGGATACCTGTGCACCATCGGACTGAACTGTCAATGGGATTTGCATATACCGTGGCCGGTGCTGCGGCACTTGGGTTGCACCGGTCCGGCATCTTTTTTAAAAGTTGCCGCCCATGTGCCTCATGGATAAAGGGTTAGACTCAGGGCATTGGCCGCTATGCAAGAAGCTTCAGCAGAATACTCACAATCAGCGATTGTCGTTCAGGACCGCTCATCGCTCACGGCGCCCAACAGCGCCGACATGGAAATCCTCGCGAAGCTCGATGAAAAACTACGCTTCATCGAGGCCAAAAAGGTCAATGTCAACGATCCGACATACTACCTGGCGCTGGACCACGTTTCCGTGGCAAACGCGACGGCGCTGGAAGCGGCGGTGAAAAAAGTCACTGATATGGCCAATGGTGGCAAAAACCGGGTCGCGTATCTGTACCCGATGCTGGTATCGCAGCATGCAAAACCCGTATTTCAATTGTTTCTTTTTTACCCTCCTAAGAACAAGGTCGGCGTGCGCGATGCGGGGCCGCTGCGCCGCGCCGCGCTGGCAAAGTCTGAGCCGCTGCTGCGCTCGCTGCTTGAGGCCAAAAGGTCCAAGCCAACCGACATCGAAGAAGAAGATCCCGGCGCCGTGCTGGTCAAGCCCGATGCAAAGGGCGGCAAATTTTATCCGGATTTCTTTTCGCTCGAGTACGATTTTCGGCGCCTGCTGAAGAAAAGCTACGACAAGCTGCAGATGCCCTATATCGAGATTCCGGATTTTTTTGAAGACCTGCGCGGCTTCTTCGAGCGGAATACCGATCTCGTTGACCGTATCGGCGACCGCTATCATATTGTTATCGACCAGCTCATGCTCGACGAGGCCGGCAACTATGCGCGCGTTCCCGAGGTGATACGCCATTACCGGGTACTCGCAGATGGCCTCGAAAAATTCGTACTGAACATTCTCTACGAAAAAGCAAAGAAAGCCGGGGTAAGCGCCTATGTGGCGCAACTCGACAATTACCGCGCGACACATGTGGTCACCGCGCAGCCGGGCAGAAAGCAGAACAAAGAGAAAGTCGAAATACTGATGAAACTTGCTGCAGAATACCCCTTTGATCGAATTCAGGATCGAGAGAACAATGCGATCCGGGAAAAGCTGAATGACACTCTGAGCTGGCTGGGAGTGCTCATCGAAAAGAAGGATCGGCTCGTAAACCGGAAGCAGCAGCAGACTATCGACAACCTGCTGCAAAAAATTGAGAACCTGGTTCAATCCAATACGCGGCAGAATCTGGATCTTTTGCAGATCGACCTCTACCGCGAGATTGCGCGGACCGTTAAGGATGACGCACAGGCACAGGCGCTCGTCGCAGATTTCGAGAAACGCCTCATGACGCGTTTTGGTTCATACAAGGTAACCGCGCAGGATGGCACCTCGCTTTGGTATTTTCTCGACCAGAAATACATGAGCTCCGTGCTGGAAAATCTGAGCCGTCTCATGGTCAACGATGGCGGTGCGGCAGAGCGCTACGAAATAGCCACACAGATTTACGAGCAACTCGCAAAGCGCAAAGACCCGGCTCTGGACCAGGGGCTAACCGCAGAAGAGCGCATCAACTTGTCTCAGATGCGGGCCCACAATCTCAATAAGTCGGCCGAGAAAAAGCAGTTGGAGCGCAAGGCGAACCGTTACAATATTCCCCAAGGGGTGCTCGTTTCGCTTATTTCTGCTATACTCTTTGCGGCGGCCATGTTTTACTCTACCCAGCTTTTCTGGCTGGTGTTTCCGCTCACCTTGGTATCGGTTATTGCGTTTTACCGCATCAGTTTTCAGTCATCGGCGAAAAGTAAATCAAGAGACAAAGAAAGCAAAGGCACCGATTCTGATACCGACGACAGCTCAAGCCAGATGGCGAAGCAAATGCAGGAGCAAGCCAATGCAGTGCGGCAGAAGGTGGCCACCTATGGCGCGGCGATGGTCTTTCCCTATATGCCCAAGAAATTCTCCGAGCGTGTGCTGACCGAAGATGAATTTCGCGAGAAGGTACGCCTCGCCGCACCTGAGGTGAAGCGGCAGGTTCCTGAGCTTGGCGGGCTCGATGGTAAGGCGCTCGAGCAGGCAGTCTATGAGGCTCTGCGCGAAGAGGCGGTTTGTATTGTGACCCCCACCGAAATTGTTAAGAAGTCGCTCAACAAAGTGCCGCCCGCGCTCTATATCGATTACAAAGACTTCGCCTCAGACCAGACGCGGAACAAGATTGCCGAAGAATACCGCGCCATCTTTAAGCCTAACCTCAAGGATTATGAGCAGGATTTCTACCGCTATCTGATTAACACGCTCGAGGTTAAGTACTACACTTATCTCAAAAAGAATCTCAAGAAGTAATTCCGGTGCTACGGCTGGAGCGCTGCGAGCAATTCTTCACTCCAGTTTGCTTCTGCGCCGAGGGCGGTCAGGTTTCCAATGAGACCCGCAATCGCGCGATCGACAAACAGTATGTCGCCGGGAAAGGTAATCTGCTTCAGCTCATCCATGTTCTCGCGGTTATAGTTGACGATTGTCCTGATCGGATCTGTTTCGGTGCGAAACTTATAGGGCCGCACAGTAAACATCGGCGATAATGTATTGCGAAAAAGTTCTACGTGTTTATACGGCACCGGGTCGCCGCTTTTCAGCCGGACCTGCATCGAAGCGGCGATGGCGGTTAATTCTTCGAATCGCCCCGCCCTGCAGACCTCAATGGTTTTCATATAGCCGTCGTGCTGCCAATCAGGCAGTTCTTTGATGCTGCCGAAGTCGTAGAGAGCGATGCGTCCGCTGTCCAGAAAGGCATAGTTCGCGGGGTTTGGGTCTGACTGCAATTTGCGAAAGGCGAGCAATTGTCCCGTGACCGAGCGGAAAAGCAATTTGCCCCAGGTATTCTTTTCCTGCTGGCTGCGGTGGCGCGCCTCTTCGATGGTTAGCCCCTTGAGCATTTTGGTCGTCAGCACGCGGCGCGATGTCAGCTCTTCGATCGGTTCAGGAATACAAAATTCGGGACGGTGTGCGTAGAATGCGCGAAACTCAGAGATTCGTCTGAGCTCCCTCTCATAATCAATTTCTTCGCTGAGACGCGCCTCGATCTCGGCAAACAGGTGGTCGAGGTTGGCAGCGAGCATGCTCTCAAGTATGAGTTCAAACAGGCGGCGCAGGTTTTTCAGATCGGAGAAGATGGCCTCGTCGATACCAGGGTACTGGATCTTGACAGCCACTTCACTGCCATCGTTAAGAACAGCACGATAAACCTGGCCGATCGATGCCGAGGCCATGGGTTTCTGATCGATCTCTCTTACGAGCTTACGCCAATGCGGAATTTCGCTGTCAAGCTGGCGGAACATGATGCCCGAGGCGACTACCGGGGCATCGCGCTGCAGAGTCTTGAGCACAAAGGCGAGTTCTTTGGGCAGCAGCGCTTCCTGCACCGAAAGCATCTGCCCGATTTTCATGGCGCCGCCTTTGAGTTTGCCGAGGGTTTCGGCGATCTTCTCTGCGTTCTTTGCCCAGGCGCGCGCCATGCGCATTTCGCGCGAGTCTTCAGAGAGAAAAAGACCCAATGCCTTTTCGCCGACAAGCGAAAACCCTACCCGACCGGCGAGAGCCCCCATTTTGAGGAAGCGACCAAAGGCCGACGTGGTGATCTTTTCCTGCTCGGACATCGTCTTTCAGTAAAAGATTACTTCATGTCCCATCAGCTGGCCATTTTCGTAACGGAATTTGGCAGAAAAGAACTTCGGCTGTTTTAGCCAACCGAGAAAAATGCGGTCGCCGGGCCAGAGAGGTAACTCCAGCAGCTGTTCGTCGGGTATCCAGACCAGATCGCCTTCGGGGCAATCGGTTTTGAGTTCGCCGGTAAAATTCTGCGCTGTGTAGAGAAAACAGTACCAGTCATGCCCCTTCGCGAACTGTGGAAAGGTCATTACGCCGCGCAGTTGCGGTGCGATGCGCAGGTTACTCTCTTCGAATACCTCGCGCACCACACACTCTTCGGGCGATTCACCGGCGTCGAATTTTCCTCCTAAACCATTGTATTTTCCGAAGTGCACATCGTCCGCTCGCTTGTTCCTGTGCATCATCAGGGTTTTGCCTTCGTGCTGAACGTAGCACAGTGTTGCGAGAATCATGGTGTTTTTCCGGGCTCGTATGCGACTGCCGCCATGCGGTCGGCGAGCCCTTCGAGCATGCGCTCTTCGGCGGTGAACCGGGTTTCAAACATGGGTTCTCCGACTGAATAGGCTGTCACGTAGCGAATGGTGTGCTGCTCATAGGGAGCTTCTTCGGTTTCGGTATTTGCCCGCGCGCGCAGGCGAAAGGAGGCCACGATTGCAAGATTATAAGTTAAAGGGCCTGCGGCGCGGTCGTAAACACCAGGTTCATCCGAGTACTGCAGAATTTTCCCGTAAAGAATGAGCTCCGCCTTGTTTTTGTCTGGAGTGATGGTAAGCGAAGCGCTGCGTGAAAAAGCTATCTGCAGTTTTTCTTTCAGTCGGCCCGTCAGTTGCGGCGAGTACGTACGGTTATCGAAATTCTGGATATAAAGCAGGCGTGGTTTCCTGCGGTACTGACGGTAGCTTTCGCTCAAGGGCTCAGAGTCGATTTCGGCGTTGCCCGTTGCGAGACTGGCGCAATGAAAGACTGATACGAGCGCGAGAACGGGTAGCCGTCGCCTATTGGTCATTTGATCGTGTTGCTAAAACCTGCGAGATCACCGAAGCGTTGCTGGCTTTCCTTCAGTTCAGTCTGGTATAGGGCAATCGCGGCAATTGCGGCTGCCAGTTCCGGGTTATTCTGTGGCGGAGTGAATTCTCTCTGCAGGTATCGCGTGTAGTGGCGCATCTCGTGAAATGCCGGGTCGCGCAGCAGTTGCCGCAACAGCGGAATGTTCGTGTGGATGCCGTTTATCACGTAGCGGCCGAGCGCGTCGTACAACTTATCTATCGCCGCCTCGCGGTCGGAGGCATGCACGATGACCTTCGCGATCATGTTGTCGTACTTACCCGAGATTGTCTGCCCCGCCGCAACGCCCGAATCGATGCGCACGTTTGCGGGTTCGCTGTACTGCAGAATTTCTCCCGTTGAAGGCTGCCAGGTGCCGTCGCTTTTTTCAGCGCAGACGCGCGCCTGCAGAGAATGACCCGTACATCGGACTCCACTGTAATCGGTTACTGCGCCCTGCGCGATCAAAATCTGCTCGCGCACGAGGTCAAGGCCCGTAATCATTTCCGTTACGGTATGCTCGACCTGCAAACGCGTATTCATCTCGAGAAAGTAGAATTCCTGCCGGCTGCAATCATAAAGGTATTCCATCGTACCGGCGTTGCTGTACCCGACATGATCGGCGAGTCTGATTGCTGAAGCGTGCAGCTCCGCGCGAATCTTGTCGGGAACATCCGGCGCGGGAGCTTCTTCGATAATCTTCTGGTTATTGCGCTGGGCACTGCAGTCGCGGTCGAACAGGCTGAAATTCTTGCCAGCGGCATTACCCAGTACCTGCACCTCGATATGGCGAGCTTTTGCCAGGTAGCGTTCGGCGACGAGCGAACGGCTGCGGTACAACCGCTCTGCTTCGCGCAGCACCTTGTCGAAGGCGGCATCAACTTCTGACATATCTTCGATAATTGCCTGTGCTTTGCCGCCACCGCCGGCCGATGCCTTGAGCACGACGGGCAATCCGATGTTCTCGATGAGCGCCCGCCGCGCAGCGGAATCGAGCAGAGCTCCGTCTTCGAGCTCTTCGCCGGGCAGTAGAGGTACGCTGGCAGCGCGCGCTTGGGAGCGTGCGCTGGTTTTTTCGCCCATGCGGTCCATTGCATCGGCAGAGGGACCTATGAACGTGATGCCTGCCTTTTCCACTCTGCGGACAAAAGCCGAATTTTCCGAGAGAAATCCATAACCCGGGTGAATTGCATCGACCTTTTCAGCTGCGCAAATTTCCAGAATGCGATCCTGGTCGAGGTAGCCGTCATGCAAAAGGTATGCAGCGTCAGCCTCGCGGACGTAGAGCGCATCGTGGTCTTCCTGTTCGTAAATGGCCACGCACGCAATGCCCATAGCGCGGGCGGTGCGCATGATGCGCCGGGCTATTTCGCCACGGTTGGCGATAAGAATCTTTTTTATCGGTTTCATGACTATTGGTCGATTGTCTGGTTCAGAAGACGCTTTGTCTGTTCCAGTCGTTTTCTCATCCTGACCAGCGAAACTTTTGAGTAAATTGCGTCTTGCGGAAAGTTCAGCATCGCTTCATACTGCCGCGCAGCCGTCTGGTAATCCTGCGAATAGAAGGCTGATTCGCCGTAGTAGAAATGAAGTTCCTTCTTGTAGGATACCCGCGTATCGACCGTGCGAAACCACAGCGTTGCGTCATAATATTTTTTCATCGTGTATGCGACCTTTCCCATGCCGATCAGCGCGTCATTAAAACCTGAATCCTGTTTCAGGCAGTGTTTAAAAACATTGAGTGCCTCAACCGTGCGCTTCTGCTCCAGCAGCGAGTCTCCGAGCGCCACCAGCGCTTCGAGGTTGTAGATGTCATACCTGTAGGCGCGCAGGTAGTTGTAGTCGGCGGCGTCGCGCTGTGCCGCCAGCTCATAACTCTTGCCCAGGTAGTAGTAGTTCTTGCTGTACTGCGGCACCAGCGCGATACACTTTTCAAATTCGGCGATGGCTTCGCGGTGCCGCTTAAAATAGAGATAAATGCGGCCGAGGTTAAAGCGGCCCGGAAAAAACTGTGGCTCGTGCTGCCGTAGCTCCTCAAAGATTTCGCGAGCCCGATCCATGTCGTTGGCAAGTACGAAGGCCAGACCCTCATTGTTCTTTCCTGTCGCCAGGTCGTTGGCTCCTTCTGCCCAGAGAAACTCACCGCGGTTGGCGATGCGCGGCCTTTTATCCTTGGTGGTGGGCTCGCCCTTGCCCGGATCGGCCTTCCGCAAGTCGGCTGCAGTGATGTGTTCCGGATATTTGCGCCCGCTTTCATCGACAATAACCCAACCCATTTCAAAATCGAGAGGCGTGGGCTTAAAACTCGAAAGGAACTCGGGAGTAATTTTCGGGTGGTAGAGTTTGAGATCAGGGTGAACGGGATCCCTGCGGCGGGCGGAGCTGCCGTGCCAAAGCTCGCTGACGGCGAGTGTTTCAGCCGCAGCGAGCAGCGCGGCTGTGGCGATTATCAATTTCAGAGCAGGTGTGATTCGCCCCTCTTGTCCATGTAAAGCTTGTCGCGCCATTCCAGCAGGTCGGCAAACTCGTTAGCGAGATCCTTTTGTGTAAAGACCTCACGCTGCGCCGGTTTCAGCTTAATATAGTGATCGCTCACCGGGCGGACGAACTGCAGCGTTGCCGCTATGGTTATATCGGCGTAGGTGAAATGGTCGAAAACGAATTTCTTATTGGCAAGCGCCTTGCGCGCCTGGTTGAGCACCTCGCGAACCTTCTTCTTTTCTTCGGCAATGATTGCGTGGCGGAAGTCGTACTTCATGCCCAGATAGGCTATACCCAGATCGGCCAGCGGTGTCAGTACGTTTTTTGTGAACTCGGGAAAAAAATCCGGCAAGCTGTCGCGCTTGGCCTCTTCGTTGTGTGCTGTAGCATCGGTCGCGATGATCCTGTTTGCCTTGCGCGCGATGTCGCAGCGGTCATGCCAGGCTCGTATTTCGTCCACCATGTCGAGGGGTATCAGCTTTTCGCGGTGGCCTTCGCGGTCAGCAAACGCCACAATATCCCACGAATCGGTGAAGGCGCGGCCATTGGCTATGAGTATCGGCGCCGTGACTGGGCCGGTGAGTTTGCCCGTGGCCAGCCGCAGGATCGGTGTAGTAATCATAGGTATGTGCTCAAAGTATTTATAGCGAATAACGTGATGATCGAGCGCCCAACGCGCCTGCTCAGTCCACATCGAATAGGACAGGCCAAAGAAAAGATTGTTCATGAGTCGAACATGCCTGTCGCGCCCGCCCGTAAAGCGATATGCCTTTACTGTGAAGTTGCGAGCGTTATTAAGGAATGATACTGAAGGTTACCCGCCGCGAGGCTTTCCGGCCCGCGACGGTGCGGTTGTCACCTGCAGGTTCGCTGTCTGCGGCGCCGCGCGTCTCAATACGATCTGCCGGAATGCCGCGACGAACCAGCGCCTCTTTCACCACTAGTGCGCGCTTTTCAGAGATCTCCTGGTTGAGCGATTTTGGCCCCAGTGAGCAGCTGTGGCCTGTAACGCGTATGCGCACGTTCTCTTTTTTCAGACGCTCGGCCAGCGCATCGAGAACGGTCGCCGAGGCAGGTGTGAGTTCGGTTTTTTCTGCACGAAAGGCTAATTTCTGAGCCGCCACAAACTCACGCAATTCTGCCGAAGCAGCGGGTGAAAGAGCTTCGGTCGCGGCGGGCGCCGCTGTTGCCTGCGCCGTGGCAGCCGGAGGAGTTTCAACAGTCTGCGCGGCATTATCCTGTTTGTTAACTGCACAGCCACTGCGGTAAACGAGGAAGTAGAACAGCGCAGCCAGCGCGACAAGTATAAGCAGCGCGAGCAGAATTTCTTTCCATGCTAAGGCTTTTTTCGCAGGTTGTGCCGCAGGTGCGCTGTTCACAGCTGCTGCCTCCGCATGCTGCGCGATAGGTGCTGGGGTATCGGCGACAGGCGCGGTTGTCGTGGCTTTAGCGGCTCTGGATTGTTTATTCTTGGTCTTGTTAGTCTTGCTCGCAGCCCATTTGCGAATTTCGGTGCGGAAGAACTCATCGCCCTCTTTGGTGAATTTATAGTTCTTGCGGATGTACTCCATTGTCCGCTTTTCAGTGTCGGAGTAATTGTTGGCATCTTTGACGACGCGCAGCAGGTTCTTCGCATCATTGATCGAGATGCGGCCGTCGCCGCGGCCCTGCGTCAGGCCGTTGGCAAGCTCAACCATACGACGGTCGTACTTCTTGCCACGGATAACTATGTAGTACGAATCCGAGGCTGAAGAGTCTTTTTCGCGGGCCATGAGTGACGGTCCCTATTGTACGGCCTCTGTCAATAGTTTTCGGTCTGTTTTTCCAGGATCTGGTGTAGGGGCATAAATCTCTCTTTTTCTTGTCGTAAAGTGTAAACCCCCGCCGTCGTCTATTACAGATAGCAAAGCAAGGGGTATGCCCTTGCCGGGTGGTAATTGTGGAGACAAAAAAACAACGCAAGAATCTGGAGAAGCTCACTCCGGCGGAGTATTCCCGCCTTTTGAAACTCTATCTGGATGAGAAGAAACAGCCCCAGGCAATCCAGCTGGCGTCAGAGAATCTTTCGGCGCTCGAGATGCTGGTACAGTTTGAGACTATGGTGGCGCTCAGCAAGCGCCATGAGGCAACAGCAGAGCAGGCCGGTTTCAGGGTAGCGCTGCACGAAGTAGTCGAGATTGCGGAGAAATTCTTCAGTGTTGAAGATCCCCGCGCCATAGAAAAAGACCTGCAGACGAGTCGTACATGGCAGGCGATCAAGGCGAGTCCGGCTGATTTTGCTCTGTTCCAGGACACCCTCGCATTCCTTTTTACCTGGGGTGAACGGCCGATGGTGCCAACCCCGGCATACCTCAAGCAGATCGTTATGAACCGTATCTATGCAGAAGCTCCGCAGGAAGGCGAGTCAACCATTGTCATTCGCCTGCGCGACGGCCTGCGCCTGATTGCCGGCCATATACGAGAGCTCTATAATCTTACTAATGCCGATGACATGGTCGCCGTGCGCTCGTTCGGCGACCAGACTGCGGGGCAAGTGGGTACTCCTACCGGCGCCCTGCAGTTCATGACCAGCGAAGCGAACCAGGGCGACCTGGTGTACCAGGTGGTCAAAGATGGCGTCGATACCGTGATGCTCACCGTAAAGCTCCAAAATTACCGGCCGAGGCCAAAGTTTATCAATCTGCGCCGCCAGGGCAGGTTGCTGCAGTCTATGCCGCTGCGCGACGACTTTGCCTGGTTCTCACAACTTTCGGTCGGCAAGTACGAAATCGAGCTGCAAAACGCCGGCGGTGTCGGCGGTAAGCGCGTCGATATCCATATCGTCTAGCATTCGCTACCGGCAGCTTCTCTTTAGGGGGAGCTCATGTGTGCTGCATTCTGTACTCCCCGATACAGAATATCCCCCCATTCTGCCGACATTAAGCAATAGCAGCCGGCTATGCTGAAGAAAAAACCTCTGCTCCTCGTTGAAGATGATCCCGTGCAGCAGGCGCTCATAGAGCGTATGCTCTCTTCTCTGCCTTATTCGCTGACGGTGGTTGGGAGCGCCAAGGATGCATTGGATGCATTCCATAAAGTAGGCCACGAGGTTGTGCTGTGCGACCTGAACCTGCCGGGTGAGCTCTCCGGCGTCGATGTCCTGAAAAGCCTTAAGGAAACGCCACACCCCCCTGTTGTCGTCATGCTGACCGGCGACTCGGCGATTGGCAGCGTGATAGAGACTATGCGATTGGGTGCTTACGACTACCTGCTGAAGCCGGTGCAGAGCGCTGAACTCGAAGAGGTTGTTGGCCGCGCGTTTGCCCGGTCGCAATCAGAAGCCATGGCGCGCCTCGCCGAGCGCGAGCGCGCAGAATACTACGAAAAGCGGCTCGCGAGCCGACAGATCGCCGACCAGCTTGTGCGCCGGCAGAACGACAAGTTTGCGCGCGCACTCTTTGGTAATATGTTCACTTCTTTCTCTCAGGGCCGCGGCGTAGGTTCGTTGACTACGCTCGTATCTATGCTCGCCGGAGCTCAGCTCACCGAAGACAAGCAGCATTATCTGGTTCCAAAAGATATTCTCGATCTGATCTACGATAACCAGGACGCCGTAAACGCGATGATCGAAATGTTTTCGGAACTTCACCTGCTTGTCTCGCAGGATCTTGTACTGCACGATGTCTCGCTCGGTGAATTCCATAAGATTGTCAGCGACCTGATATTTGAGCTGAATCCAGTCATTGAAATGCGCCGCCACATGGTGATTCTCAGTGAGCTGCCGCCGCGCTTCTCAGGCGAAATACTGAAAATGAACTGGGAGTTCATGCGCAAAGCACTGCGCGAACTTCTGATCAATGCTCTCAAATTCTCCGAGGATGAATCGACCATCACGGTGCTGATCGAATACAAGTTTACCAGGGTACTCATCACTGTTCTCAACGAGCCGCTGCGTACTGACTCCGATTACGTGCAGGGAATTCCCGAAGAATACCGCAAGCTGGTATTTGAGCCTTTTTTTCGGATTTCGCGCGTTGTGCGCGAGCAGTACCGCACGCTCGAGTATGGACTGGGTCTCACCCTGGTCGATAAGATCGTCTATATGCACCATGGCAAGATAAGGTGCACGACGATGCAGAATTTTCTGAGCGGCGAGGGTAAGGCGACGGATCTCGTGGCATTTGAAATTGAGTTGCCAGTCTGACTTTTGGTTACGCACTCCCTTTGATGGCGCGCAAGAAAGCAGCAAGAAAACCTGCCAGTAAGAAAAGCACTCCGGCAAAGAAGAAATCTTCCACTGGCAAGAACGCTGCGCTGTCCACGTCGGCGAAACTGAAACAGGGTGACCCCACGTCTGAAGCCGAGCTGACCGCGCTGTTTGAAGCGACACAGGCCAGCGAAGACGAAAAGCGCGATGCGGCACCGGCAAAAAGCACGCCTTCGGCGGAAATTATTCGCCCGCGGCGGCGTTACGGCTTTTGGGCAGCTCTTTTACTTATTATCCTTGTTGCTGGCAGCTACATCTGGCTGCGTGCGCGGCTAACTGGCAGCCTCGTACCAGAAGAAGGTCTGCTCACGGTGCAGGGGCTCACGGCAGAGGTTGAAATCCGCCGTGATAGTCTGGGCGTGCCGCAAATCAAGGCGACAAACCTGAACGATATGGCCTTCGGTGCTGGTTTTGCGATGGCGTCAGATCGTGATTTCCAGATCGAATTTCTGAAGCGCATGGCTTATGGCCGCCTTTCTGAAGTGCTCGGTAAAGAGACCGTCGGCGTCGATATGTATATGCGGTCGCTGTCTTTTGCCGAGCTGACGCGCCAAAACTTTGAGCGCCTGTCTCCGAAGATGCAAGACATGCTGAAAGCTTATTCTGCGGGCGTGAATGCGAAGCGGCGCGCGTACCCGAAGACACAGGCTGAGTACCTTATTCTTTCGATTGCCGCCGAAGAATGGCAGCCACAGGATTCGCTCGCGCTGTACCAATTGTTCTCATTTTTGCTGGCAAGCAATCACATTGAGGAGCTCACCTTCCTGAAGTTCGCTGCAAAGCTGGGAGTCGAGAAGGCGGCATGGCTATTTCCGATTTACCCTGACGAACCGCTGCCTTTCGAAGAAGCGGCTGAGCTAAAAGACCTCGATTGGAAGAAGATATCGGCCAACGAACCGGTACTAGGCGCTCTGCTGAACGATGCGGCCTCACGCTGGCAGGCGCTGATACCTTCGCTACCGGCCTCAAACAACTGGATCGTTGCCCCCAGCCGTGCGAAGAATGGCAAGTCATTGCTCGCAAACGATACCCACCTGCAGATTTCAGTGCCAGCGATGTGGTACATGATGAACCTCGAATGCCCCGAGTACCGCGCTGCTGGGGTGGCTCTGCCGGGTACGCCGGTTATTGCGTTGGGCACCAACGGCACCATCGCCTGGGGAGCGACGATGGTCATGGCTGATAACCAGGACATCTTTCTCGAACAGCTGCGTGAACAGAACGGTAAACTACAGTATTTGTATAAGGGGCAATGGCTCGACGCGAATAGCAGCGAAGAGGAGATTCAGGTACGCTGGTCAACGCCGCGTAAGTTCAGGAAGGTGCGCACACGCCACGGGGTGTTACTGAACGAAGCGCTGCTGAATGCGTTTCCCGATAAGCACCTCGCCATCAGCCTGCGCAGTGATTACGGCCTTGCATACAAGACTTCGGTCGGCGCGAGCGAGACTACGCTCGAAGGAATTTTCGCCATGGCCTCTGCGAAGAACATGCGCGACGCACGCACGGCGCTCGATAAGGTGACGGGCATCTATCTCAATGTGGTGTACGCCGATGAAAAGAACATCGGCTGGCTCGCGACGGGCCGATACCCGGCGCGTAACGGCACAAGCGGTCTTTTCCCGCGCATCGGCTGGACTGGTGAAAATGAGTGGCAGGGCTATTATGCACCCAGCGAAAATCCTTCAGTACTGAACCCCAAAGAAGGCTACTGGACAACCGCGAACCACCGCATCTGGGATGACTCCAGCGAACTCTGGGTTTCTTCATCGTGGTATGGCTCCGACCGTGCCGATCGCGCGAAAGAACTTCTTGCGGCCGGCAAACAGCACACGGCTGAAGATATGGCAAGATTCCAGGGCGACGTGGTTTCGCACACCGCGCGCAAAGCGAAGGAGCTCTTGTTTTCACGCGAATTTTCTGCCGAGCTTAAAGCCGCGATTAACCTGCTGCCACCCGCCGAAAAAAGCCGTGCAGAAGAAGCACTCGCGCTGTTAAAAGATTTCGACGGCAGCCTGGATAAAGAATCCGCAGCGGCTGCGGTTTATGAAAATTTTGTTTCTGCGATGGCAGTGCTAACCTTTGCGGATGAATTGGGCGGCCATGGTTCTCCGCTGTGGGAAAATTTTCAGGGAATCAACAAACGCTCCTACAATGCAATACAGGACCACCTGCTCTCGCGCGCTGACAGCCCGTTTTGGGATAACACGCAGACACCAGAAAAACAGGAAACCAAGGCGATGATTTTTGCATCGGCACTTGCCAGTGCGATTGAAGAATGTGAAAAACAGATGGGCAAAACGCGCGACAAATGGGCATGGGGTAAGATCCACGAGTACTACTGGCGGCACCAGTTCACGAAAAAAGCAGGTTATCTCTCGTTTTACCTCAACCGCGGCCCGTATGCCGCGGGCGGCGACCTGCATACGCTTAACCAGGCGGGCAACCTCTGGGGCGACTCGCACAATGTCTGGCTCATACCAGCAATGCGTTTCATCGTCGATTTTTCAGCCGATGAACCGGCGCAGCTGATGGTGCACATGGGAGTTTCAGGTAATCCCGAGTCTGAACACTATGCGGACATGGTGCCGCTTTTTACCGAGGTGCGCCATCACGCGCTGCCGCTGAAGCCCGCTAATACCGAAAAGCAGTACACCCGCAGGTTCCTGCTGAAGCCCCATGGCGTGGCCCAGTAGCCGACTGAGCTTGTCATGCGCCCGCTTCGCCCACTCTTCCGTCGCAGCGCCGCCAAAGACGAGCTCGAGCGGCAGGCGGAGCGTCTGCGCAATCGTGACTGGATCGAGATGCTTCGCCTCATTCACCCTGCACAGGCAGAACAGGCCGAGCAGGAATACCTGCTCGCACGATTTCGCGATGACTGGACCGAATTGGTTAATCCTCTGCTGGCGCAGCATTCGCAGCCGGCAGGGGTAAAAGGCGGCAGCCTGTTGGTCCATTGCGATCATAATACATTTGCGAATGAAATTGCGCTATTATCCGTGGTTCTCGAGCAGAAGATTCTTGATCGGTATGGCTATCGTTTACGGATCATTGCCCGGGCAAGTCGTCGCCTCAACTGGCCCAAGCAAACCAGCAATGTACCAGCGGGCAGCAAACCCAAAATCAGTGCAGCACCGCGCGCCGAATCGCCGGTGGACAGACTGATTGCAGAGCTGGAACGCATATAGTGGCATAACGCCCAAGCCAATGTCGGATTGATACCAGAAGTTCGCTAACAGAGCGAGCTCTCGCGCGTCAGGCGACTGCTGCAGAAGGGCTTGAACGCGAACGCGGTCATGCATTGGGATTGAGATATTATCTCAAAAGACCGCAGGATGATGAGCACTATGCAGAACCTGGGCGAGTTTTGCATTCTTTCGCCTTGAAGGAACAACGATGCGACAGGCAGTGATCAGGGAGAGATTTGCTGGAGTAGCCCAGTATGCGACCTTTCTCAAAATTTTTTGGTACTTACCAAAAAAATCAAAAATTGTGAGAAAATTTCGCGATTTTCTGGTATTTAATATATAGAATGCAAGAAATCTTCGCTGACAAATACTACCTCACCTCAGTCTCGCTCCGGCCTGGATCGAAGCGCCGGCTCAAGGCCGCGCTCCTAATCCTCGCGCGCAACGGCATAGTTTGGTCTGAATCCGAGCTCCTGCAGCGCCTGGCAAAGGTCTATCTGCGGCACTGGCGCGGCCGGAAGAAGAAATCTGCCAGCCTGAGGCGCAAGAATGCCTCGATCGCAGGCATAAGGTACGTGCGCGTTCCCTGGTATGTCAACCGTGTGCTCTATGCGGCTCTCCACGAGCGGGCTCTGCATTCGGGGGAGGCTGTCTCGCGCATGCTGGATTTTGCGATTCGTTATTTTATGCCGCGGTTCATGGAGGAGCTTTTGCGCGAGCCGATGCCGGGTTGTGCGTTTGCGCAGCGGAATTTGAAGTATTGGCGGGCGCGCTATAAGGAGCGGAAAAATCCCCGGCCGGAAATTTTTGTTACTTACCAATGCAAAACGGAGCTCAATGCGCCCGGGGGCCTGGCCTACCGGCAGGAGTACCGCATTTTGACCAAAAAACAGCTTTTTGCCAGCGAGATCCCGCCAATTATATCCGCCAGCGGCTGAAATTTGTCTCTCAAAATCCCAGTCCGTCACACACCCGCGACGCAAGCTATGACCGCAAAGATGCGCCAGGGATCTTAAAGCCCCAAAACGCGCCCGCACCCCATCCTGCTTCCATTTTGCAAATGAAATTGCAGTTTCGATGCGGCAATGGAACCTGACACCGTGAACCGCAGTTTCATGCTTTTAATCCTGGCCGGGGCATTAGGCTCTTGCGGCAGGAAGACATTACCACCAGTCGAGCCGCGCGAGGCCTTGCCGGCAAATTTCGAGCAGCAGGCGCGTACGAACGTGTATCCTGGTGCCGAATGGAGCGAAATCTCGCCAGAAAAGGCGGGCATTAACCGGGAAAAACTACGCAATCTCGAGCAGTATCTGTTTCCTGAAAAACTCGACGAAAAGACGCGCCAAGGTATTCGTACAGATGCCGTTGTGATTGTGCGCGGCGGGAACATAGTTTTTGAACGGTATGCGCGTGATTTTCACCGCAACCGCAAACACCTCGTATGGTCAGTTACAAAAAGTTTCGTCAATACGCTGGTTGGCATGGCCGTGGCAGACGGCAAGCTGCGCATTGAGGACAATGCGGCCAAATACTACCCGGCGCTGTCTGCTTCTGGCAAGGACGCCATTCTTATTGACCACTTGTTGCGCATGAGTTCCGGGCTGTATTGGTCAGAAGGCTATGAGAGCTCGCCGCTCAAGTCATCTGTCGTCGCTATGCTCTACACGCGGGGTCGCAACGACATGGCAGCCTTCGCAGCGGCACAGGATCTCGTCTATCCACCGGGCACGCATTGGTATTATTCGAGCGGCACGAGTAACATCCTGACGGCGCTGGTGCGTAACGTGTATAACTCCCCCACTGGCTCAGGGCAGGAGAGCGACAAGTTTGAAGATCTGATCTTTAACCGTCTCTTCAAATCGATTGGCATGCGCTACACTACGCTGGAGCGCGATGGCGCAGGGACGCCGGTGGGCTCTTCATACCTCTACACGACAGCGCGTGATCTGGCCCGGTTTGGCTATCTGTACCTGCACGACGGCATGTGGCAGGGCCGGCGGATCTTACCCGAAAAGTGGGTGCGCTACACGACGACGATGGCCCCTGCATATTACACGACTGAACTGAATCCCGAAGATGCAAAGGATAACCCTGGGGCACAGTGGTATATCAACGTCGGCATACCCGAACGCGGTCAACAGCCGCCCTGGCCGGATGCACCTGCTGACACATTCGCAGCACTCGGACATTGGGGACAGTCGGTTTACGTGATACCTTCGCTGGACATGGTTGCGGTTAGACTTGCCGACGACCGGGACGGCTCTTTCAGCAAGAACCGATACCTGGGTCTGCTGAAGAATATTCTTGAGAGGACACCATGATGCGAAAGATCGGAAAGCGAATTCTGCAGGCGCTGGCAGTTGCCATTGCCGGAGTAATTATCTTTCTTGCAGTCAATTACCAACATGTTGCGGCATTTCCCAGTATCATATCTGCTTTTTACAGCAAGGAGTTTTGCTCCTGTTACTTTGTGACAGAAGGCACCGAAGAGCAGTGTCACAATTTCGCTCGGCAATGGGTTCCGCTGCAATCATTTGCGCTGGATAAAGAGAAGCGGACCGTCACCGCAAAAGGTCTCTTTGTCACGATGACTGCGCGTTACACGGGCGACCGCTACGGCTGCATACTGGAGCCGTGGCAGTAGTTGCCCGGCGGCTAAGCCTTGATTCCAGATACCATTCACATTATCGGCGCAGGAGGCGTCGGCATGAGCGGGCTGGCGCTACTGGCCAGGCGGATGGGCGCTGCTGTCACTGCTTCAGACCAAAATGATTCGCCTTACCTGCGCAAGCTGGCCGAAAAAGGCATCCGTACATGGGTGGGTTCGC
>CAYOZO010000033.1:0-25675 GCA_964408405.1 uncultured Turneriella sp.
AGGCGACCATATTCTCGAAACGTGCGCCGACATCTTCGATGACGCTGTAATCCCAGAGAAATAACTTGGCTTCTTTCTTGAGCGCGCGTTCGAGCCGGGCATACCAGGGCATGACGCTGAAAGCAAAATAGTTGCGGCTTAAGACCTCGAGCCAAAGCTTGATCGACTTCGGCGTGGTCGCAATGTCTTTGGTGAGCGAGGCCATCGACAGCGGTGCACCGACGCGCGCAGGCAGCAGGTCAGCCAAAAGCTCGAGCTGTGCGAGGTCTTGCACGAGCTCCCACGAACGGATATCTTCGCGAAACACGCGCTCGAATCGCTCTTTCTGCCAGCGGCGCAGAAAACGCTCTTCGCCGCGAAAGAGCGGCTCAGGAAAGCCGCCAAACTTCAGTAGCTTTGGAATGTCTTTCGTTTTCTTTGAGAAGTCAAGACGCGGGGGAGTTTTTGCGTAAGGAAATTTCTTGACTGAGCCTGCCAGCTCTGCCGCCGAAAACGGGTGCAGCCGGTAGTAGTGGTAACGCCCCAGCAGGGAGTCGCCGCCGCGACGGTAAATGTCGAGCCGTGCGCTACCGGTAGCAAACATCTGGAGGTTTTTGGGGCGGTTATCCCAGTAACCTTTGATGAGGGATTTCCACTGGCGGTATTTGTGAATTTCGTCAAAGACGATCAGGTCGGTATCCATCGGCCAGGTGGCGTCGAGGATGTGCCGGCGGTCCTGCCGGTTATCCCAGTTGTAGTATTTGCCGTGGTCTGATTCTGCAACTATGGCTTTCGCGAGCGTGGTCTTGCCGCATTGGCGCGGCCCACCCAGAAACACCATACGCTCGGGCAGATCTTCAGCGATAGCATCGGACAAATACCGCATATGACAAATTTGGATAGAAATACTGAATTGTCAATACTTTACGGCAGATATATCCATTTTAGTCATACGGCAGGAATTGCCGGATTTTTCACCCAGTCTGAGCTACCCGGCTAACGGACGTCCACGAACGACTCACCTTCTGTCACCCGCCCCACAACGTGCAAGCGCTCGGCCATGCCCGCATCGCTGAAGAGCGCCTTTACCTCGGGTAAGGCACGTTCAGTCACAGCCACCAGCAGACCACCGGAGGTTTGCGGATCGCAGACGATTGCCTGCCGCAGCGGATCTTCGATGCCGTGCACACGACTGCCAAAGCTCTGGTGGTTACGTTTGGTGCCTCCGGGAATTACGCCTGCGGCAATGTAGGCCTCGAGGCCAGGCAGCTGCGGTAGTGCGGAAAATTCAACCGTGGCGCCGAGGCCGCGCGGCGAAATCATTTCGAGCAGGTGCCCCGCGAGACCAAAGCCCGTAACATCAGTAATGGCATGCACACCCTTAAGCTCCGCCAGCCGGGCACCGATCTTGTTCACGGTGAGCATCTCGCGCACCGCGAGCCCCTCATGCTCTGCCTTGAGCGCGCCGCGCTTCATGGCAGTCGTGTGAATGCCAATACCGAGGGGTTTTGTCAGAATCAGGATATCATTCGCCTCAACTGTACTGTTGCGGCGCAGGTTAGCGGCGGGAACAAGGCCATTGACCGAAAGGCCGAAGATCGGTTCGGGAGCATCAATGCTGTGACCACCGGCAATCGTGATGCCGCATTCTGCCGCGATTGCGCGCGCTCCGCGCATGACTTCACCTGCCAGCTCAGCGGGGAGTTTGTCGATGGGCCAGCCCAAAATCGCCAGAGCCATGATTGGCCGACCGCCCATCGCGTAGATGTCCGAGATCGCGTTAGCAGCAGCGATACGCCCGAACTCTGATGCGTCATCGACTATTGGCATAAAGAAGTCTGTGGTGGAAAGCAGCACCTGGCCGTCATCCAGCAGGTACGCCGCTGCATCGTCGCGGTCTGAGTTGCCGACCAGCAGGTTTGCCGACGGGTGCGCGAGATTATCTTTGAGAATGTCGCCGAGCACGCCGGGCGAAATTTTGCAGCCACAACCTGCGCCATGGCTAAATTGGGTGAGGCGCACTGTCATGGGTTAACTTCGTCAACCCATGACAGTGCGCAAATAACTATCAATCTCCGTGCCTGCCACGTGGGTCAGACTCGCCGGGTCACGCTTCGACAGACCAAAGCTATACGCCCGGTCGTAGTAGTCGAGCGTGATGCGACAGACTTCGTCCATGCGGCCTTCGTTAAGCGCCACGAGCGCATGGCGGTAGCGTTCATCACCCAGGCGTTTGCGAATTGCCCCCAGGCTCTCGCGCAACCGATCTTTCGGGAAATCATAACTTTCGGTCAGATACTTTACCCGCTCTTCGAGCGGCGCTTCGACCACGATTACAGGCGCTGCGCGCATCTGTTTCCAAAATGCGTCGGGAATATGCATGCGTCCGATGAGACGACTTTCGTCCTCGACCAGAAGCGGCTTGTTTGCATCACAGCGCGCAAGTGCATAGCCGAGCAGATTCTCAAAATGCTCCTGCGTGGGTTGGCCATCGCGTGCCTCGGCTGGCTGATTCTTTGACGCCATGTAGCCAAAGGCCGATCCGCGGTGGTTCGCGTAGTCCTCGAGATCGACAATCTGCATACCGCGCTCGGCAGCCTTGCGCAAAATCTCCGTCTTGCGTGTACCCGTCTTGCCGCCGATCACGGTCATTTTCCACGGGGTCGCAAAGAGCGTATAGCAGTGGCGGCGATATGCCTTGTAGCCGCCGATGAGCGTATCGACCTGCAATCCCACCTTTTCAAAAAGCCAGGCAACCGAGGCGGAGCGCATACCACCACGCCAGCAGGTAACTGCGATGCGGCCATTGCGGGCATGCGCAAGACCTGCTTCTGCGAGTGTCTGCATTTTCGGACCAACGATACCCAGCCCGCGCAGAATTGCGGGCTGTTGGCCCTCTTGTTTGTAGAGAGTGCCAATCTCCGCGCGCTCTGCATTGTTGAAGAGTGGCAGCGAAATGGCGCCGGGTATATGGCCTTGTGCAAACTCACCTTCGGAACGAACGTCAATCAGCGGTACTTCGCTCTGCTGTGCGAGAATGGCGCGAATGTCGAGACGGTTCGCCATGCGCTATTGCTTTTGCGTCACGGCATCGACACACTGGCCAACCGGATCAGGTTTACCCTTGCGCTCCGCCGCAATCCGCTGTGCGAGCTTTTCCGAAGCCGACGGTGAACCATCAGCTACGGCATTGAGCACGGCCGCGAGGCGCAATCCTGCGCGGTAGAGCTGGCGCTCCATCAGCTTGCGGTTTTTTTCTGCATAGGTATAGCCCAGGCGCGGGACGAAAGGTTGCGTTTCGTCACAGCTGCCGAATGCCTTGCTGTCGTCGCGGCAGCCTTTGCCCGCCGCGCAGCAGCCGTCTTTACCGTGGCAGGTGTAAATCTCTGCCCGCACAATCGGCGCCTCGTCCGCCCAGTCAGAGTAACTGCCCGCCGCCACGCCAGAGGCTGCCTGTTCTTTGTCGAGAAAGTCAGCGTACTCGGTGTAGCTCAGTTCTTCGTCGTTAATGAATTCAGAATCCCACACTTTGTGCAAATTGGATTTCTTATCGAACCACAGCACTTCGACCGAGTTGCCGCCGCGATCGCAGCTGCGGCCGATATGCAGCGGCTGGTGCAGATCACCCACGAGGTGCACGAGCCACTTGAGAGCAAGCACGCGTCGCTCCAGTGGGGTTTCTTTATCACGAAGCTGCGTTTCAAAATAGACCAGAGCCTGCACGATGTCTCCTTTGGGACTTTTGCGCGAGGACTGGTAGATTTCGCCGTCTTCGACGCTCGCATAGTGCAGCGGCGCAGCGCAGGCCCAGGCAGTGCGGGAGCGCAAATGATCTGCTTCATTGGCCACGCGGGCAAGGGTGCTCCCCGCAAGAAGCTGTTCAACCATTTTCCGCGCGGCGGAATTCAGGTGATTCTCAGCGATACGACCCACCACGCGATGACCGCGCAGGCCCCAGCCATGCAAATGCGAGGCGAGAATGAGAACCGCGAATAGCCAGCGCATGGTTGAATGCAGAGAGTCAGCACACTGCGTCTTTCTAATTTTGGTCCCGGTACTTTCATCGCCGCCATGTGCCAACAACAAACGCAACCTGTGCATTTTAACCGTAAGTTATTGACATCCCGAGAGAGTGTGGCACCCCATGACTATGGCGAATGAACCGCAGAACAATCCCGAAAACACGAACCCCGCGCAGGGCACAGGGGGAGCTCCCACACCAGCGCCAGGCTATGACCGCGTCGAAGAGGCCGGAACCTACCAGATGCTGTGGGACTGCAAGTACTGCGGCACGAAAAAGCTTCTGGGCTTGACGCACAAGTTTTGTCCGAGCTGCGGCGCGGCGCAGGATGCGACAGCGCGCTATTTTCCTTCTGACGAAGAAGCGATCGCGGTTCAGGATCATGAATACACAGGCGCCGACAAGAAATGCGGTAACTGCGGAACTCCCAATGCGGCAAAGGCCGAATTCTGTACGCAGTGCGGTTCGCCGATGAAAGATGCAAGAACGGTCTCGCTGCGTTCTGAGCAGACGGTTGCTGAAGGTACAGCATTTGCCGCAGACTCAAAAGCCGAAGCCAGGAAGGATTTCGAAGCGCAGAAGGCTGGCCTCACCGGCGCGGCTTCGACCCCACCCGAAGAGCAGAGTGCGCCGAACAAGAAAAAGTGGTACATCATCGGAGGCGTTGCCGGGGCAGCAGTCGTCGCGCTCATCGCGGGATTTTTCATTTCGCGCTCAGTAGATGTCAGGGTCGAAAGCCATAATTGGGAGCGATCCGTAAAGATCGAGGCTTACAAGGCGCGCTCGGAGAGTTCGTGGTGTGATGCGAAGCCTTTCGACGCGTACATGGTTGTGAGCAAGCGTGAAGTGCGCTCATACGATAAGGTGGCTGACGGCGAAACGTGCGACATGGTGCGCGTCGATAAGGGCGATGGCACTTTTAAGAAAGAGCGCCGGTGCAAGACTAAGTACAAAGATGTTCCAGTGTACGGCGAAAAGTGCTACTACAAAGTGAACCGCTGGAGCTATGAGCGAGACATCACTGCAAAGGGCGGCCTGAACGATGCGGTAGTCTGGCCTGCGGTAAATATTCGCACGGGAAACTGCCTGGGTTGCGAGCGCGAAAGCGGCCGCAGCGAAACGTTTAACCTTGTACTGGCGCAGGTAAAGAAACCAGACAAGAAACATAACTGCTCGTACCCTGAAGCCAAGTGGCGCGCTATTCCTGACGGCGCCGTGAAAAAGATCCAGGTGCGCATGATTGGTGGCGCGAAATGCGACACTTTGAATTGATTATGTTTTGGCGCTAAGCGCCAAAATTTAATGAAGCATTCACAACCCTGGATCATGAGCCCGTTGGTTGACGGGCTTTTTATTTTGGGCGTACCCTTTTTCGTCGTCTCTGCAATTCTTGCCTTTCCGGAAACCTTCACTCCACCCGACTCGATGACCGTGGTGAGCTGGGCGATACTCGTGATGGGTGTGGATGTATCGCACGTTTACAGTACTCTCTACCGCACGTATTTTGACCCGGAAACCCGACAGCAGCACGCCGTGCTGCTTTATCTGCTGCCGTTCGCAGTGCTCGTAGTTTCCATGCTGCTCTATGCCGCAGGCGCAATGGTCTTCTGGCGCGTCATGGCCTACCTTGCAGTGTTTCACTTCGCGCGGCAGCAGTATGGCTTCATGCGGGTCTATTCGCGTAACGAGAATCACTCCCCCGTGTTGCGTCATATCGACACGCTGGCGATTTACACGGCCACCTTTGGTCCAATTCTTCTTTGGCACCTGCAAGGTCAGAAGAATTTCCATTGGTTTATGCGGGGCGACTTTGCCTACTTTTCCTCGGAGGCAGGAGCGACTTTGGCTCGCGGTTTCTATTTTGCGGTACTGGCGCTCTACTTATTGAAGGAGTTATTCTTGTTATGGAATTCCACAGCTGCACGGGGCAAACTCCGCCTGTTATGGAATTCCAGCGCTGGTTTGCCCGAGGCAGCGCCAATTAACCTGCCCCGCAATCTGATCATCCTGGGTACTTTCCTGAGCTGGTACGTCGGCATTGTACACTGCAATTCGGATCTTGCCTTCACCGCGATCAATGTTATGTCACATGGTATTCCGTACATGGCGCTTGTGTGGATTTGGGGTAATAAAAAATATGGTTCGTCCGCCTTTGTAGGGGCAGGTTTAAACCTACCCCTACAGAAGTGCATCTTTCGGCCACGTTATGTCGCATTCTTTCTCGGCCTGTTGCTTGTGATCGCATACATAGAAGAAGGATTTTGGAATGTCTGGGTCTGGCATGAGCCGGAACACGCTGGTTTTTTCGGAATCTTTCACGCGACCTTGGGCGATCTGGATGCGAGTTCACCCTGGTTGCGCCTGCTCGTACCGCTTTTGTCAGTACCACAAGTTACGCATTACATTATTGACGGCTTCATCTGGAAGCTACGCCACGACCGTTATGGCTGGCGGCACGCAGTCCTGGACTAAACGCCGGTAATTTTCGATGCATGGTTTAAAGAAAAGTGTGCTGGCTTCCGATAGTAGTTACAGTATAAAAGGCTTTTCAGGGCATAAATAAATAGCCCGTTAGGCAAAGGAATGGGGGAACTTATGGTTCGGTATGAATCACCACGGGCTGCAGGCAGTGGTAAGAAGTTACTGCTTGTGACGGCTGCGGCTGTTGCATTCGTCGGCGCGTCGCTGCTCGCACAGGATGCGGCGAGCGTGAAAGCGCAAAAAAAGGCAGATGTGCAGGACGTGCTCTTAAACGACTTTGAGTCGGCAGAAGACTGGCGCGCGTTCTCTACCACGCCTCTGGGAATCACAAAGGTTCGTAAGACAATCCAGCTGGGCCCCATTGAAGATGTCTTTAATCCTAAGGAACTCTCTGAAGAAGAAAAAGCACGTTTTAAAGATGGCCTGACAGACCCCAAAACGGCCAACAACGTGCTCGGTGTTAAGACCTTTTTCAAGGAAAGAGGTTTTGACCGTGTGGAGATCAAGCCCCCGCACGAGTACCTGATCAAGGGTCTGGGTCGGCAATTCTCGGTATGGGTACTTGGTCGCAACTTCCGCCATACCCTCTTCATCAAGCTGCGCGACTACAAAGGAAATCTGCATAAGCTGAAGCTCGGTAAGCTCGACTACTTCGGCTGGCGCAAGCACACCGTGACGGTTCCGGGTTGGCTGCCACAGAGCACGCGCCATGCGCTGCTCGATAAGAACCTGCACTTTGTCTCTCTCTATGTGGAGTGCGATCCGCACGAAACCTGGGGTGACTTCTACTTCTACATAGACGATCTGCGCGTGAAAACGGATATGAGCGATGCAGAATATCCTGGCAGCAAGATCAAGGATAACTGGTAAGATCAGGGAGGATCACCATGCATAACGCAGTAAAATACACTTTTCTTGCGGCAATTCCGCTGCTCTATTCGTTCAACGCGCTTAAAGGCGCAAGTACAATCAAGACGCTCAACGGCGACGATGTCGATGGGTCGGAAATTCGCTCGATACAGGTAGAAGGATTCGAGTCCGAAGCCTGGACGGCTACAGTTACGCCGGGCGACCCGGAAGCTATACCTGCGGTCGTTGATGATAAGGGCGCGCCCATGCAGGGCGAAAAATGGAACTCACCCGAGGTGGGTATCAAGGGTGAAGCGAACAAACCCTGCCGTCCGCAAAACCTCGCTTACGACGAAACAAACAAAAAATGCCTCGGCGTTCGCTTCAAGTTCATCTATCCGGGCAACAATGTCGTAGCCCTGACCCCGCCGCCCTCAAAGAAGGTTTATCGGGTGCTCGATGAACTCGACCACAACAACAAGCCAAAGGTACAGGAAATCAGCGGCTTGAAACTTCCAGGCAAGGTAAAAGCGCTCTCTGTCTGGGTGTTGGGTCGCGGCAACGACTACACGCTCGAAGCCTGGGTACAGGACTGGAAAGGCTCAACCCACGTTCTGAAAATGGGCTCGGTAAACTTCGTCGGCTGGCGCCCGCTCACGGCAAAGGTACCCGAAAACGTGCCGCAGGACATAGACACTTACCCGCAGACCAAGAACCTGATCCTGACCAAACTGGTGTTGCGCTCCAGACCGAGTGCCAATACTGAAAAAGTGGTGATTTTCTTTGACGCAGTTAAGGTCCTGACCGACATGTACGACGTCCACTTTGACGGCGCAGATGTTGACTTCGACGAAATGGACAAGAAAGAGAAGGCCGAAGCTCGCGAATACGCAAAACAACTCAAAAAATACTCAGAAGGCCAGAAGTAAAAGCATGAATATAGTAGTCGCGGTGAGCGCGACTACTATATACTCCCCCCATGGCGCTTGCGGAACTGCGCAATATTGACTCGCAGGAGCTGAAACGGCGCGCGCAGCAGCTGCGCGAAGTAGCATTAGGCCTCGGCTCCCGCATCCGCTACAGTCGCACCTGGTGGTACTCAGGGGCAGCAGTTCTGCTCGCTTTTTCTCTCGCCCGTGTCAGTCACTCTGTCGCGCTTTATCTGGTAGCCAAGGGAACTCCCCTGCCGCCGCCCCGCGCCGCGTCACAACAGAATACGAGTAGCGAGCAACTTTTCTCTGATCCGACCATCACTGTCGGCGGAGCGCTGTTTCAGCGGGCAGGCGAAGGCGCTGCTACACCCGGAGCGGCAGCTGCAGTCGAACAGCCGGCCAAACCGTTCAAATTGACGGCGACGCTCGAAGGAAATGCAGAATTTGCCCGGGCGCTGATTGAAGTACAGGGCGAGAGTATTCGGGAATACTGCATGGCTTCTGCCTACTGCCGCCGTAAGGAATGCGAGTGCACGGTTCAGTCGGCCACCATCGTGTCGATAGCACAGGAGCATATTTGGATTCGTCTGAACCAAAGTCGTTATAAACTCAAGATCGGGGAATCTACGGCAGACCTGGCGCAACAGGCCGCCGCTCAACCGGCAGCACAGCAGGCCGGCCCTGCACAGGGAACCGTGATACAGAAGATTATTTCACGCGAAGAAGTGAACAAAAACATTCTGGGCAATCCCGCAAAAATTTACGAAGGCGCTCAGTTTGGCCCATACCTGGTCAATGGCAAGATTGAAGGCTACAAGATTGCGCGCGTCAACGACGACCATGTCTTTGCCAAGCTGGGCGCTAAGAGCGGAGACATCATCCGCAAAGTCAATGGCTATGGCCTGAACGACACCGAACGCATGCTCGATCTCTGGAAGGCAATCCGCACCGCGCCGGAAGTGAAAATTGAGCTCGAGCGGGACGGTAAAATTATTACCTACGATTTTCAGATCCGCAATTGACCCCTCCCCGGCCTTTGGCCGACCCTCCCCACTGACGTGGAGAGGATTTGTTATGAGAGTTTGGCCCGCCATGCCCCCTCTCCATGTAATGGGGAGGGGTTAGGGGGTGGGGTGGGCCCAAAAATGATTCACCGGCCCATGGCCGTGACCGATCGGCTGGGCGTGCTGCAGGGCACCTGTCAGGTAGTCCTTTGCTTTGCGGCAGGCTTCGGTGAGGCTTTCGCCAAGCGCAAGGTAGGCAGTTATCGCTGCGGACAGCGTACAACCGGTGCCATGCGTTGAATTTGTCACTACGCGCTGGGCGTTGAACTCACGGAAATTTTTGCCATCAAAGAGCAGATCAGGCGACTCTGCGCCGTTCAAGTGGCCGCCTTTCAGCAGCACGTTCATCGCTCCCAATGAATGCAGTTTGTCGGCTGCAGATTTCATGTCTTCATAATTAGTAATCTTCATTCCTGTGAGCACTTCAGCTTCGGGAATATTGGGAGTGATCACGAATGCAACCGGCAAGAGCACACTGCGCATTGCCGCTTCGGCTTCCGGTGCCAGCAGTCGGTGGCCGCTCTTGGAAACCATAACGGTATCCACTACGAGCTGGGCGAGATGATGTTCTTTAACTGACTTTGCAACTGCATCGATGATGGCTGCGTTGGCCAGCATACCGGTCTTTGCAGCGGCGACCGGCATATCCGTGATTACACTCTTGATTTGCGCCGTAACAATATCGGGAGAGAGGACTTCGACGGCATCGACCCCGACGGTATTCTGCGCCGTGATGGCAGTAATGGCGCTCGTACCGAATACACCCAGAGCAGCAAATGTCTTAAGGTCCGCCTGGATGCCTGCCCCGCCGCCGGAATCGCTACCGGCTATCGTCATTGCGACCGCTGTCATTACTCTTGGCCTCCTGCAGGCGCCAGGATTTTTTCCGATACCTGCCCCGTCGGCGCGAGCTGGTAGATTTTTCCCGAATGTAATTCAGCTACGACCAGCTCGCGATTGCGCAACCTGCCGAAACTCGACCACAGACCAGGCGCCTGGATCAGCAACTCTGCGCGCGCATTATGCTGCTGGTAATCGAGAGCGAAGAAGCGACCCGAAACCGAATCGGCAAAAATGTAGCGACCGCGGTAACTGGCGAGAGCTCTACCTTCATAGACGTAACCGCCAAGGATCGATTGGCCGACACCGTGGTCGTATTCGTAAAAGGGTAATGCCAGTTTGTCCTGCGCGCAATTTTTTTTTGGGCGATAACAGTGAAAACCTTCCATGATATTCCAGCCCATGTTCGAGCCTTTCGTGACAAAACTGAGTTCTTCGTAGTCATTCTGCCCGACATCAGCCACGATCATTCGGCCGTCTGGGACAAAGCTAAAACGCCATGGGTTGCGCAATCCCCAGGCAAAGATCTCGCGCTTCTCGCTAAACGCATCGCCGTTTGACTGAACAAATGGATTGTCTTTGGGTATGCGATAGCCAGTCTTACCCGCAACATCGAGGCGCAGAATTTTACCTAAGTGCGAGCGCAGATTCTGCGCGTAGCCACGCGGATCACCGCCCGAACCGCCGTCGCCGACTCCTACGTAGAGAAAACCATCAGGCCCGAATTCGAGCATGCCGCCATTGTGGTTACTGTAAGGCTGGCGAATCGTGAGAAGCTCCTCTTCGCGCCATTGCTTGGGCTCAGTGGGAGCTCCCACAGTTATGCGACTGAGGATCGTGCGGCGCGGTGAGGCCGCAGAGTAGTAAATGTAGTAGCGGCCGCTGCGGTGATAATCTGGTTCAAAGGCTAATCCAAGCAGACCTTCTTCGAGTGTGGCATCGCTTACGCGTTCGCGGTGGTCGAGGAGCACGAGATTGCATTTTTTTTGTGGACTCTCGATACGTATTGTGCCTGGCTTCTCGACAATGGCATAGGCGTCTGGGCAGGCCTTGAGCTCAGCCGGGTATGCCGTGACGAAGACAGGCTGCTTAAACTGCCGCTCAAAAATGGGTCGCAGCTCAATGCGCGACGTTTTGCTGAAGGGCGCAGCGCTAAAGAGGGCGAAAGTCGCAAACAGAGCAGCCGGCCATGCATGGATCACAATGCGAATTTACTGCCATTCAATATTGCCGGACAATTAAAATTCGCGCCTACCACATCAATTGCTCGCCTGGTTCAGAGCGGCAAAAGTTTCTTTGTACTGCGCCGGCAGATTCGCATTCCCATAGACCTCGTGCCGCGGCTCTCCATTTTTGTTACTGATAACAATAAACTTGGGCTCACCCAGGTTAGCAAAATTGCCCGCTTCCAGCGGATTATCGCGGAGCGACATCAATTCAAGCTCAAAGTGGCCCGACGGCGATTGACTGGGCGCATAGGCCTGTACTTTTCCTGTGAGGTTGTTGCGGATCCTTAGCCGACGCGGCGGGGCACCGCAATCGCAGGTGTCAAAAAAACAGCAATGAAGCAGAATGTTGAAACCGTGTCCTTCACCATAGTTTGGTGAAGGACGTCTTGCAAGTGGTTCGCATCGCGAATCGCGGTCGCTGACTCGCGAATTGAGCCAAGCTACTACAGCGAGCGCAAGATTTTTCAACATTCTGGTGGATGTCATAGCATGCGAGTTCTACACCACCATCCGCCACAAACGATAAAAAATTCTTTACTCATTGTGCATCGCACAAAAAATGCCCTTACTCACCCCGTTACTGCCAGGTATACTGCTGCGGTGGGGCGTGCAGATTTAACAAACCAAAGGAGCAACTTTATGGAACAGCAAATTCAGCAAATCGTCAATTTTGCCATCGGCACAGTCAAGGGCCTCGGCGATGCAGCCAAGAGCACCATCAGCAACCTCGAAGCAGAAGTTAAGGCGCTTGTGGACAAAGGCGCAGCCTCCACCGACGAGCAGGCGCAAAAAATTCGGGCGAATGCCACGGAACTCGTAAACCGCATTACCACAATCGTTAACGATGCGGTAAACAATCTCAACGAAGTGACAGCCCAGGCGCAAAAAATGGTTCAGGAAGCAATCGCGAAAGTAAAGCCGGAAAATAAGCAATAACCCCTCCCCGGCCTTCCCTCGACTCCGCTCGGGACAAGCCGGCCGACCCTCCCCACTCACGTGGAGAGGGTTTGTAATGGGAGTTTTCCCCGCTTTGCCCCCTTTCCATGCAAATGGGGTGGGGGTTGGGGGGGGTGGGGTTAACCTCGTTTATCTACAGGCACAAACGGGCGCAGCGTGCTGCCGTTATAAATCTGGCGGGGGCGACCGATCTTCGCTGAGGGATTTTCGATCATCTCTTTCCACTGCGCAATCCAGCCAGGCATACGGCCAAGCGCAAACATCACTGTAAACATCTCTGTCGGAATGCCGATAGCACGGTAAATAATGCCGCTATAGAAATCGACATTGGGATAAAGCTTTCGCTCGACGAAATAGTCGTCTTTGAGCGCGGCTTCTTCAAGTTGCATCGCGATATCGAGCAGCGGGTCTTTGACGCCAAGCTTGTTCAAGACCTCCATGCAGGTCTTCTTAATGATCTTCGCGCGCGGGTCGAAGTTCTTGTACACGCGATGGCCGAAACCCATCAGGCGGAAGGTGGAGTTCTTGTCTTTTGCCATTTCGACGAATTTCCGGATATTCCCGCCTTCTTTCTGGATATGCTGCAGCATTTCGATCACGGCCTGGTTCGCGCCGCCGTGCAGAGGCCCCCACAGCGCATTCACTCCGCTCGAGATTGCCGCGAACACATTCGCGCGCGATGAACCCACGAGGCGCACTGTTGAAGTCGAGCAGTTCTGCTCGTGGTCTGCGTGCAGAATGAGCAGCAGGTCCAGCGCGCGCTCAACTACCGGGTCAACAACATATTGTTCAGCGGGCACAGAGAACATCATCTGGATGAAATTTGCCACGTAGCTGAGCGAGTTATTGGGGTACATGAAAGGCTGGCCGATCGACTTCTTGTGCGAGAACGCAGCGATGGTCGGCGACTTTGCCAGGAGGCGATGGATCGACAGCTCACGGCCTGCCGGGTCGAGCGGATCACCCGCTTCTTTGGTGTAATAACCCGACAGGGTGTTGATCATTGATCCGAGCGTCGCCATCGGGTGCGAATCTTTCGGGAAACCGTCGTAAAGCCGCTTGAGGTCTTCATGGATCATCGTATGGCGCGTAATGGATTCGCGAAAAGTGGCAAATTCGTGGGCACGGGGCAGCTCCCCATAAATCAGCAGGTAGGCAACTTCCAGGAACGTAGATTTTTCGGCTAGTTCGGCGATGTCGTAACCGCGATAGCGCAGAATTCCCCGCTCGCCGTCGAGAAACGTGATGCTGCTGAGCGTCGAACCGGTGTTTACGTAACCATCGTCGAGCGTGATGAGGCCCGTCTGCGCGCGCAATTTGGAAATATCAATTGCGAGTTCGTTCTCTGTACCCTGAATGATGGGTAATTCGTATTCCTTGCCGTTAAAGATGAGTTTTGCTGTGCCTGCCATAGGAGTCAAGATACGAAATCGTCCGGGGATTTCAAGGAAATGTTCATTAACTAATAACTAACCTTGGACAGATTTGCGCCCCAAAAAACGTTTGCCACCCCCTGACAAACTTGAACATTTGTTCACCATGAAAAGATTGCAACAAACTCTGGCGCTGGCCGCAGTACTGCTGTCGGTGCCTGCCACATTCGCGCAAAAAGGCGCAAAAAAAGAAGAAGCTCCCACTGTGAGCGCGTCAGCCGATCCTGCGGCAGCACAACCGCGGGGCCGCACACCGCAGATGGACGCAACCGCCTTCGGCTTCGGCGCTGGACAATACGGCAGCCTCGGCTTTCTGGGCGGCCACCTGCAAATCGGCGTCGCTGACTGGCTGCGCCTGCACGGCGGCATTACCGGTTCACTGCCGGGCGACCAACCGAGCGGCAATTTCTCCACCTCGAACTACGCTTTCCACTGGTTGTTCACCGGCGGCCTGATGTTTACCGGTAACTACTACAAGAACATCGCGCGCCCTTACACGATGCTGGATCTCACTTACTACCTCGATGCGCGCAGCAAGGCTGGCGGGCTGAACGGCGGTATTCGCTTCGGTGTTGACCTCTATATGACTGAAGACTGGGCTGTGTACGTCGAGGCCGGGGTTAATCTCGCGTTCATGCGCGAAACGCAGGCGCCTGCCAACGTCGGCGGTGTTGCCGGCGTGGGAGTTCGGACGTTCTTCTGATTGGAGCGAGCATGCGTCGCGGGGAAATGCCCGCGACGCAGGGTGATAAGGAGCCTGTGCGCCAACTTGCCGGAGCGATTTTTCGCGCAAACCGCGTCCGCTAATCGGCAAAAATTCCTTCGCAAATCGTACCGATTTGCTCCACGAGGCGCCAAAAGGCGCGAATTTTTGCCGATTTTCGCATATGTTCAGGCGAAACGCGGCCCCGGCTCGCGCAAAAAATCGCCTTTTGGTTTTTTTGCATGAGTTAGCGCACAGGCTCTAAGCCGCTCGAACCGTAAAACTCCCCCGATGCTTTGGTTGACACCTCCGTAACCGCAGCGAGTCGAGCGCATGAAACAGACTGCTGCCGATAAACCCGTCCACACCTACCAGCGCAAGGCCGCAATCGTAGCGGGCGGCATCGCCGACCATGCAGATGAAGTACATGTCCAACCCATTGAAAATTTTGATCTAAATCGCACGATTTTTAAGACTCTCGACGGCAATCTGCCGCGCAAAGTCATTGAGACACGCATCGCAAAAGAAGTCGTTTGGCGGGACGAGGCTGCGCGGTCGATAGACGCTGAGTACGAAAAAAAATCCGCCCGGAAGAACCTGCCACCGATCAACCCTCAACTCGTTGCATTCATGAAAGACGAGTGTGACTTTGATGTCGAGCACGCTGACGGTTCGTTCTTTGATCACCTCTTTTACTGCTACGAATATTCGCATTTCTACTACCCGCAGCACTCAGCCCTGGTAATGCTTTTGCACTCGATTTTGGGTACCGGCACAAACACATTTGCCATGCCCAAGGAAAAAATTCCGCAACTGAAGCCGCTCATGAGCGACTTTGATTGGCGCCATGTAGAGGCATTTCCTTCTGTCTTGCGTCTGCTCTACGGAACAGACCTTCTGAAGGTATTGCAGAATGACGCTGCAAGACTAAACAATCTGAAAGAAATCCGGTTTCACCGCGTGATCGACAATGCGCCGATCACCATGTCGGGCGAAGATTTTTGGATCCAGCTCAACTACCAGATCATCCACCTCACAGATTTTATTCCAGTCAGCAACTGGTCTGCGCACTCGAATGATTCTTCGTTTATCCTTTTTCGCAGGCTGCATAAATTTTTGACCGAGAACGGCAAACTCGAAGCAAAGATCAGTTACGAACCGCCGCCCATGTTTGCGCCGGTAAAAAACGAACAGTTGCCCATAACGGGCTGGCTGCTCACGCTCATGCCCACCGCGCTTGCTGAATGGATGACCGCGCAGTCGATCAGGAAATTTTCAGAGAAGATCGGGCATGACCTGAAATACGAACTGGTCTATTAGACACGCTGCAGACTAATTGATCAGTGCACCCTGCGCTGCTTCCATGATGCCGCCGACCTTGAAGAGCGCATACTTCTCTGCGCCCAGCAATTGGCTGACATCCCGCAGCAGCGCCTTGTCGTATTTAACACAGAAGCTCGAATGCGCCTTGATGGATTGCAACGGACCGCCTTCGGTTTCGCGCCAATAAAGATAAACAGGGTTATTACCGGAATACTTGCGCAGCGTTGTCTTCACCTTGCCAATCATGGCCTCAAGATCAGAAGGAGTTTTCACGTTCAGGTACAGGTGCAGCGACTTCTCCACTCGCTCGGTGAACTTCTCTTCGGGCACAATACCCGCCAATGAATAGTTCATGGTCGTTACTTCTTCTTCGCGGAAAGCCTGCACGCGCAGATCAAAAATGGCGCAGCTATTTTCTGCAATGTACGGTCTTACCTGCTCGAACATGTTCTGGAATATGCGGACCTCAATCTGTCCGGTCTTGTCGGCGATCTTAAGCAGGTAAAACGCTCCACGCTTCGAGGTGACCGTCCGCAGCGAATCGATGACTGCCAGCACTGAAACGCGCCGTTCTTTGGAAGCTCCGTCGTCAAGGTCGGCAATCTGCGTCAGGCGCATATGCGCTGCAACGTCTGCGAATCGGTCAAGAGGATGCGATGTCAGGTACAGGCCAAGCACCTGCTTTTCCTTGAGCAGCTTTTCTTCTTCGCTGAACTCTTTGGCATTCTGTATTTGCAGGCGCGCCGCTTCTTCATCGGCGCCGCCGAAAAGCGAAGTCTGGCCAGACGATTTGTCCAGTTGCGCCGCTGCAGAAAATTTGAGAATCTCGTCTGCCGATTGAATGATCGCCGCCCTGGTAAACCCGAGTGAATCGGTCGCGCCGGCAAACGCAAGCGCGTCGAGCAGACGCCGGTTCAGAGTTTTGGTATCCAGCGATTCGGCAAACTCCGCCAGTGATTTGAATTTTCCCCCGAGTTTTTTACGCGCTTCGACAATTGCGCGCGCCGGCGCTTCGCCCAACCCCTTAATACCCAGCAAGCCGAAGCGCATACGGTGGTCGTCGAGAATGGTAAAATACACATCGGACTCATTCACATCCGGGGGCAGAACTTCAATGCCGAGCTCTTTCGCGTGGTTGATATAGCCGATGATCTTGTCGGTGTCGCCGATATCCGCGTCCATCGACGCCTTCAGGAACTCAATCGTATAATTCGTTTTGAGGTAAGCTGTCTGGTAGGTGATAAGTCCGTAAGCGGCGGAGTGAGACTTGTTAAAACCGTACTTCGCGAACTCGGCCATATTGTCGAAAAGTTCGGACGCCCATTTTTCCTGGAACTTTTTTTCTACCGCTCCCGCAACGAACTTGGCCTTCATCTTCGCCATTTCGTCGGCGTTCTTCTTACCCATCGCCTTACGGAGCGTATCCGCTTCGGCGAGCGTGAAACCGCCGATGATTTGCGAGGCAAGCATGATCTGTTCCTGATAGACGAAGGTACCGTAGGTATCTTTCAGAATGGGCTCGAGCGAGGGGTGCGGGTACTCAAGCTTCATCTCGCCGTTCTTACGCTTCACGTAACTTTCTGTCATACCCGACTCGAGCGGACCAGGCCGGTAGAGCGCAATTATTGCGACGATATCTTCAAACGCACGGGGCTTTGCCTGCATGAGTAGCTTGGTAATGCCGGTGGACTCCACCTGAAAGACGCCCCGGGTCTTACCCTGCGACAAGAGCTGGTAGGTTTTGATATCATCGAGCGGCAGACGCGTCATGTCGAGGTCAATGCCATGCCGCCGTTTGATCTCCGCCACGCAGGCCTGTATTACCGTGAGGTTCTTCAAGCCCAGAAAGTCCATCTTAACCAGGCCGACCTTCGGCAGTAGCGTCATGTCATACTGCGTCACTATCGAATCGGTTTTCGAATCTTTCGCCAGGGGTACAATTTCATCAAGCGGCCGGGGAGCGATCACGACGCCGGCAGCATGTTTGCCCGAATTGCGCGGCATGCCCTCGAGTGTCTGGGCGATGGCATAGAGCTGGCGTTCTTTTTCGCCCTGTTCAAAGTACTTCTGCACCTCGGGCGCGGCGGCGACCGCATCTTTGAGTGAAATACCGGGCGTGTCGGGCAGGTGCTTGGAGAGTGCATTGATCAGCTGGAAATCGACTCCCAGAACGCGCGCTACATCTTTGATGACTGCCTTCGCCGAAAGCGTGCCAAACGTGATGATCTGTGAGACATGATCCTCGCCGTATTTATCAACCACGTATCGAATGACTTCTTCGCGACGGTCGCGGCAAAAGTCCACGTCGATATCCGGCATCTCTTTGCGCGACGGATTCAGGAAGCGCTCGAAGAGCAGGTCATATTTCAGCGGATCGAGGTCGGTAATGCCCAGGGCGTAAGCGACGAGCGAACCGACTGCCGATCCGCGTCCCGGCCCCACCGGTATGCCGTTGCGTTTCGCGTAGTTGATGAAGTCGGCCACAATGAGAAAGTAGCCCTCAAACCCCATGTTCTTGATGACGTCGAGCTCGTACTGCAGGCGCTGGCGGTGCTTATCCGACACGTTGCCGTCGAAGCGGCGCGACAGGCCCGCAATAGCCTCGGCGACAAGATAATCTCCCAACGACATGCCAGACGGAACCTGAAAATCAGGCAGGAGTGGTGCACCGAATTCAAATTCGAAATTGCACATCTCGGCAATCTGCAGCGTGTTATAGAAAGCCTGCGGCAGCTCGGGATAGAGCTCGTACATTTCGGCAGGCGATTTGACGTAAAATTCTTCGTTAAAGCCAAACTCCAGAGGATCTGTGATCTTCTTGTTCATCTGTATGCGCAGCATGACTTCCTGCGCCTTCTGGTCCTTGCGCGTCAGAAAGTGCGAGTCATTGGTCAGAACGAGTGGTATGTCGAGTTTACGCGAAAGCTCCGCCGCGCCTTTGGCGACTTCGACCTGCTCGGGAATGCCGTGGTTTTGAATCTCGAGGAAGAAATTGCCCTTACCGAAAATCTCGTTCAGCCGGCCCGCAAGCTCCGCCGCCTTATCCATCTGCTGCCGGTAGATCAGGCGATTGACCTCGCCCGCGAGGCAGGCAGTGAGACCCACAAGGCCTTCGCTGTGCTGTGCGAGTAGTTCGTAGTCGATGCGCGGTTTGTAGTAGAGGCCCTCGGTGTAAGCCTTTGAAGCAAGCTTGGTAAGATTCTTGTAGCCCTGCTTGTTTTTCGCCAGCAGTATCAAATGGTACGCGCGGCCATCGACCAGATCTTCCTGGTTGCGCTTCTCGAAACGGCTACCCGGCGCCACGTACGCTTCGTAACCGATGATTGGCTTAACGCCTTCTTTTTTTGCAGCCTCGTAGAACTCAATCGCGGCGAACATGTTGCCGTGGTCGGTAACAGCAACCGAGTTCATGCCGAGCTCCTTCACCTTTTTGACGAGGTCTGTGGGGCGAATCGCGCCATCGAGCAGCGAATACGTCGAGTGCAGGTGCAGGTGCGCAAAATCGTGCGCCTGCCCGTTGGTTGCGGGCATGGCGGTAGCGGGGGATGTACTGCCGTTCTCAGCCATTCTCTCTGTTCAATGAATCGGCACCTGTGCAATGGGTCAATAAGCCTGAATGAGGATACCCTCTACAACTCATTGACGTGTGCGAAACGGGAAAAGCCCGGGGATGCCTGCTGCGCTTCTCGCAGGATGGGACATAACGTCAGTTAAAAAACGGTTTGGCAGGTTTTAAGACCTGCTCTTGGCTCCGTTTGCAAGCCTGTAAAGAGGAGAAACCGGCCCAAAACAGAGGTGTGCAGCGCACTACAAACGTGCCGCCAACCGAAAAAGCAGTCAGGCCCCCCAGCCCCCTCACCTCCGGAAGAGGGGGAGCGCAATCGAACCATTGCCGTGTAAGCGTTGGTGTCTGAAATCGCCATCTGAGAAAATTCTTGCCGCAGCCTGCCTGCGTTAATACACTGTAATACACATGCGCAAAGTGATTACCGTGAGCCTACAGCCCGAGCTAAGCAGGAAGCTGGATAAATCTGTAAAAGCGAATAAGACCACCCGTAGTGAAATCGTGAAAAGAGCGCTGGATCAATATCTCTATCAGCAAGAGACTAATCGCATACGGGCCAAACTAAGGCCATATGCAGAAAAAGCCGGTTTCTACAGTGAAGAAGATGTTTTTCGGGCTATTTCTTGAAGATTGTAATAGATACAAACGTACTCATCTCAGCCCTGATTTTCCCAGGAGTCTCCTCAGAAGTATTCGATTTCGTCGTTAATCATCATGAAATTTGGCTTTCTGAATGCATTATTCGGGAATTCAGTCAAAAATGTGCGGAAAAATTCAAAATTCCCCGTGAGGCTCTGGGCGAAACCTTAAAGCATTTAGGTGAAAAGGTAAACATCGTAATCCCCACGGGAGATAAATCACAATTATGCCGAGATCCAGATGATAATAATGTGCTTTGGGTTGCGAGCACAACAGGTGCAGACATAATTCTTACTGGTGACCAGGATTTGCTAGTATTGAAAAGCTTTGAAAATACTCAAATCCTCTCCCCCAGAGACTACAAGGCCGGCTATATGGCGTCGTAGTCAGATGGCAACTTCAGGCAATCGCTCGCTTACCTGACGCGGCGTTAGCGTGGGCCTAACCCCACCCCGCGCACTCCCGCAGGCTTGGCGCACCGCCGAAGTTTGAAGACAAACTTCTCTGGTGCTTAGATTCCGCGCGTGTCACGTTTTCTGCCCCCCTCTCCCTGCCGCCCCGGACCCCGCATACCCTCTCCCCCCGGCCAAGAAGACTCTTGAATTACCGGGGCTCTTAGGGAAAGGGGGGCGTATGCTGGTTCGCGTTTCGCCTCGAAACGCTCACAGCAAAAAAACGCGCCACGCGCTCCCTCAAGCTTGCGCACATCCGTGTGCGCCGGGTAAATAGATGCCTGCGGGAGTGCGCGGGGTTAGGTAATTTCCCTTCGGACTATGGCACTGATCTCCAACCGCTGCTGACCTTTTTCTGCGCGAAATTTCGCTAACCTTTGACTATCAAGTACGGCCTGCGGGACAAAGACCTTTATGTCTTCCTCTAACAGGAATTTTCTGACGGCGATCTGCTTTTTCAAATTTGGATCAAATACTTTCTGAAACGAATAGAGAGGAACTTTCGCTTTTTCGGCAGCTTTGTTATACACGGGCAATAGTTCTGCAGGTATGTGATTCTTTCCAAAATCCGCAACAGATAGCGTTTTAGACTGGCTGTTCATCTCAACATATAAGGCCATATTTACATTAAGCGCCTGACTTGGTGTTAAATTCTTATTGCGGGAAAACGATTGGACAAATTCAAAAAAATCTCTTGTTAATTTCTCTGGCTTTTCAGGGAACCGGCAACCAAGGAATTTTACCAACCAAAAATGCGATATTTCGTCCCGATTGATTTGGTCATCCATCGCCTCCGCCCTTAAAAGAGAGCCATTATGAAATTCAAAATAGGCCATTTTGAAGACTCGGGATTTATCCGTTAATAAGATGCTCTCTAATGGTAAGATTTCGAAAGACTTTCTTGCCTGATCAAAATTGGCTTCGCTGCCCTTCATGCCCTCTAATTTCAAAAGGCACACGAAATTACGATTCTGGACACTCCCCTTAAAAAAGACAAGGAAACCATCAGAGATTTGGGTCTTGGATTGTGCCTTGTGAAGCAAGTCCGTAATAATGTACGAATATTTGATAAAATCAGCATCTGACCGGCAAGTAGCAAGCAACCGAATATTTTGTACAACTGTGCTTGGCGTGCTCGGGATATCCTCAATTGTCCTTGCGTATTTATTGTCCAAGGATTCGGTTATTTTCGCAGTCCAAAAGTCGTCAGTGATTTTGTAGGATTTCTTTTCTGACAGCCTCGGTAGTGATTTACCATCATCAACCGGTACCCAATGTAAAATTGCATCTTCAATATTCACGCGGCACCTCTATTTCTCTAACAACAACGCCGTGGGAAATCTCTGATTTTCCACGGCTCTTACTAAAACCAACCGTCACCCAGGTCGACGCCGGAACGGATGCCGGCGGCGGGCTGGGTGACACAGCGACGACACGACGTCGGCGCTGACGGTCTCTCCCCGGACGCGCGTCGGGGAAAGTCTCAGCTACGGTTCGACAGGCTCACCGCAGGCTTCAAAACCGCCATGGCGCACAATCGCTCGCTTACCTGAAGTTGCCGCAGGCAATTTAGCCTTGCGTCAGGTCAGCGCTGTTGTGCGACGTGGTGACCGCGCGGGAGGGTTCGCGCAACCCCCTCTCCACCACGCGGCGCTGGTCGGGGCTGACCTGCTTGGAGGGCTTCACTCTAAGCCCAATTTTTTTACAAATGCCTGCCAGTCGATACCCTTGAAGTAGTCTTTGTACGTCTTGTTCCAGTCAACTGGTTCAATGTAGGCACCGTAAACCCAACCCTCACCTTTTGCCGTTTTAACCTTTGACCAGGGCGCATAAGAACCGCTGATTTCCAGACGTTCTGTCGTAAAATCTATGACTTCAAGGCGTTCATCATTTGCAAGCGTTGCAACCGTCGCAGCCTTCAAATTCGGTTCCTTGCGCACGCGCAATGGCCCGTCAGTGACGTAATATTCACCGGGGGGGGTGAAGAAGGTGATGAGGCCTTTGCCGTATTTGCATGTTCGCTTGTGAAATTTTTTCACAATGAGCTTACCGGCTTCATCATACTGGTACTCCCAATCACACGGTTCGCTGACTCCATATCCCCCATCAATCCCACTGGAGATAAATTTCCTCAAGAGCCTCCCTGATTTATGGAATTCAAAATTCTTACCTAACGGCACACCGGTATCATTGGTCTTATGAAACTTACGGGGATAAATTCGATCGATCACTCCAATATCATTGAAATCAATCATTTGAAAATAGCCCTGTTTAGGCCGAGTATCAATTTCAATATTCTTCACAATACCACCAGCATTGACAGACACAGAAAATGCCCTATCTGGTGTCCGGTATTCTTTCCCGCCGCTTTTGAGTGAAAAAATCTCAATTGCGGCGATATGTGATGTAAAGCACAACACTAAGCAAGAAAACTTCACGCAATTCTTAATTTTACTAAACGTCATCTAGTTACCCACATTTTTTCATGTTCCATATCGATAAATTGGTCGCGTAATCTGAAAATGCCCATGATCCACATGCTGAATGCTACCAGTAATCGGCGCATACATATCCTTATCAAGTTTAGGAAATTCCTTTTTCAGCAACGCTTCTATTTGAAATGCATCATCATTGCCTTTGCGCTTAATCTCTACAGCTTTGGCCAATATCTCAGGATAGTTAGCCAGTTGACTTTCGCCTGATGCAGTCCCTTGATAATATTTTGGAATATATATTTGATTTGAATTGCCTTTTGACTGCATTTGCAAAGCAGACCATGCTGCCTCACTACCATTTTGTTTCATGAACGCATTCTCAAAGGCTTTAAACTTATCACGCTTGTCATTTGCAATATTCAGATTATAAACCGTCGGATCACCTTTGTCGCCGGCAAATTTCAGGCTCAATATATCCGCAGAATAGCCGCCCGTGTGCGTACCGGTCGAACGCTCGACGCTGCCAACCGTAATCTGGGTCACGCCGGCTTCTTTGGCTGCCTTGGCTAAATTTGCCCAAAGCACGGCTTGACCTTGCTTTAGCTTATCCAAACCTTTGCCGGTGAATTTGAATGTGATACCATCGATTACCGTAGAGTTGTTCTTCTTGTCGTAATTTTTAATCCCCTGATTCTTATGAATCTTAGCATTTTCGATCGCTTCTTTCGCTAATGCGATCTCCATCTTCAATGCATCATCATCCGTAAGTTCGAATCCGGTCGCGCCAAGGAACGATATGCGGCCGCCTCGGGTTACAACGGGCTGAAGGCCCAGCATTTCCGCTTCTGCTTCGAGCACATCCCGATCGCTGATAAACGACCATGTTCCATCCGGTCGCATGACAGCAGGACTGCCATCGACGTTGGTCAGCTTGCCGCCCATGCGGTTAGCAACAGCCGCGTATCCGGGGGTTAGCTGCATTGTGTCGGCAATCTTATTATTGCTCTTGTTACGAATCATCTCAACTTCAGCCTTAGTGTTAAAGCCGTCACCGGTTACAAAATTCCAAATCCGCTCCGCGGTGTTGGCAAGAAATGTGCCCGCATCTGTCACTGCGCCCTTCATCCAATCCCACGCCGCGCTCGCCGCACTCCTCAACGCACTCCCGATAGAACTCCCCCCGCTCTCACCACGCAGCTGACCCTGTGCCACCATTCACTACTCCGCAAACCGCCGGTCCGTGCCATCGAACGGCGGGTAGAACTCAACTTGCAAAATCGAAAAACCGGGTCCGACGTTCTCGGCCCAGTGCAATGAGCCTTTCTCAATGCGCATGGATTCGCCGGGTGCAAGTTCATGCGTGGCCGTAACCAGGTGCAGGCGGTTGCGCCCGCTGAGCAGACGCACAATGAAACTGTGCCGGTCATGATAGTGCGGCCGCTCTGCGCCATTCATCAGTACATAGTGGGAGCTTTTCTCGTTATCGCGGGCATACTCGCGAATGACGATATCGCTCCCCCTTTCCGCAGCGCTGAAATACTCAAGCGGTTCTTTCTTTTTGCAGCCATAGAGGCAGGACAGCAGCAGAATGGGCAAAATGTTGCGAAGTACCATCGATTACCCCGTTGGCGATAAGGGCGCCCGCGTCGATTGTTTCACGCAGTCAATGCGCGACTCAGAACGCCTTGCCATGGTGTTGGCGAACGCAAAATTCACGCAGTGACCGCGCATGCGCACTGCCATTACTGCGGGGCAAAGTATCCTCAGACGGAGACTTATCCGCGCACCTGCCCTGCATGTGGGCGACATGTATGGTCAAATCCGCTGCCTGTCGCCGTTGTCGCCGTGCGCACCGAAGGCGGAGTGCTCATTATACAACGCGGCATTGAGCCGGCGAAGGGCAAATGGGCGCTACCGGGTGGCTTTCTCGAAACCGGCGAAACCTGGCAAGAGGGCTCGTGCCGCGAAGTTTTCGAAGAAACCGGCTTGCGCATTGACCCCGCCGACATCGAGCCCGTCGAGGCACTGAGTGTCGCGCAGAACTCGCAGATTATCCTGTTCTCGGTAACGCGCAGCAGCTACCGGCTGGGCGACTTTGCATTCAGAAAGTCAGAAGAAACACTTGCCCTGCGTATCCTGCATGAGCCCGAAGAGCTCGCCTTTGCCGGGCATACCGCATTCGCCCGGAAGATCTTGTCTGGGCTAAAGTCTGCTAATAGCCGAATTCGCTGAGTACCTGTTCCGGCGAGGCGTTAGGTCCCACGATCCTGAGCTTTACTCCCTGCGGTGCCAGGTGCGCGACGACAATCTTATCATCCGGGCAGACATCCACACAGGTAATATCGACTGGGCGGAGTTTATCTTTAAGACCACGCAGACCCACCAGGGCCTTGAGGCCCACGCGGAGTTGCGTTTTATCGCCATCCATGGCATGTACCTTGCGGGCACACTTACTGCAGATTGCAAGACAGCTCTCCCAGGGTTTTTCGGTCTGTGCGATGGAGTCATCGTATTTTCTTGTGCGGCGTCTAAACAGCGATTTCACGGCAACCTTAGCGGCAGATTAACGAAAGGGCCGCGTACCGGCCATAATTTTCTGCTTCAGAGAGCCTTTTTGGAGCGCAAGGGGTGTTTTTATTGACGGTCATGTCTGCCGAAATTAATATAACCTTATGTTCGATTTCACGAACCGCGTAAAGAAGATCATAAACGAATACGCTCCGCGGGAGGCAAAACGCCTGGGCCATGAGTTTTTGGGCCCCGAGCACATTCT
>CAYOZO010000034.1:0-25149 GCA_964408405.1 uncultured Turneriella sp.
GTGGCAGCGGCAGAAAACCTGCTCCATGCAAATGTAAGGCAAAGCTGGCTGGATCAAGTGTTATCTGTTTTTCATCCACAACTGCAAATTGTCTTTACTCGTGGTGACGAAAACGCAGGCATTTTGGGTGCAGCTGCGCTTTTTCTGGAAGAGCCATGAAGACAAAGAGACTCCACCTGCTGGTTATTATTCTTCTTTCTGCACCAGCGGTCGAAGCGCAGACGGCGCTCAGTACGCGGCTTAGCTGCGACGCACATTTTTTTGAAGCACACTTCACTATGCCGCAGGACGACCGGGCAAAGAAGGAGCACTGGCTGATGCCCGAAAGTATGCACAAATCCTTTGAAAAGGCACCGCTCGCTTCTTACGTCTTTTTCCGCCGTATAGAATCTCAGACCTGGAATCTGGAAATACTCAAACCCTTAAGGCTGCAGTTCGCTTTTTTACCCCGTTTCGAGATTACTTTTCTTGAATCGCGCCTTACGAGTCTCGGACAGGCCTTCTACCGTTTCGAGTACAAGGTGAACCATCTGCACAGCGCAAGTTTTACTCTCGATGCCCTGACCAGCGCGGCTCTCTTTTTGCGGCATGCCAAAACGCATGACGAGTTTTTACATTTGACATGCCGCGCAGCTTAACGGATTCCTGCGCCGCGCTAAACCCATGAAAAGTAACAGGAAAACTCCGCCGCGCAGCGATGATTTTCTCCAGTGGGGAGTGCCCCGTCTGCTGGGCGCCGGTTACGGCCTGTTTTCGCGCAAAGCTATTTCGCCGCGCTGGCCGGAAATAGCCATCACCGCAGCGGTCATCAAAAAATACCGCAAGAAAAGTTCATTCTGGTTCATGGTCAGCAGTGCGACGCGGGGTGTTGCTCGCCACGCCCGGGCAAGCGGCGAATTGCAGTCTGTGCTTGCGCGACTGGTTGGCTCGACGCCACGGCAGATGCAGCAGCTTGCGGGTATCTACGAAGCGATGCAGGTCGAGCAGGGTACTGCTGCGGCGATCGCCTGCGTTTTCGAAATAGTCCGAATTACCAATGAAAAGCGCAAATACAGGCTCGCATGGTATCGGCCAATGCCACGGCTCATGGCCAAAGGGGCAAAGCCGGAAACCAAAGCCAAGAAAGCAAATTAGTAAATAAATAAAGAGGTATAAAGCATGAAGGCAATTCCGTTCAAACGCCCCTGTTCTCCTGAGGCGCTCCGGGTAGAAGAGTGGCCAGATCCGACCCTCAGAGCCGGGCAGGTGCTGATAGAGGTCAAGGCATTTGGCTTAAACTTTGCGGACACACTGGCACGTAAGGGACAATACAATGACGCTCCCAAATTCCCCTTTGTTCCTGGCTACGAGGTCGCGGGGATAATTCGCCAGGTAGCAGACGACGTGACCGATTTTAAGGTCGGCGACGAAGTACTCGCGCTGACGCTGTTCAACGGTTATGCCGAACTGGCAGTGGCTGATGCCCGCGCGGTCGCCAAAAAGCCGGCTGGCATGGGGTTTGCGGATGCAGCATCCATTCCGGTAAATTTTCTCACCGCATACCACGCGCTCTTTGAGACAGGAACTCTGCGGCCGGGAGCCAATGTCCTGATCCATGCGGGCGCCGGCGGAGTGGGGCTCGCAGCAATACAGCTTGCCCGCAATGCCGGCTGCACGGTCTATGCCACGGCCGGTTCTGAGAAGAAGCTGGAACTGATTGCCGGTTTTGGGGTAGAGCATCCGATCAATTACCAGACGCACGATTTCGAACGCGAGGTACTTCGCCTTGCCGGGGGAGCAAATATGGATGTCGTGCTCGATTCGGTTGGCGGCAGCTACTTTAAAAAGGATCTGAACCTTTTGCGTCCGCACGGCCGTGTGGTAGCTTACGGCGCCGCGGCGTTTTCCGAACGCAATCTTTTGAAGTTGCCCTCTTTACTTCCACAGGTCGTGAGTATGCTGACGCTCTCGATGATCGATCTCATGATGCAGAGTAAGGGTTTCTACGGCGTCAATATGCTGAGCGTTGCTAAGGGAAATCCTGATTTGTTGCAGTACGAGCTTCAGGAAGTCATGAAACAGTTCGCGGCAAAAAAGCTGAAGACGGTTGTGTCACGGCAAATGTCGTGGCAGCAAATCGGCGAGGCGCACGAAGCGCTCGAAAACCGGTCGAGCACGGGCAAGATTGTGCTTATGGTAGATTAGTTGACGGTCTGTCGAATTAGCGTAGTCCAACGCATGCGGGGCGTCTAAGACGTTTCGCAGAAGAGGAAGTCCGGTTCGCCTGAAAGTGAACCTACTGGTTCACCTGACGGTGAACCTACTGGTGCGAATCCAGCGCTGACCCGCAACCGTGTTTCAGGCCATAGGGGTAGGTTTAAACCTACCCCTATGACCCGATCAGCCGGGAACTCTTGCTGACTCACCCCGAGGATACGGGTGTTTTGGCGAAATGCTGCCGAAAAATCTTTTTCATTTTGGCGGCAGGCGGGCTCCTTAGGGGGCTTTATGAAGATTTCTCCATCTGCACTGGTCTTAATAACCGTGCTCGCGGCGCATTGCGCCAATATCAGCAAAGAAGACGCATCCGGCGGGGGCGGGGGCGGCGGAAATGACGCAACGGGTGGTACAAGTTCGCCGGCTGTAGGAATTTACCTGGCCGATACCGTAATCGAGGCGCCGGGACATACCGGCATGGGGTTTTACGATCAGGCGAGCCTCACCAATGGTATTCACGGTGCAGGCAGCGACGCCGGGGCGACATCGGGAATCTTTTCGCTCGATAATTCCGGACCTTCTTCGCATGTCGTGTTGCGCTGGAACGGCAAGAAGGTGAAGAATGGGACGGGGATTGATTTCGTGGTTTACGAAAATGCCTTTAATATCGGCGGAAATCCTGCCACGCGGTTTATGGACCTGATTGTCGTCGAAGTTTCCAACGACAATGTGAACTATTGCGGTTTTGCGCCGGATTATACCAATTCGCCCGAAACGACGTATGCGAATAATCCGGCCTTATGGTCTCGTTTTGCCGGGCGAACTCCGGTACTTTATAACCAGACGAGCAACAACCTGACCGCCGCCGAGCTTTTTCAGGATAATGACGCGAATTACGCACCCGACTTAGGTGGCGGAGATGCATTCGACCTCGACCAGCTTTCCGACAGCAATTATTTTGGCACAGGATGTACGACGGCGCTGCGCGACGAGCTGAAAACCAACGGCTTTACGTACATTAAACTCGTGCCCGCCAATCGTCGCAATAACCCCGACACCGGCGCAGTTTTCGTAAAGGACGCAATCTCGAACGGTCCGGATATTGACGGTGTTGTCGCGCGTTACGCGGAATAAATGTCTTCTTCTTGCGGCATGCGTTTCGGTTTCGGGAGCTGAAATTCAGAGCAGGCCGTCCTGTCCGCCGGAGGAAATCGACCGCGAAAAATGCCGGATGACGGAACTCAGGAAAGCTCGCAGGCCGATCAGGCTGATCTCCCGCGGCGAAGTCAAAGCCGCGGGTAACTACCGCGAGATCCCCTTGGCCGATGCGCCCGAGGCGGCGCTATCAGAGCGCGCGAGCGACGTTTTGCAGAAACAGACGGGCGTTCAGGTGAACCGTTCGGGGGCTCCCGGCACACAGAGTGTCCTGGGTATTCGGGGCTCTGCCCCCGATCAGGTGGAGTATTTTCTCGAAGGCATGCCGCTGCCCAAACCGTACAATGCCCCATTGAATCTCGAAACCCTGCCTTTGCCGCTTTTTAAATCCGTCGATATTTTCCCTTCTTTTATACCTTCGCACCTGCCCGCAACCAACATCGGCGGGGCGATGAATTTTCGCCTGCGCGAGCCTGGGGCACGCGAAACCAGCTACTTGACGCAGACGTATGCGAATACGCTTCTCGGCAGTGGTATCTCAATGGCGCGCTTAACCCACGAAAGCCTGCATTTCGTCAATTTCGAACAAAGCCGCAACAGCTACCGGTATGTCAGCAATAATGGTACGCCGGAAAATCCCGACGACGATGTGACGCGCAGGCGTAACAATGAGGATTTCACGCGTATCGGTTACACCGGCTTCATGCGCGGTAATCTTTCTTCATGGAAACTGACAGGTCTCATAGACGTGAATCATTCGGAACGTGGACTGCCCGGAGTCCAAAACCAGGAGCTCGCAGCCGTCAGAAAAACCGACGAGCGCATGTCGGGTTCGCTCGCGGCCGAGAAAAAAATCGGCGATTACCAGAATTTGAATTTTTTTGCCTCGGCGACGCTTGACCGCTCTGAGGTGGATGACCCCCGGCTCGAGCTGTTTTTCTCCCGTGGGCAGAAATCGCTGTCGCCTCAGGTCATGGGGGGCGCAACTTATGGCATTCGCAACGAACATTTTGACATAGGCCTGCATACACGCGGTAAATACCAGACGATTGTCCTCAATAACGACCGAATTGCCGAGCGGAGTGAAGCGCAGGGCGCGGCTATTCTCGGCTATGACCGCACGCTTTTCCGGGTCGCCGCGCAGGCGAATGTTACCGCAAGCCGCGACGACGCCGGGAAGAATGCTTTTTTCGCGTCGGCGGCGCAGTCCTTCAGGCAGACGGGTTTCGGCGCTTTGGGCCTTGCAGCGCTGCGTCCGTTGTATTTATTTGTGGGTCCAAGTCGGGCTTTGCATCACGATACGACATTGGAATTCTACGGTCAAATCTCCTCGACATACCGGCCGCCTTCGCTCTATGAGCGCTTCGGAGATAATGTGTTTGTTACGCCTTCGGAAAATATCAAACCCGAAAACGCCGTCACCAATGCAGGGGGCATCCAGGGTTCTGTACGCTGCCTTGGCGCGATCGTTTGTTCTTTGCGCTCCGAGGCATGGCTGACCGGCGCGCGGAATTACATCATCTTTACGCAGAATTCGGCGCGTACTCTGATCGCCGTCAATGCTTCGAGCGCTCAAATCTGGGGAGTTGAAAACGAGGCGCTCTTCAATTGGCCCGACCGCTTGTTACTCTCGCTGCGATATACTTACCTTCATGCACAGGATTATGGAAATATTCCGTATTATCAGGATAAGTTTCTGCCTCTCAGACCGCGGCATCACGCGGTCGGGACACTGACGGTATTCTATAATGACTTTCGGTTTATCGGCGCCGTGGAATACCGGGGCGCCATTTTTCGCGATCGCTATAATAGCTACGCCTTTTATCTCGGCTCAAAGACGCTTGTGGACGCGGGTATTGACTACATCGTGAACGGCGCGGCGCAACATATGCTTAACTTTACGGTGAAAAACCTGCTCGACGACAGAAATGTGGATATTATCGGTTATACAGTGCCGGGCCGGTATTTTCTGGTGAAATGGACCTCGCAATGGTGATTACAAAACCTCAACTGCTGGCATGGCATACCAACGCGAGGCGTCGTGTCTTACTCTCTCTTCTGTTCTCTGTCCTCTGCCTTCTGAACTGCGCCGATTTCGAGCGTCCGGCAAAACCCAATGCACCGGCGAGCGGCGTTGTGCTCGTTGTGGGATCTGATTTCGCAACGGGATTTTTGAGTGTGCTCGATCCGTCTTCCCTGGCAATCTCGCGCGATATCCTGCCCGTTTTCAACGACTCGGCGTTACGCTATTCGGCCGCCGATCAGGCGACTTATGTGATACAGCGCCTCGGTTCCGATTCGGTACGGCGCTTGAACAATAACACAGACTACCAGACGGTTTATGAGCGTTCGGTTGGTGCACAAGCGAACCCGCATGACATAGCCTTCTTGCCTTCAAACCGCATGGCGGTGACGCTCTACAACCGTAACAGCCTGGTTATTCTCGATCGGTCGAGTGGTGCGCAGATTACCGAGGTGGATTTATCGGCGTATGCCGATAGCGACGGTTTTGCTGAGATCTCATCCGCCATTTACGTAAGTGGCTACTTATACGTAGCGATCCAGCGCCTGAACCGTGCAGCAACCGACGCCCTTTGGCCGCCTTTGGGGCAGAGTTATCTTGTGAAGGTGGATGCGACGACCTACCAGATTGTAGCGAGTACCTTGCTGACTCATTCTAACCCGGTATCGCGTCTGCATCATCACAGCGTGAGAAATTCTCTTCTCTTTGCGGCCCCGGCCCGCTTCTATGCGAACCAGGCGCTCGACGGCGCCTGCCTCGAATACGATTTGACATCCGACACACTGCTGACAGCGCCCTTAACAGAGCAGCAGGCCGGGTATGAAATTTCCGACTGCCATATCCGCGTCGACGGTAGCGGTATTTTTTCCGGCTACGATACGAATCTCAACAGTGTCTTCGGCCTGTTTAACCCGGCAACGCATACCGTCACGCGCATAGCCGCGTTCCTTTCCGGTTCGAATGGCGGTTACTTTTCTGATTTTTTATTACATTCGAACGGTAAAGTCTATCTGGCGGATCGCAACCTTTATCAGCCCGGCATCCGTATTTTCAGCGGCACTAGTCTTAACGAAGAAACACAAAAGGCGATCTATACAGGATTGCCGCCTTTTTCTTTAGAAGAGGTGCCTTAAGAGTATTTGACTCCCATCTTGCGATAGACAAAGCTCAGCAACCAAGCAGGTCCAATGAGCAGAAACTGCAAATCTTTAAAGAACGAAGGTTTCTTGCCTTCGATCTTATGCCCAATGAACTGGAAAATCCACGCAACAACAAATACCACGAGACAGACCAGCCAGAGGGTTGTGATCTTGTCGAGCTCATAGGCGCCGTAGAGCATCGCAAGTGCGATCAGAGACATGCCCAAAAACATAGCGAAAGAGAGCCGTAGATAAAACAAACCAGCGAGCACGAGAATAACTCCGCCCCAGTTGGCAAGAAAGGCCACCTGGTTTGGAACCCAGCTAAAGAGATCGCCGCGCGGAATCGCCATGAAGAAGCCCAATACGGTGAACATGATCGTCGGTACGCAGATCCAGTGGATCAGCTTGTTGGTCTTGTTTCGGTGGCTCTCACCATACTCTTCGAGCCATTGGTCGATGGTTTTCATAAACCCAGCATCGTCGGATAACCAGACCTCGTCAATCCAATTTGCAGGCGTTTACCTGGCTGGCGCGTGACGTTTTGCTTTCTTGTGGATTTTTTTACCTGTCGGCACTTTTTCCTCGCCGCCCGATCGGATTTCGGCGATAAAGATGCGCTGCGCATTTACTCCTTCTTTGCCTGCTTCGCGTATACGCCGGTACGTTCCGTCAGGTTGCAGTATGCGCGCCGAATCCGTATCGTCGAGGTATCGTTGCAGAATATTTTTGAGAATCGTTTCCCGTACCGCTTTGTTTTCGATCGGGAATGCAATTTCCACGCGGCGAATGAAGTTGCGGGGCATCCAGTCTGCGCTCATCAGATAGACCTTCGGGTCACCGCCGTTATGTGCCACGAGTATGCGGCTGTGTTCGAGCAGCCTGCCTATGACACTGCGCACGCGGATGTTCTCGGAAATACCAGGCACCCCCGGCCTGAGACAGCAGATTCCGCGCACCACGAGATCAATCTGCACGCCTGCCTGCGAGGCGAGGTAGAGTTCGTCGATGACTTCCGGATCCACGAGCGAATTCATTTTGGCGATCAGCCGGCCCTTCTTGCCGGCCTTGGCGAAGTCCCGTTCTGCCCTAATCAGTTTGATCACCGTTGTCTTAAGGTTACCCGGCGAGGTCGCAAGCTTTTGCATTGCCGGCAGTTTCGAATAACCCGTGATCGAATTGAAGAGATGGGTTGCGTCCTGCGCGATATCCTTGTCCACGGTCATGAGACTCAGGTCAGTGTAAAGGCGCGCGGTGGCGGAGTTATAATTGCCGGTTGACATGTGCACGTAACGCACGATCTTACTGGCTTCTTTGCGGACAATCAGCGCGATCTTGCAGTGCGTCTTGTAGCCGATCAGGCCGTAGACCACATGCACTCCCTCTTCTTCCATGCGCTTGGCCCACTGGATGTTGGTTTCTTCGTCAAAGCGCGCGCGCAATTCGACAAGCGCCGTCACCTGCTTGCCATTGCGCGCAGCGCGCATGAGCGCATCTACAATGCGTGAACGCGTACCCGTACGGTAGAGCGTAATCTTTATGCCCAGAACCGTCGGATCTTCGGATGCCGCCTCGAGCAGATCTTCGACCAGGGCAAATGAATGGAAAGGGTGGTGCAGCAGCACGTCGTCGCGGCGTATGTGGGCGAACAGCTCGTCGGGGCTGTCGTACTTGATGGGTGAGACGGGCGTAAAAACTTTGAAGCATTCAGCCGCAACCAGCGGGTCATCGAGCAGCGCTTTATACGAATACATCGGCAGTCGGCCGGTTACCGCATAGACGTCGTCGCGCCCGAGATCGAGTGCCTGCATCAGTCGGTTGAGTATGTTTTCGGGCATGGTGCGCCTGACTTCGAGCCTCACCGCGGCTCCTTTTTCGCGGCGGCGCAATTCCAGCTGGATAACTTTCATCAGGCTTTCGCCTTCGTCTTCTTCGATCACCAGATCGGAATCACGAGTCAGCCGAAACGAGTGGATTTCAGATACGTCAAAGCCCTTGAACAGACGGTGCGAAAACATTCTGATAATGTCTTCGAGAAAGATATACCGCCGCTGCTGTGGCTCTTCGGACAGCAGAAAGAGCCGCGGCAGCAGCGAAGGTATCTGCACCACGGCAAAATATTCAGGAGAGTCTTCTTTCCCTTTGCGCCGCAAAGAAACGGCAAGATTCACGCTGCGGTTCGCAAGGCGCGGGAACGGATGGCCAATATCCACTGCCAGCGGGGTCAGAATCGGAAATATCTCGCTGTCAAAATAGCGGCGCGCTTTTGCTGTTTCCTCGGCAGACAGTTCATCCTGTGAAACAACGTGCACGCCGCGCTCACGGAACATGGGCATCAGCGTCTCGTCGAGCAGACGGTAAGCCGTTGCGTAATACGAAGACACCACAAGGCTAATTTGCTTCAGGACCTCATGTACCTGCATGCCGTCGGCATTTTCTGCGTCGATGTCGTTAAAGAGCTTCTGCTTGAGTCCCGCGACGCGGACCATGAAAAATTCATCGAGGTTGTTTTCGGTGATCAGCAGAAAACGCAGGCGTTCGAGTACCGGGTTCGACTCATCGATCGCTTCTTCGAGGACGCGCTCATTGAACCTGAGCCACGAGAGCTCGCGGTTAATGTAGTGTTCCGGGGCAAATTCTGTCTTGCGTGAACTATCCATTTTTTCCTTACGCCCCGCGATCCTTCCTCGTCGATGCTAGTTTCTACCGGGGCGCCAGGCGCCGTGAAACCCATAGGGAATACGGTGCGGAACATGTATTTCGCACAGCGCCCGTCGGTCGGGTCTCGCCGCGTCAAATATACCGAGGTACGAATGATTGCTGTTGCTGTCGTAGATGATGTTGAGCAGATACCCGACGTTTTGGCTAGGTTTACCTGTGGGCACGAAAACGGGTTCGCCGCCAAAGTGGCCCGGCGGCAGCGGAGTAACTTCCGCGCGGAGCTTGCCTTTCTGGATGTGGAAGCTCACGTGGCTGTCAAAAATACCGTCTGTACTGGTGCATTCAGGTCGCCTGAGCGCAGCATAAGTGTGCTCGTATTTTTCTCCTGTGATGCGGTTGTCAATGACGGGGAATTCAGCGAAGCCAGCCTGCCAGAGATCCTCTTTTTCTACTCTTGCTGTCTCAAGCTCGATGCGGAATCTGCTGAAAGCTCCGGGATTTACGCCGGCGAAAAGTTCCTCGCGAATTTCTTCGTCGCTGCCCATCAAAGGGACTTTTCCGTAAAAGAAGCCGTCCAGGTAGATTGCCCCGGCATCTTCGTAGGCGTTCGCATAGTGATAGACATAGCCCGCCGGCAGCTCGAACGTGCGCAACGACTCTTGCTCGCCGCTGCGCCGAAGCAGATAGAGGATTGCCGGCTTGTCAGGCTGCCACTCAGCGATGCGTCCCCGCTGTATGGACCCGAGCGAACTGACCGCCGGAAAAACCGGCAGCAGCGCGTAGTTGCGGGTTATTGCGAAATCGTGCACCATCGCCGGATAAGGAGTTTCGATCGGCGTCCGGCTCACAAGCCGGGCAGACGGATTAATAACATAGTATTCCAGCCGCGGCTTGCCGAATACCCGGTAGCCAAAGGCATAGAGATATCCGGACTGAGGATCCACCTTGGGGTGCGCAGTGAAGGGCGCAATGAAGTTATTGCCAAAGCTCTCAAACCCCTCGGTCTCGAGCGTGGCGCTGGAAAGCCTGAGCGGGGGACTGCTTTCGACCAATGCATAGACATGGTCTCTGAAAGGCAGGATCGCTGTATTCGCCTTGCTAATGAGACGGGTATAGGTATCGGCATTGCCGTGCCGGATGAGTCCGCCCAAAAGGCTAAATATGTCACCCCCAATGAGCTGGATATTGGCAAAGAGGGCCATCCTGGAACCCAGAAAGAGGCTCTTTCCGGCGCGCTGCTCCAGATTAAAAGTGGGCGTGCGCGCCCACACATTCTGGTACGAGACATTTCCCCTGGCAAAATGGAAACAATGGATCATGCCATCGCCCAGGAACCAGTGGTGGTTTTCACCCACGCGCTGGGCGGGATTGGGTCCATTGCGATAGTAAGACCCGGTAAGGTCGCGCGGAATCGTGCCCTTGATCTCAAAGTCCTCGGGCGTATTCAGGGTCAGTTCTTCTGCGATCGGTGCAAAATTACCCTCGAGAAATACATTGGGCTGCATAGCTTTCGCCTGCAAACTGGCGTTCTGCCCGTCGATATTTTTCCGATTAGCTTGATAGCGCGCGACCGCAATCATTTCGTTGTGTGGCGAAATGATTAGGGTAGCTCGGATGTATAGCAAATTTAAGAGGTTGTTGGCGCACAGGCTCCCAGGTCGTTTTCCTATTGTAACTCTGTTCAAAAATTGCGTTTTACCCCATGTCGCTGCAATACCCCAATTTTCTCTCCCCTTTAGATCTGGGATTTACCCGGTTACGCAACCGCTCTCTCATGGGTTCAATGCACACCGCGCTCGAAGAAACCGAGAATGGTTTTGAGCGTCTGGCAGCCTTTTATGCCGAGCGCGCGCGCGGCGAAGCGGGGATTATCGTTACCGGCGGCATCGCGCCTAATCCTGCGGGTCGAGTCTTCACCGGCGCGGCAAAAATGGATACCGAAGAAGAGGCTAACGCGCACCGTGTTATCACGACGGCCGTACATGATAATGGCGGATTGATTGCCATGCAGATTCTGCATACCGGTCGCTACGGCTACCACCGCGACTGCGTGGGCGCATCAGATATCCAGGCGCCGATCAATTTCGTTAAACCCAAAAAGCTCAGCCATGAAGAGATTTTGCAGACGATTGCCGATTATGCGTGGTGCGCCCAACTTGCGCAGTTCGCCGGCTACGACGGCGTTGAAATCATGGGCAGCGAAGGTTATCTCATCAACCAGTTTACCGCTGCACGCACCAACAACCGTGACGACGAGTGGGGCGGAACTTACGAGAAGCGCATGCGCTTTCCCATCGAGGTAGTCAAGGCCGTGCGTAAGGCTGTGGGTGAAAAATTCATTATTATCTACCGTCTGTCACTGCTCGATCTGGTCGAGGGCGGCTCCAGCTGGGAAGAGGTCGTTCAGCTCGGCAAAGAAATCGAGAAAGCCGGAGCGACGATCATCAACACAGGTATTGGCTGGCACGAAGCCCGTATTCCCACTATTGCGATGGTCGTACCACGCGGAGCATTTGCCTCTGTCACGGGCAAACTCAAAAAAGAAGTTTCGCTCCCCGTTGTTACCTCTAACCGCATCAACACGCCCGAGCTGGCAGAACAGATTATTGCGCGCGGCGACGCAGACATCGTATCGATGGCGCGGCCTTTTCTTGCAGACGCTGAATTTGTCGCAAAGGCCCGCGCCGGCAAGGCGCACCTCATTAACACCTGCATCGCCTGCAACCAGGCCTGCCTCGACCATACGTTCGGCGGCAAGCTGACCAGTTGCCTCGTAAACCCGCGCGCCTGTAACGAGACCAACCTGAACTATGTGCAAACAGCTTCGCCGAAAAAGATTGCGGTCGTAGGCGCGGGGCCTGCCGGGCTTTCGGCTGCGACCGTACTGGCACAGCGCGGCCATCGAGTGACGCTCTATGACGCTGCGGAGCGCATAGGTGGCCAGTTGAATATTGCCAAGCAGATACCTTCCAAAACGGAATTTGAAGAAACGATCCGGTATTTTGGCAACATGCTCAGGGAATACAAAGTCGAGGTAAACCTGGGGAAAAAAGTTGAAGCAGATGAACTCGTCTCCGGCGGCTTTGCAGAAGTTGTGCTGGCGACGGGTATTCTTCCGCGCAAGCCACCCATTCCGGGCGTTGACCATCCCAAGGTCTTAAGTTACATCGATGTGCTGCGCGACAAGAAGCCCGTGGGTCACCGGGTTGCGATTATCGGCGGCGGCGGAATTGGTTTCGATACAGCTCTCTACATCACCGATCCGGGGCATGCGACATGGCAGAAGCCCGAAGAATTTGCGAAGGAGTGGGGCTTCGATCTTTCCGTTTCGGTGCGTGCAGGCCTGACGCAAAAAAATCCCGATTATCTGAAATCGCCGCGCGAGGTGACGATGTTCAAGCGCAGCAAGGGCAAGTTTGGCAATACTCTTGGCAAGACCACCGGCTGGGTACACAAGATTACGCTCGAAGAGCGTCGTGTCCAGCAGATCTCCAACGTCACCTATGATAAGATCGACGACGAGGGGCTGCACTACACATTGAAAGGCGAAAAAAAGGTGCTGCCGTGCGATACCGTAATCCTCTGCGCCGGTCAAGAGCCGCTGCGTGAGCTTGAGTCGACGCTTACCGCGAAGGGCATACCGGTACACGTAATCGGTGGCGCCAAAGAGGCGGGGGAGCTCGATGCGAAACGAGCCATTGCCGAAGGGGCAGAACTGGGTGCAAGGTTGTAGACGCAGCAGCCGATACTAAATTTAGGGGATATTCGATGGCTGACAAACTGATTTATGATGCGAAAGAACCGCTCTGGATTGCCGGCAATAAGCCGCTGAGCGAGCAATTTCTGAACCAGTTTTACAGCACAATTAACCCCGCGCAGTTGCACCGGCTGGAAAAGCTGGCGCGTACGCTGCGCAGCGAAATCGAGACCATCAATATGACCCCGCAGCAATTTGTCAGTCAGGTAAACGCTGCGTACCAGCGGTACCAGCAGCACCGGGGACTCGACAGCTTTCATCCCATGGACGAAAAAAGCCTCAAGTATGTACTCGAATTCATGGAAGAATCAATCAAAGAAGTAGCAAAAGAAATAGTCAAGAATTCAGCCAAGAGTCTCATTCGATAGAATTAGTAAAAGGAGCCCAATGAAAAAAATACTTCTCCTAAGTTTTGCGCTGGTGGCGTTCCATGCAGCCTGCAACAATATGGCGCCGGACAGCGCGCAGGCGCTGAAGGCTTATCCGAATCCTTACAACCCAGCGAGCGGGGTTTTGACCATTGAGAATACGGACGGCAGCGCTTTTAGCACCACACAAAACGATTTCATCGTCTATGACTTCGCGCTCAACGAGATCTACCGGGCAAATCTGATACCCGTGGATACCGGCACCCATAAGAAACTCGTCTGGGCTGGTATCGATAATGCGGCTGTGAAAGTTTCGCCCGGCGTCTATTATCTGAAAGTCGTCACAACGACGACCACTCAGGCGCTGAATGCCGACAGTATGTTCAGGCTGATTGTACAATAAGGTAAACCATGCGTAAATTCAACATCCTTGCAATTTTTCTGCTAGCGACTACTGCTCTTTTCGCGCGCACTTCTTCAGCGACATTCCTGACAGAGGGGTTTGGCGCCAAGAGCGTCGGTCTCGGCAATGCGTATGGTGTCGTGGTTTCCGATCCTTCAGCGGTTTACTGGAATCCGGCGGGGCTTGCGCAGATCTATTCGGAAAAGCGCACCACGCAGACGATCGAAACTCCCAGGTCGGCGGAAAAGCCGGCAGGCGACGACGAAGAATTCAATAAGCTGCTCGAAGACCAGAATACAGCCGGCAGCAAAGAGTCCAAGACCGTCGAAATCACCGAACGCGGCTACCAGATGCAGCTCAATTCTTCGGCAAGTTACCTTTCCAACGGCCGTCTCATTTACTTCGGCGCTGCGGGAGTGACTCTCGGTCCAGGCGCCATCGGCGTGGGTTATGGCGGCACACGCATTGCCAGTATCAATGGTTATGACAGTCAGGGCAATGCAACAGCTGCCAATACTTACTACGGGCATACCGCATACCTCGGTTACGGGTGGGGTACAGGTCCCGTGCGTCTCGGCGTCAGCGGCTTTGCCGTGCGTGAAGATCTCGCCGGTGGTGCGGTAAACGGCGGAGGCATCAACGTCGGTGCGCAGGTCGTTGTTCTGCCGCCCTTGCTCTCCGTTGCGGCAGATATTAAGAATCTGGCCGCGATACAGAACCGTAACGGCGGGTCATTCCGCGAACTGGGCAAGATCGATACGCTATTCAGTTTTTCTATGCAGGTACAGGCGCCGCCGCCCAACTCAAACTTCAAATTGATTCTCGGGTTTACGGCCAACCTGGATAAGCCACAGGGCGACGGCGTGCGGCTCAACATGGGCATGGCTTATGGGTTCAATAAATACATGTACGCCATGCTGGGGCTCAATGGTTCGAAGCCTGCACTTGGTCTGGGTGTCAATGTGGGCAAAACTTTCCAGATGGCACTTTCCGCCAACCGCGATATGCTCGGGCGCGAGTTCCAGTATTTTGGTGAACTGAATTTTGCATTCTAAGGCCCAGCCAGCTGGCTTTCCGTCAGGAGAGGAAACCGGAGGCAGGCCTGTAGGGCCGTTTTGCGGAAGGTTCGCGGCGCGAACCTTAGCGCCTCTGGTTTCCGGGCCAGCTGAGCGGGGCTGCGGTTGAAATGCAGCATCACCAAGATATGCGGACTATTCAGAGGTTCCTCCTTGTACCGTGATGAGCCAGTGCGGGGATTTGAGCTGCCAGAGCTGTGGGCCATTATCAATCTCACGCCCGATTCATTCTACGCCGAATCGCGTGCGACGGTGAGCGAAGCCATAGCGCGTGCGGAAAAGATGCTCGCCGACGGTGCTGCAGTCATCGACGTCGGCGCCGAGAGCACGCGCCCAGGGGCAAGTCCCGTCAGCGCTGCGCTGCAGTCCGAAGTGCTGCTCAACTTTCTGCGCGAATATCGCTCCCACTTTGGCGATGGTTTTATGCGCCGGATTTCCATCGATACGCGCGATCTGCAGGTGATGCAAAAGGTCGCAGACTACGGTGTGGGCTACATCAACGACGTGAGTGGCGGCTCCGCCGAAATCTACCGTTTCATTGCAGAGTCAGGGCTCGAATATGTGCTCATGCATACGCAGGGGACCCCTGAGAATATGCAGAAGGCTCCCGTTTATACCGATGTCTGCGCGGAGGTGTTAACCTACCTGCAGCAGCGCACGCGACTACTCGAAGAGGCGGGGGTCAATTCTCAGAAGATTATCTGGGATACCGGCATCGGCTTTGGCAAAACGGTGGAGCACAACCTGGCTCTCCTTACGGGACAGTCCAGGCTCAGGGAATCGGGACACCGTGTACTCGCGGGGGTCTCGCGCAAGTCATTTATCGGACGCATACTCGGTCAGGATGACCCGGCAGACCGACTGGTGGGAACGCTAGCGACGCAGATTTATTTAACTTTACGTGGCCTCGACATTCTCAGGGTTCACGACGTAAGAGAAATGGCCGATGCGCTGAAGATGATTGCGGCCATCCAGAAGCATGAACTTTAGCCCGCGCGATCTGCTCGATATCCTGCTGGTGACGTTGGTGGTTTACTATGGCTACCGTCTGGTCAGGCAGAGCAGGGCAGTGCCGATTCTGGGCGGAGTGGCAATATTTCTCACGCTTACCTTCATCAGCCATCGCGCGCAGCTCGAAACCTTAAGCTGGCTGTTTGATTCAATCTCCGCGTACTTTGTCATTGGTATTCTCGTTGTCCTGCAACCCGAACTGCGCAGGCTTTTCTACCAGATCGGACAGGCGCGCTGGTACCGTACGCTGATCCAGGTGCAGCAGGTACCTGTGGACGAAATTGTAAGCGCCTGCAAGCAGCTGAGCGAAACCAAGTTTGGTGCGCTCATCGCTATTGTTAATAAAGTGGGGCTACGGCAGTACAGCGAATCAGGGGTTCAGATCATGGGGCGCGTGTCGCGCGAACTACTCAACTCGATTTTTTATGGAAAGAATCCGCTGCACGATGGCGCAGTAATCATCGAAGGCCAGAACATTGTAGCTGCAGCCTGCTACCTGCCTATGAGCGCCTCTAACGAGATCAAGCGTTCGTTCGGAGCCAGACACCGCGCAGCGCTGGGATTAAGCGAAGATACAGATGCGCTGGTGATCGTGGTTTCGGAAACCAACGGAAAAATCGCTCTTGCTTTTCTCGGCGAAATTAAAGAAAACATCGACCAGGCGCATCTGCGTAAGCTGCTGATTGCCTTTAACCAGAACCAGCTCAGTGAAGAATGGAAGGCTCTGTGATTTTACGCGCTCTGCGCTACATATTCATTGAAGATTACCTGGCAAAACTCGTTTGCCTGGCCATTGGCTCTGCCCTCTGGTTTTATGTCGAGTTTGCCCGGGTTTCGCAGACCACGCTCAACGTTCCCGTTGAGTACATAAAAAAACCCGCGAATCTTTATCTGAAACCCGGCCAGACCCGATTTGTGAAAATTGTCGTGCGCGGGCGCGACGAGTTTCTGAAATTTTCCACGACGGGCATCAAGGCCGAGGTAAACCTGGCAAATGCCCAGAGCGGCGAACGCAGTTACCCTCTGCTTTTTGATGCCCGGCAACTGCCCGAGCGCGTTGAACTGGCGAGCCGTCCGGAGAGCATCGCGGTCAGTCTCGAAAAGGGTCTCAGCAAAGTGGTCCCGGTGCGCGTGAACATTACCGGAAATCCCGATGCTCAGTTCAGGGTATTGCGCAGCACCGCAACGCCGCAGCAGGTTGAGATCGACGGTCCCGAAGCCGCTGTAGCAGGTATCCAGGCGCTCGAAACCGATGCTGTGGATATTGAGGGCGCACGGGCGAATCTGCAACGCAAGGTCAATCTGCGCATACCCGATCAGGTTACGACCGACAGAACGAAGAGCGTGGTCGTCCGGGTTGAACTGATCCAGAAAACGTACAGTGAAGAGCAGCAGTTTGAACAGATTCCGCTAAAGCTGCAAAACCTCGACGCTGCGCTCAACGCTGCGCTCTCGGATACTACCGTATCTGTACTCGTGCAGGGCGAATCTGCAGCTGTAAAAAAACTCCGCAATTCCGATATTTACGCCTGGGTTAATGTGGAAGATACCCGATATAACGCGCGCACGGGTAACATACTGCCGTACGCGAACGAATCAGGTCTGCCGGTTAAGGCACGCATTTTAAGCGGAAATAAGAAAGTACAGATTGTCGCGATCACGCCGGAAAAGGTCAATGTCCGCTTCTCGGTCAAGCCTGAGTACGCAAAGAGATCCGATTGAGGAGTTATGGAAAGACGACGCCAATATATCAGTCTCGGAGTTAATATCGACCATGTTGCCACGCTGCGCAATGCGCGGGGAGAAAATGACCCGGCGCTGATTGAGCTGGCGCTCGTCGCGCAAAACGCAGGCGCCGATCTCATCACCGTGCATCTGCGCGAAGACCGGAGGCATATCCGGGATGCTGATGTATTTGATCTTAAGAAACATCTGAAGATACCCCTGAACTTTGAGATGGCGCTCTCGGATGAAATATTCAAAATCGCGCTTGAGGCAAAACCAACGACTGCCTGCATCGTGCCGGAAAGGCGCGAAGAGATTACAACCGAAGGCGGACTCGATGTGGCCAAATACCTTAACAGAATAACGGAATTTGTTGAGGAGCTGCGCCTTGCCGGTACGGAAACTTTTCTCTTCATCGAGCCCGATGAGGCGGCAGTTGACGCTGCCAAGAAATCTAAAGCCCGGGGTATTGAGCTGCACACAGGGGCCTACGCACGGTCTTTTACCAACGCGCCTCGCCGCAGGCACGAAATCGATCGACTTGCGCGCGCAGCCAAACACGCGTCGAACCTTGGGCTTGAGGTTCACGCGGGGCATGGCCTCAACTACCACAATGTCGCAGAGATCTGCTCAATTGAGGAAATTACGGAACTCAATATCGGACACGCAATCATAGCGCGCAGCCTGCGCACCGGACTTGCAGCAGCGATTCGCGATATGCGCGCGGCTATAGAGCAGATCCGCTAATGGGTTACGCCACGCTCTACGAAGCGGTATGCGATCTCGAAAAGACCGGACAGCTTTTGCGCGTCCGCGAAGAAATCGACACAGACCTTGAGATGGCAGCCGTGCACCGCCGTGTGCATGCTCGCGGTGGCCCCGCAGTCCTGTTTGAAAACGTACGCGGCGCAAGTTTTCCCGCAGTTTCAAACCTTTTTGGCACTGCCGAGCGGGCGCATTTCCTGTTTCGGGATGCGCTTTCCGCAGTGAAGGACGTTCTGCGCCTCAAAGCAACTCCGCAGGCAATCTTGAATCCCCGCACGTTTTATCATGCGCTCAGGATTGGTATTCATGCGCTGCCGCACCGTACACTGTGGGCAACGGCATTTAAACCTGTTCAGCTGAGTGAACTACCTGTGACGAAATCCTGGCCGCGTGACGGCGGCAGGTTTGTTACTCTGCCGCTTGTTTACACCGAAGACCCGGATAAACCCGGCGTGATGCGCTCGAATCTCGGCATGTACCGCGTACAGACAGACGGCAATGCGTACGAACCTGGCAAGACCATGGGGCTGCACTACCAACTGCACCGGGGCATCGGCATTCACCATACGCGTGCCGCACAGCTCAATCGTTCTTTGCCTGTGACGTTGATCGTCGGTGGCACGCCAGCGCTGATCCTGTCGGCCGTCATGCCGCTGCCGGAAAACATTCCCGAAGTTCTGTTCGCGTCTATGCTCAACCGCAGAAGCTTTGCCTACCGCAGGCGCAACGGCTGGTTGTATCCGAACGAAGCGGATTTTCTCATTCACGGCGAGATACATCCGCAGGAGACCTTGCCCGAAGGCCCGTTTGGCGATCATCTGGGCTATTACAGTCTGACGCATGATTTTCCGGTCTTTCGCATCAAACAAATTCTTGCGCGTAAGAAAAATGCGATCTGGCCTTTTACGGTCGTCGGCCGGCCACCGCAGGAAGACTCACAGTTCGGCGCGCTGATTCACGAGCTGACGGATGGCCTTGTATCAAAAGAGATTCCAGGGGTGCGCGAAGTGCATGCGGTTGACGCAGCGGGAGTTCACCCTCTCTTGCTCGCGCTGGGCTCTGAACGCTACCTGCCGTACGCCGCCCCGCAGCCGCGCGAGATTTTAACTCAGGCCAATGCCATTCTGGGCTTTAACCAGATGTCGCTTGCCAAGTATCTCTTTATCACCGCACCTTATGGCAACGATCAACCCAGTGTAAGGGATGTCGGTGCGTTCCTTAAGTACATACTGGAGCGCGCGGAGTTTCGGCGCGACCTGCATTTCCAGACGCGCACAACGATGGATACCCTCGATTATACCGGCGGTTCGCTCAATGAAGGCTCTAAGCTGGTCTTGGCGGCGTACGGTCCGAAAATCCGCGATCTGGCTACGGAAGTTCCGCACAAGGGGATATCGCGCTACAGTTTCAGGGATGTCCGGCTGGCAATGCCTGGTGTCCTGGCTGTGCGCACGGTGCCGTTTCGTGACTACAAGAGCTCCGACTATGAAATGAAGTCAGTGATCTCGGCTGCGCGGCCACTCGGCGATCTGGGTATTGCGCTCATCGTCCTGGTCGATGATGCGGAATTTGCCGCCCGCAGTATGGAAAATTTTCTCTGGGTGACTTTCACGCGTTCTGACCCGGCGCGTGATATCTATGGCGTCGATGCTGTGGTGGAATTTAAGCACTGGGGTTCACGCGGGCCCCTCATCATTGATGCGCGCGCCAAGCACCACCATGCAGGCGTGCTCACAGAAGATCCGAAAGTCGAAGAAAGGATCAACCGCTTCTTCTTGCGCGGCGCATCGCTCGCCGGGCTGGATGCTTAAGGCGACATAACGCCTGCGCGGATCTTCAATTTTGCCCCTTGCGCTGCCCGATACTCATTCAGAGGTATCACATGCAACAAGAGAACGCAGAAAAAAAAGAGGTGACGAAGGTACTCGATCTCGACCGGTACCGTCTGAAAATGAAATTGCGTGACTCGGGCGTTGAGTGGCACGAAGATACCAAAGGAAAATTCAAAATCTGGCTGCGGCTCGGTAACGGGCAGCAAGTAACACAGAACTGATGCTGAGTTTACGTTTTAAACCTAAATACCGCAATCCGGTCCCCACCGTGGACATCATAATTGAAACGCCGAAAGGAATTGTGCTCATCGAACGGCGCAATCCACCGCATGGCTGGGCAATCCCCGGCGGCTTCGTCGATTACGGCGAAACTCTCGAAGATGCTGCTCGCCGCGAGGCTAAAGAAGAAACGAGCCTCGATGTTGAACTTAAAAATTTGCTCTACGTTTACTCAAATCCTTCCAGGGATCCGCGGCAGCATACCGTATCAACGGTCTTTATCGCCAAGGCAAAGGGTACTCCCAAAGCCGCCGATGATGCAAAGAACCTGCGCGTGGCAAGGTGCCTGCTGATATGGCCTTTGATCACAGGCAGATTCTCGAAGACTATCTGAAATTCCGCAAGACAGGCCGGCTGCCAAAGCCGGTCTGACGTGCGGCATGGTTACGGGTAAAGAAAAGTTTCCTGATTCCGAGCGTATCGCCGCATTGCTTGAGGGCAAGTTCGCCGAGGTAAGCGCGCTGCCCGAAACGCAGTCAGAAATTGCCGTGATCGGCCGTTCGAACAGCGGAAAATCTTCACTACTTAGAGCAATTCTCAGTTGCCCGAATCCGCCGCAGGTATCTTCCCGGCCGGGCAGCACCCGGCTGATGCATTTTTACCGATTAGGTCAAGTAAGTTCAGGCAATCGCAAAAGCCTGGTCGATTTTCCGGGATACGGCTATGCACAGAGCTCGGCTGTATTCAGGCAGCGTTTCTCGTATATGCTGCTTGATTACCTCAAATCAGAAAGACCAGTCCAGGCGATCCTACTTATCATGGATTGCCGGCGAGAGGCCGCCGAAGAAGAACACGAAATAGCCCGTGTCGCAAAGGAGCGCCGTGTACCGCTGTTGCTCTGCCTCAATAAATGCGACCAGTTAAACCAGTCGGAAACTGCAAAACTGAAGACGCGCTACCAAAACGCAAAAGACTATTTTGAGATTATTCTTATGTCGGCAGCGAAACGTCTGAATCTTGGATATATCCGGAATTATATCGTGTCTGTCTGCTAGCGCAGAAAATCGCTCCGGCAACTTCGTAAGGCGCATATCATTTACGCCCTGACGAGAAGAACAAGTCTTATACATGCAGATTAAAACCCGCATCAGCGAAATGCTGGGAATTGATTACCCGATTATCGGCGCGCCGATGTTTCTGGTGTCGTATCCTGATCTCGTCTGCGCAGTCTCCAATGCCGGCGGTATCGGCGCAATGCCCGCTCTCAATTACCGTACCACCGATGAGCTCAGAGCGGGCCTCTCGGAAATTCGTGCCCGCACACAAAAACCTATCGGTATCAACCTGATCCTGCACAAGGAACACAACCCGCGCTGGGCAGAACAATTTGAGGTCTGTCTGGAATTCAAAGTCGAGCTACTCATCACTTCTTTGGGCTCGCCGCGCTCCATTATAAAAGAAGCAAAATCTGTGGGAGCTAAAGTGTTCTGTGATGTGACCACGCTGAAGCATGCCAACATCGTCGCGAAATCGGGTGCTGACGCGCTGATTGCAGTTGCCCAGGGGGCAGGGGGACATGCCGGCGCGATTAGTCCCTTTGCGCTCATTCCCTATCTGAAATCGGAAATTCCTGACCTGCCGGTGGTGGCTGCGGGAGCAATTTCGAACGGCAGGCACATGGCAGCAGCATTTGCGCTCGGCGCAGACGCAGTCTATGTCGGCACAAGACTCATCGCCACACCCGAAGCGCAGGCATACGACGCATATAAACAGATGCTGATCGATTCAGCGCCCGAAGAAATTGTTTACTCGGCAAAAATCTCCGGAATACCTGCGAACTGGCTTAAGCGCTCGATTGACAAGTTAGATCCGGACTTTAAACCCGAGACCGGCCTTTCGGTGGATGCGAAGTCCTGGAAAGAGGTTTGGTCGGCCGGACACGGTGTCGCGCAAATAAAAGAAATTCTTCCTGCTCAGGAAATAATTCACTCGATGGCGAGTGAATACCAGCAGATAAAAAAGGAGCTCCCCTGATGCCGCTTGACCAGGATTACGCGAATATTGAGGCTCAAGCCGCCAACGCCGATCTGAAACGGCTCCGTCGCGAGCAGGGCTATATGCCCATGGCAGAACACCTCGGCGAACTGCGCACACGCATCATGAGAAGTCTTGGCTGGATACTGCTTTTTGCAATCGTAGCCTATGTCTTCTATGAACAGGTTTGGAGCTTCATTATGGGCCCTGTCGCCGAACTCATCAAAAAATCCCGCATGCCGGGAATGCCGCCCGTGAAGGTCATGACAACGCGGCTCGGTGACAACTTCGCCATTGAATTTAAGATCCTGTTGCTCGCAGGTTTTATCCTGAGTTTTCCGATGATCATCTTTGAATTCTGGCGCTTCGTCACGCCGGCGCTCTCCGCCCGCATCCGGCGCTGGGGCAGCATCATTCTCGTGTCATCTGTAGTCCTTTTCTGGGGCGGCGTCGTCTTTGCGCGGTTTGTCACCTGGAAGACCGTGGCGGATTTTCTCGTATTCCAATGGCTGCCACCGGCCATTGAGCTTACGCCGGGGGAGCTCGTGCGTCCTGAAATTAATCTGACAATTTCCGACTATCTCTCTTTTTTTACGGGCTTCCATTTGGCCTTTGGCTTGAGCTTCCAGCTGCCGGTCGTGTCGGTTATCTTAGGTGCACTCGGCATCATCTCGAGCGGACTCTTTTTCCGCTACTGGCGGCATGCAATCGTCATTCTCTGCGTGTTTTCGATTGTGGTGATGCCGCCCGACGCCTTTGCGATGCTCTCGCTCATGGTACCGATGCTGGGGCTCTATTTTCTATCTGCCTTGCTCGTGCGTGTGTTCGGGCCCCGCACCTGAACAGCGGTTTGCGCGAAAAATCGCAGCGGCAAGTTGGCGCACAGGCCCTTAATCCGCTTTATCGGATTTTTCCTGTCTTGCGGGGGCAGGAGAAGCCCCGATTTCGGGATTGAGATACCTGGCAGCATTGTGCTTATAGACCAGCTCGCCACCTGCGTTGCCGGTGAGTATGCCTGCAATAAGCGCAGCGCTACAGAGCAGGGTGACTGCAAGGACCGCATAACCCTTCAGGCGGCCGTGCAGCAAAAACGCCAGCACTCCCACTGCTGTTGCAGCATAAAGCAATGCGCTAAAAAAATGGGAGTACTTTTCGTGCAGCTCGACTGCGCCCTCTGGCATTGCCTTGCCGATCGCACGCTCGCCGGCTTCTCCCGTCTCATGCGCGATAAATGCCCCGACAGATGCGGCAATCAGGCAGACCATGAAAGCAGCCCAGAAGCGAGCAAAGACAGCGCTGTCGTCGCGGCGGCGAAAGTGAAGCCAAAGACCGAGCAGGCCGAGCACGGGTAGAACGACGCATATACCTAACGGCACATGGACGATGGCCGGGTGCAATAGTTCGGGTTTCATATGGTTCAGACACTCAAGTGGCATACCAGACGGGAAGAAGATTTCCCATGCCGGCTTGTGGCAAGCTACGGGCCTGTTTCGTCCCATACTTCAGGATTGGATTTCAAGCCAGGATTGTCGCACCGTCTGTCTCCCAATAGACAACTTCCCATAAGCTATCTTATGTCTCATGGACGGAGCATTCTGCTGTAGATTTCACATCCTTGAAGCAAAAGATTAGCTTGAAGACCAGCGAGCTGCCGCGCAGGCCGCTAATCAGCAACTCTGTATGCTTTACGGGGCATATGAATTGCCCCATAGAGACCTGTGCTCATGGAAAAATGGCGAGCCTGGTTGCGCTTGGCACTCTGCCTTGTAGTACTCGCAGGCGATCGTTATGCCGCCGGCAATGAGACTTTTGCCAACTTCGCCGCTGCCAAAAAGGCCGCCTGGCAATACCTCAGGGAGTTTCCGCAGACCTTTTACTGCAATTGCGCCGTCAGGGGCAAAAAGATCGATGCGGCAAGCTGCGGCTATATACCCCGGCGCGAATCGGCGCGGGCACAGCGCATCGAATGGGAGCACGTGGTACCGGCTGAAAACTTTGGCCGCAGCTTCATTGAATGGCGCGAAGGCCATCCGGATTGCATACGTATTGGTGGCAGGCCATACAAAGGCCGTGCCTGCGCGCGCAAAACCAACCTGCTCTTTAACCGCATGGAAGCAGATCTCTACAACCTGGTCCCTGAAATCGGCGAGCTTAATGGCGACCGGCGCAACTACCAGTTTGGTATCATCGAAGGCGAAGAACGCGAGTACGGCCAGTGTGACTTTGAAGTTGCTGACCGCACAGCAGAACCGCGCCCGGAAATCCGCGGCGACATCGCCCGCATCTATTTCTATATGGACGATGCTTACCCCGGCAGAGGAATCCTGGGCAACAAGCGTCGCCGGCTCTTCGAAGCGTGGGATCGCGAAGATCCCGTTGATAAGGCGGAGTGTCAGCGTGCACGGTGGATTGAGAGACTGCAGGGAAATCCCAACCGGTTTGTTAAAGATATCTGCCTCAGCAAAGGCTGGTATTAAGTATAGAATTTGCATCCACGACGAAATGCGCCAAGGCGTGCTCTGGTCTGGGATGGTATGCTGCAATGATGGTATCCTGTCCCCGTGTACAGCCTGTGCCGCAGCGTTAGCTGCATTCTCCAAAGCCCGCTTTGGATGCGGCAAGGCCCATGACCTGCCGATGCCTGTGGCATCCCTGGTCGCGCTGCGCTCGCCTGCGGGATGGGAACGGTGATGAGCGTTGCTCTATGCACACGAGCTCTAAACAAAAAAGGCCCCCGTAGGGAGCCTTTAGAGCTTCACAACCCAAACCTGTGCGCGTCCTACTC
>CAYOZO010000034.1:25192-25604 GCA_964408405.1 uncultured Turneriella sp.
ATGCAGGTCTTAACTTCCGTGTTCGGGATGGGAACGGGTATTTCCCCTGCTCTATTGCGCACAGATTTGGGTTGTGAATATTGTCTGACATCGAATATGGTTTATTTTGAAGGTTAGGATCGCCATAAGTCGCTCTTCGAAGCAAAGCGCTGAGCTTTCCTTCGGAAAGCCACGCCGAGCACGGGCGATTACATCGCCCATGGCTTTGCTTCTACGTCGAGGCTTTCGCCTCGAACGCGCCTTATTGGCAGCCTTCGCTTTTCCCTTCGGGAAAAGTTCGCACATTCGGCAGGAGCCGAATATGCTTCAGAGCATAATATGGTCAAGCCTCACGACCGATTAGTACTACTTGGCTTAACGGGTTAACCCCGCTTACACCTATAGCCTATCAACCTGGTAGTTTGCCAGGGGT
>CAYOZO010000035.1:0-25344 GCA_964408405.1 uncultured Turneriella sp.
CTTGGCGTGCCAAGTCGCGTAGCGTTTTGCGAGCGATTTCGCTAAGAAATCGCGGTCGCTGACTCGCGACTTGAGCTAAGCGTCTGCAGCGAGCACGGGATTTTTTCAACATCCTGCTAAGGATTAAACTCGACCACCATCATCGCGATGTCGTCGCGGAAGGGTACGCCCTCGCAGAAGGTGACCATGTCGGAAAAAATGCGCGTCGTCACGCGCGAGAGATCCAGCCCGCGCGTAATGCGGAGCATTTTTTCCAGGCGGTCAACTCCATAAAGCTGGTTGTCCGCGTTGGCGCATTCGACCACCCCGTCGGTATAGAGAAAGATGCGATCGCCCTTCTGCATCTGCACACTGCCGCCTTCGTACAGCGCGTCCACGTCGTCGAGACCGCCCAGAATAAAGCCCGAGGTATCGAGCATGCGCATGTCGCCCTGGCGTGACTGAAAGATTGCCGTAGGGTGTGCTGCGTTAGTGAATTCGACAAGTCCCGAGGGATACAGTTTCAGTAAGAAGCCGGTCATGAAATCCTGTGTCTTGATCATCTTGAGAATTTCATGGTTGGCGCGCGCCATCGCTGCAGCAGTCGAAACCCGTTCGGTGAGCAGATTGCTGAAGACGTTTTTTGCCGCCATCGTCAGCATGGCAGCCGGTACGCCGTGCCCCGAAGCATCGGCAACGATTGCAAAGGTAATATCGCCGCGCGTAACTATGTCGCAATAATCGCCCGAAATGCGCCCAAGGGGCAGAATCGTCGTCTGGAATGTGTAAGGGCCCGCGTTGACTCGGGTTTCGGGAAATATCCCCATTTGGATGTGCGAGGCGAATACGAGTTCCTGATCCAGCTCAGCTTCTTTGCGCGTGAGCTCAGCGTTAAACTCGGTCAGTTTCTGCCGCGCGTCAAATAGCTGTCGCTGCTTGGCATATTCCATCGTGTTGATGATCAGAAAGGAAAAGATACCGCTGATAAACAGGTATCCCATGAGGCGGTAGAAAAGTTCGTCTTTGCTGAACATGAAAATGATACCCGGAATAATCCAGGAGAACATGAAAACCATGAAGCTGACTCTCGAATACGAGAGTATGACTGCCGCAGCGCCGAGAATAGAGCCGATGATCGTGGTCATCATGCCGATATAGTTGGCTGGCATGGTTTCCCAGGCGCCGATGATGCCCCAGGAGAGAATGCTCACCAGAACGCCCAGGGTGACGTTCAGAATGGTGAGCTGCGTGCGGTAGCCCCAGCGCCGGCTGACGTCCCAAAACCAGAAGATTTCCAGAACCGTGATAGCTCCGCCTGCCAGCGCCAGCGCAAACCACTCGTTGATGTACTTGTACGAGGAAGTATAATAACAGATAACGACAAGCACCATTGCAAAGACCAGTATTGTCACCCAGATGACGGGCATGCGTAACGCCCTGATATACTCTTCAAAATAGATCGCATCCAGGTGGTCGGGCAGCCGTTTGGGAAAGAGCACCAGGCGGCCTGTGACTGGCAGGTTTTCGCCCGGCCAACGGCCAAATAAAAGCCGGTAAACGTGCCTGATGACGGGCGAATTCTTCATTTTTGTTTACAGCAGGTTTGGGAAAAAAGCTAGGGTAAGATTCCCCGAAACCTGCATATGAAAGACATCGAGATTGCCAAGATACTATACCTCGCGAAAAGCAAAAAATACGAGGTGGCATGCGCCAGCTTCGATGTGGTTGACCACCTGTTCAAACTCGATGTCCCCAAGAGCCTGAAGCGCCGCAAAAGCGCAGTGCAGACTTTGAGCCTTTTGGCAGATGAAAAGGTGCGCTATGGCTACGATCGCAAAGATAAGGTCATCGTCGCAGACGATGACGAAAAAGAAACCGACTGAATTCCGCTGTCTCCACGCCGAGTATCGCGAGCGAAGCTGACGCCCTAAAGCTCGGGAATTTATCCCTGGAATCGCGGCTGATCGTCGGCACGGGCCGCTATGCCAGTCTCGAAGAGATGCGCCGCTGCCACGAAGTTGCCGAGACGCAGATGGTGACTGTGGCCATGCGCCGTTATGAAGGCCTGTCTTCGGCTGGCGCTCAACTCGCTACGGCCTCCGCGAATTCCCTTCTGGACTTCATTGACCTGAAGCGCATAACACTCCTGCCCAATACTTCGGGGGCGGCTTTTGCCGCCGAGGCGCTGCGCCAGGCTCGCATCGCGGCCGCTATGGGCAATTCGCACCTAAAGATTGAGGTGACCGGGGACATACAGACGCTCCTTCCTGACCCGGTCGAAACTTTGCGGTCAGTCGAAGTAATCAAGGCGCACGCCGATACCCGCCACCTGTACCTCATGGTCTATACCACAGATGACCCCGTCATGGCCAGGCGGCTGGCTGATGCCGGGGCCGATTGCGTTATGCCCGCCGCAAGCCCCATCGGCAGCGGGCGCGGCATTGCTAACGAGGCGAATCTGACGATTCTTCTCACCATGATGCGCGGTCGCGTGCCGGTTATTGTGGATGCGGGCATCGGTACCGCATCGCATGCCGCGCGCGCCATGGAGCTAGGGGCCGACGCGGTGCTGCTCAATACCGCAATCGCCAAGGCAAAGAATCCTGTGCTGATGGCAGCTGCAATGCGCGACGCCGTCCGAGCGGGGCGCGCAGCTTATCTCGCGGGGGCGATTCCGCAGAAGCTCTATGCGACGGCGTCCAGTCCGGTATCTTAACCTGCCCCCAAAGTCCTCAGTTCTTCGATGCGCTCAAAAATTTTTGCCTGAATAAATATTTGCAGAAGATCCCCGTCCACGTGCCCGTCTTTGACTTCCATCTGCAGGATATCGAGCGCCTTTTCGGGCGGTATCGCCTTTTTGTAGGGGCGATCCCACGCTGTGAGCGCATCGTAAATGTCAGCGATCGTCATCATGCGCGTCTGCAGCGAAATCTCAGGATCGCGGCGCTTCAGCGGATAACCATCGCCGTTGAGTTTTTCGTGGTGGCCATAGGCAATTTCGGGAACCCAACGCAGGTTGGGCGTCCAGGGAATCTGCCGCAAAAAGTTATACGTGTGCGTGACGTGTGATTCTATCTCGAGACGTTCGCGCTCATCGAGCGTGCCCTTGCGGATGGACAGCATTACCAATTCCTTGTCCGTGAGCCAGGGAATTTCTTCATCGGGGGATACCCTCACCCGGTTTTCGGCAATCTTGCGCAGAAATTCAAAAGATCCGGCTGCAAGCACGGTCGGCTCATTGGCCGACAGGATTGCAGAAAACATCTGCTCTGCTTCGAGCTGCTGTTTTTCACTCTCTTTCTGGTAGCTCGCCTCGATTTCGGCCCAGCTTTCTTTGGGGGAGCTCTGCATTTCTGCGAGGCATTTTTGCAGCATACGAGCCTCAATATCTTTTTTGATATAATGGAAGCGCCAGCGTATGAGCTCGAGCTGCGCCGGGTAGAGCTTCTTAGCCTTTACTAGCACGTCCTCGCGCACGCCGACTTTACCGAAGTCGTGCAGAAGCGAGGCATAACGCAGCTCCTGTATCTGGTTACGGCTAAAGCGCGTCGCATGGAAGCGCGGCCCCGTATCGCGGTTCACCGCGAGCGCGATATTGACCGAATAGTCGGCCACCCTAAACGAGTGACCGCTGGTGGTGGGATCACGCTGTTCGATCGCTGTTACCGAAGCCTTAACAAAACCTTCAAACAGGTTCTGGATGTCCTGCAAGAGCTGGTTGTTCTCGATCGCGACGGCCGCCTGGCCCGCCATCGCGCTCACCAGCGAATAGTCCTTACGCGTAAATGAGACGATCGCATCGCCCTTGAGGTCTGCAAGCGCTGGTTTCATATCCGGGTCGCGCTTGCGGTTGATCAGCTGTATGATACCAATCACTTCGTCGTGGTGGTTCTTCATCGGAATCACCATCATCGACTTGGTGTAGTAATTATGCGCCTTGTCGTATTCAGAATTGTACGTATAACCCGCGTCGATGGGCAGATTGTGCACGTCGTCGATGAGCAGCGGTTCGGCCGTGAGCGCTACATAACCCGCGATGGATTTCTTGTTGATCGGCAGCAGGAACTCGTCGGCGTCGAGCTGCATCGCGGATTTCTTAAAGCGGAGGTGGGTCGGTTTATCCCGATCGCCGTGCTTTTCCGTGAGATAGAGCGAGCCACCGTCCGCAGCGGTAAGTTCAATTGCCGAACTGAGAACCAATTCAATCAAGCGATCGAAATCCCTCTCGGTGGCAAGCGCCTGGCCCACGGCAGTAAGCCTGCGTATCTCAATGTAACTGTTCGCCAGCCGCTCCTGCAGCTGCAGGCGGTCGTACTCGGCGTGAAGCGCGCTGATCTGCGTCTCGCAGGCGCGGCGCACCTGCGCCATGGGCATTGCCGCAGGCAGGTACAGATTGATCTGTTCTTCCCTGAGAGGCGCGTAGAGTAATTCAGAAAACTCATGATCCCCCAACACGACGAGCCGCGAGCGATGCTGCGGGTACTTCTGCAGCCAGTTGTAGATCAGCTGCGCATTTTCAGTGAGCGCAGCGGAGCTCAGTAACCAGACGACTGCATGCTCTTCGTCGGGGTGGCTCGGCTTGATGCACAGGTTGTCCTGGATGCTCGCAAAATGCACCGGATCGCGAAAGGATTCGAGAGTGATCCGGGAAAGCGCGGGGTCGAAGTAGATATGCGAGACCACAATTCAGCTGAGGCGTTGCTCAACGTTCGGTCAAGGATAATCGGGCTTTGGACCGTGCGGTGCTCTCATAACACTTGACATCGGCCATGGCCGACAGGCATTTCCCCATGCTTTTCGAACGCTTACAGAAAGAGAGCCTTGAAGCCCGCAAGGCGCGCGACAGCGTGCGGGCTGGGGTACTCACTACCGCCATTTCGCAGGTCAAGGCGCTTGCGATCGACGATGGTCACCGCGCTCCCAACGATGCGGATGTCCTCAAGGTTGTCCGGCAGTTTCTTAAAGGCGTCGAAGAAAACCTCGCGCTTGCAGCGCAGGGCAAGATGGATGCAGCGCGCGCCGAACAGTACAAGATTGAGAAAGAAGTCTTGCTTTCCTATCTGCCGCAACAGATGAGCGCCGAAGAAATCAGGGCCGCAATTGCCAAATCAGGCGCCACTAACATTGGCGAAGTCATGAAATACCTGAAAGCGAATCACGACGGGCAATACGACGGCAAACTCGCCTCGCAAGTCGCAAAGGAGGTCTTAGGATGATGTATATCTGGCATGCGTTTAAGCATAAACTCAACCTGCTTTTTCTGGCAGCGGGACTCGTTGCAGGAATTTTTTTCAGCTGGAAGCTGCCTCTCTTTTACCCGGTACTATTTGCCGTCGAAGCACTGATTCTTTTCGGTACCGCGACCAACAAGCGCTTCCAGCGCGCGGTCAACGCGCTCGAAGGCCGTGAAGCAGAAAAAGAGGAAATCCGCCGCCTGCGCAATGCCATCTACGGTTCGAGCTCGCCGCTCAAAATGAAAATGTCTCCCGCTGAAGAGCTGATTCGGCAAATACGGCAGAACACGCGGCAAAACAGCAAGGCTTCGGTGCAGTCCAGCGAGGCGATGCTCACGGGTTTAGACGAGCTGGAATCAAACTTCATTCACTTGCTGAACGGTTACTGCCGGCTCGATGACATGCAAAAAACAGCGGGCACGGGTCATGAAGCCGATATCGCAAAGCTCAAGGGGGAGCTCGGGGCGTTACCGGCAGATGCCCCGCAGGAGACGCGCGACGCGCTGCAACGCCGGATCGAATTGGCAGAAAAGCGCGCTGAAATCGTCAAAAACGCCGAGGCGAACAAGAAGAAGCTCCTCGCGCAGATTGAAATGGTCGAAGATACCCTCAAATACCTGCGCGACCAGTCAGTACAGGTGTTTGACGCGAACGTGATCGCAAAGCAAGTGACCGCCATTTCAGAGAAAATGCAGACCACCCGCGAAACCATGCTCGAAATCGAGCAGATGTCCGCAGGGACAGATTACACCTTACAGCAGACGCGCATTCGTTCCTGACGGGGTAGGTTTAAACCTGCCCTTATCAGGAACTCTGGAACATTTTTTTTAACTCGCGCGCCTGCGCGCGGGCAGCATATCTACCGACATCAATTATTTCCTCACGCCGGTCAAACTCGAACAGACCAAACCGGGACACCTCGGGACTGAGCAGCAAATCAAACTCGCCCGCCTTTTGCCGCACCAATTCGGATCCTTCGAGCATCATCGATCGGTTAGCTATCTGTAGTATCGGCGGCCGTGTCACGAAAAGTCTGGCAGCCTTCATGAACCGCTGCAGGTTTGCCCAAAAGTGCTCACCGGGCTTAAGCAGCTGGAACAGGTTTGTCTCATTGAGGTACTCTCTCACGCTGTCATCGGTAAGCGGCGTGCAATTGATGCCGAGAACGCTGCCGACGCCCTGATCCCGTAACGCGCTGCCGGGCACGTTGTTGATCGCTCCGCCGTCTATGAGGTAGCAGCCGTGATGCCGCACCGGAGCAAAAATGACCGGCAGACTCATGCTGGCGCGCACTGCGCGCCACACCAAACCCTTCTGCAAGCGGATCTCCTGGCCGCTGATGAGATCCGCGGCAATTATCGTGAGCGGCTTGGGCAAATCTTCGATGCGCAACTTGCCGAACAGGCGGCGCAAAATGCGGTTCACGCTGCGGTCGCGAAAAAAGGAAATGAACGGCAGATTGTAACGCAACAGCCCCTTGTCCGAAGGCAACAATTCGCGGAAGCGCTCGCTCATCTCGCGCGAACTCAGTCCCATGGCGTAGAACGTCGCGATGATCGAACCCATGCTGGTTCCGGCGACGTGGTCGAATTCTATCCTGTGTCGTTCGAGCTCTGACAAGACGCCAATTTCGCTCAGCGCACGAGCTCCCCCGCCGCCGAACGCAATGCCCTGCGTCGTATTACAGATGATGCGCGCAAGAGTCGTGCACTGCAGGTGCAGAGAGCGCATGTCGTCGTTCTGCCAGAAATTCTTTGCCAGACGCAGGCGGTAGCGCACCTTTATCGACAGTTTCTGCTCAATCTCAGAGACGGTCAGGTTATCCGGCGAGGGATGGTGCACCATCGAGAGCACCGGCGAAAGCATGGCGATCTTGCGCCGCACCGCTACCGGTGAAACAAACCGCGCGAGGCAGCGCACGGACTCAGCGTCTTCTGAGACTGTCAGAATCAGTCGGTCCGCCATCTGCAGCAGTGCGGTTATCGTATGCGGCTCGTGGTCGGCCAGGTTGATCGGCAGATATGCCGAGGCATGGCGCATCAAGACTTCGCTCACCCGCTGCCTCAACTCGCCAGGCTGCTCCTGTTCGCCGCGCAGAAACGCAGGCGGCAACATCACCATGGAAGCGACTTTCTGCGCCGCAACCGCATCGTAAAGAGGCCCTTGAACTGCCTGGTAGTCCGTGACCGTCGTGCAATAGACGTGCAGAACAAATCCGAGCTCGTTGTGTCGCCGCTGCTCGCGGACGATGTTGCTGCGCAAGCGCACGGCTTCAATGCGAGTCAGGTTAAAGAGGACATCGGGGTACTGCCTGAGGACAGTGACGAGCTTTTGCCGTGTAATACCCGCCAGCTGCGCGTCAGTCAGCGCGCGCACCTGGCCGGAATGTTTTGCGCCCGTCAGCACCGCCACTTCGCCCACGACGTCGCCGGGTAGCAACAAGGCAATGCGGATTACCTGCTGCTGCGCGGTAACCTTTTCCACGCGCAGTTTTCCATCGACAACAAGGTACATGACACGGCTCTGCTGCTCTGCGCGGAATAATACGTCTCCTTTGTGCAGTCGGTGCAGGTGAAAGTGTTTAAGCACACGCCGGATCTGCGTTTCGCTGATACCCCTGAAGAGCGGGCTCCGGCGGGCAACGTCTAGCAGATTGCGCGGTTTCATTTCGCGTCAAGCAGCGCCCGATAGCGCGCCCTGTCTGCCAGCAGGACACGCACATAGTGATAGGTTTCCTGGAACGGTATTTCTTCGACAAATATGTCATCGTCGTGGCTGTATTTCTTTCGCCACTGTACCAGCCTGCCAGGGCCCGCGTTATAGGCGATGGCAAGCCCGGTGAAATCTGCAGCATAAGTCTTGCGGATGTCGCGCATAAAAGCAGTACCCAACCTGATGTTATGTTCGGGATTCAGCAGATTATAATCGCTGAGGCCCTCTTTGGCAGCGAGCAACTCCGCAGTGGAGGGCAAGAGTTGCATGAGGCCCTGCGCATTGGCCACGCTGATCGCTCCCGGAAAAAACTGTGACTCCTGGCGGATCAGTGCGAACACTTCGGCTCTCTCTAACCCATTCCTGGCTGCATGCGTCTGTACAGAAGCGCCGTATGCTTGCGGGTAAAGCATGGCGCGCATGGCTGCAGGAATTTCAAACAGAAACGGACGAAGTTTCGATTCGCGCACGAGCATCTTAGCGCCATAGAGAGCCATGTCAGGTTTCCCGGCAACAACGCCGAGCGCGGCGAGCAGCTTGTAGATTTCGGGTTTTTCTTCAGAACGCAAAAGTTCGCGCATTTCTTCTCGGCTGTCAGCGGCAAGCAGCAGCAGCGCTGTCAGCCGGTCTTCTTCAAGCCGCGCGCCCCACTGGCTAATCTGGCTTTCCAACGCCTGAAGCTCCGGAAGCTCGGGCAGATTACGCGCGCGCAAAACCTCGCCCGTAAGCAAAGCCTCAAGCAGATACCCCAGTCGAGTATCGTCGGAGCGATAAGTCTGCGCCCAGCTTTTCTGCTCCGCGAGCGGACGCTCCATCAGGCGGAAGAAATAGTAGTCGTCGGAATAGTTCTGTGCAATTTCGGTGAGTAATGCTCGCACCCTGTCTTTCTCGCCCACACGGTCGTAATGCCGCGCCAGAAAATAGCGCGCTCCCGCGCCAAGACTTTTCTGCCTCGTCAACTGCCGCAGTTCTTCGAGACAGCCGATATCCCAGTTTTCGTGGCGTGTGCCCGCGCCGGGCAGGCATGAGCGCAGGAAGGTGCGCTCCGCGAGGGTTGATTCGCCGTCAAATTCGTTGATATAGCGGGCCGCAATAGCGCGGGAATCGCGCGAATAGTCGGAGCTTCTCTGTGCAAGGCGTAGGCGGCACTGCAAGGCGGCCTTCGTCGCTGGTTCGAGCGGAAAAAGTTTGCGCACAAGCGCAAACTGCTTCTTCTTTAAGAGACGCTCGCAGATATCCAGCGCGGATTTTTCGTTGTCCTGCGCCAGCAGCTCCGTCCCTGCGCCTGCCACGATACGACTCAGTTCTGCGAAATTGCCTTTGTCAGCTAAAAGGCGCGCAGCATACAGCGTAAAAAGTAACTGTTCTTTTCCTGCGAGTCGCTCTTGCACCAGAGTCTGCCACAGCTTTTCGGCGCTCGCCCTGTCTTTTGCCACGCGCAGGGCTTCCATCAGGCGGATGCGCTGAGCTACCGAGGGCTGTGTATAGATCGCCTTACCCAGAAGATTGCGCAATAAAAGTCCGCTCTGCGCGAAAGGAAAATCAGCCTCGGGTTTTTCGAGCGCCCGCCAGGCAAGTTTCTCAGCTCCCTTTTTGTCGCCCGCCATATCGAGGCCATGCGCGGCGAAGTAGAGTGATTCGGGATCGCTGAATTTATCTGCATGGTTCTGCCAGTGTTCGGCGCGCGCAGCGGCAGGCGCAGCAGTAAGAAGCATCAGACGCCCCTTCAGCAGTGAAATGCGCCGGGAAAGCGGTGGTGGAGTATCCTGTACCTGTGCGAGTATTGCCGATGCCTCGCGCATATAGTTCTGCTGCTCGGCAAAAGCCGCAAGATGATAGACCGCATAGTTAAAGAGCGGCGAGCGGTCCGATTTTTTCAGCGCCGAGAGCGTTAGTGCAACGCAATCCCACGCCGAACAGGAGAGCTTCAGATCGGGTTCGCGCATTGCCGAGAGCAGGTATGCACGCAGCTTGCCCGTCGCCTGTGTGCGGGCGCTCAGTTTCTGCCCCTGCGAGTAGAAAGTGAGATAGCCATTCTCGCCGCTTGCCCCCTGGCCAGCGTAGCGTGCGAGATCGGCGCTGCCCGAAGAGCGGCAGTGAAAGACCAGCGTCAGGACGAGCGCAAGCGGCGAGAGGAGTTTTTGCATGGAAACTATTTAGCTCCCGTTGCCGCTTTACAGCATGTCAATCACTTGCCGGCAGGAAGCAGAATACGCCCCTTATGCTGCAGGACAACAAACTAAAATACCGCAAACTACTCGTTCTGGGCGGCGGCGGCCTGGGGGCCCTCACGCTTATTTTTCTCGCAATACTCTGGCTTTCGCTGCGCAGCGTCTCGGATGGTTCGCGGCACGTCGATTTCGCCATCAAGGCAGGTTCGAATCTTACTTCTGTTTCGGCGCGGCTCGCCGAGGCAAATCTGATCCACAGCCAGTTTTTCTTTAAGTTGTATATGCGCTTAACCGGCAAGGCGTCGCGCATCAAATTTGGCGTCTATGACCTTAACGACGGCATGTCTGCCGGCAAAATCGCGCAAACGATCACGAGCGGTAAGACCAAGACCATCAGCATAACCCTGGCCGAGGGCCTGCATAACCGGCAGATTGCCGATATCTTTGTGGAGAAGAAATTCTTCGCCTCGCGCGACGAGTTTCTGCAATATGCCGCGAAAAAGTCCATCCTCGACAAGTTCAAAATCCCGGCGCAGACTGTTGAGGGTTATATTTTTCCTGACACCTACCACCTGCCACAGGGTTACCCCAAGGAAAAGATCATCGAGCACATGGTAGAGCACTTTTTCGAAAAAGTGAAAGAAGTAAAAAACTTCCCGACAGATCCGAAGAAGATTCATGAAACGGTGATTCTCGCGAGTATCGTCGAACGCGAGGCGAAGCTCAAAGAAGAACGCCCGCTGATCGCCGCCGTCTTTCACAACCGGATGCGTGACAGCGAACCGCTCGAGTCATGCGCCACGGTGCAATACCTTTTCGAAAAGCCCAAGCCACGACTCTTTTATAAGGATCTCGAAATCGATTCGCCGTACAACACCTACAAGGTCCGCGGCCTGCCGCCGGGACCCATCGGCTCGCCGGGTCTTGCCGCGCTCGACGCGACGGTAAACCCCGAGAAGACAGACTACAAGTTCTTTGTGCTCAAGGGCGATGGCGCGCACCATTTTTCAAAAGACTTCAGAGAGCACAACGCGGCCAAGAAGAAGTACATAGGTCCCTAAAAGTTGCGTGGACGCAGACCGGCAGATAAAATCTATATCTAACAGGATGTTGAAAAAATCCCGTGCTCGCTGCAGACGCCGCGATTTCTTAGCGAAATCGCTCGCAAAACGGCCATAAATGGCCTGTCTGCAGCTTAAGCTCGGTTTCAACATCCTGCTTCATGGCTGTTTTTCAACAGCCTGTTAGATAATGTGCCGGGGAATGATACATTCGAGACCCGGTACGAATACTACAACGGGCGGGTGAGCACGGGGTATCTGCATGAACGCGCAAACCTCGGTTTTGAAAAAATCAAGAGAACCGATGTCAATTCCGGCAATTACACCATCACCACCTACCGCCAGGACAAACCTTTTCACGGAACACCATTGGTGACAAGATCTTATTTGGCCAATGGCACCTTGGTCTCAGAGCAATTCGCACCCTCCCTTGCACAGTACCTATGCACTGATGCAGGCTGCAGTCCTGACCCCGCCAACACTCCGCACCCGGCGCTGCCGCGCCAATTCCGACAGACGGGACCGACAGTTACCAAGACGTATGAAAATGCACTCCTGCGCCAGACCAGGACAGAACAGGTGCTGCGTTACGATAGTTATGGAAATCCAGAGCTATCGCTGCTGCGGGTCGCATCGGGCAGTCAGATGCGCGTTAGCTATACATTTCGCCGCCATATCAACCTAACGGACAGCAATCGTGTAATTGGCCTGGTCTATTCGGAAAAAACCTGCCTGACCGAAAGCGAATGCAGCGAGGGAGATGCTGCTTTTGTAGCGGCGTCGCGCTATTATTATGATAATTACCCGTTTGGGCAAGCTGGTGCGCGCCACCTCATGACGCGCAAGGAAACGTACGGACCGATGGGCGACAGCCATGGTTGGATTGCTGAAACGTTTGCCTACAACAACCTCGGCCAGGTCGAAGACCATCGCGCGACAAACGGCATCCGCACAGAGACGGTGTACGATGCAGAGTTCAAGAGCTTACCTGCAAGCGTGTACATTTCGGACGGCACGCGCGTGAGAATTATGACATATCTCTACGATTACCGTTTTGGCAAGGTGCGCTACAGCTCGGATAGCGAAAGCGGCATTGCCGTGGATACGCTTTACGATCCATCTGGAAGGGTCGTTGAAAAAGTGACGCGGCAGCAGGCAGTACTTATCGCCAAAACAACTTACCAGTATTCTGCGCCTGGGGAAAGGCCTGCATGGGCGCGGGAATGCACGCACTACGGCGCGGCCTTTACCGAAACGAAGTGCACGACAAGATTTACCGATGCTCTGGGGCGGACTTTTCGTGAAGAATTTCCCGAATTTGTCAACGGCGAAAACAAACAGATGGCGATCGAGCGGCGATTTGACGCGCTTGGCCGCGAAGTGCAGTCAAGCAGACCTTTTGCTGCAGAACATTCGGGTTGTAGTGGCACTGCGACTGGCGGGGGAAATCCTGCTCTTTGCCAGTGGAGCACTACTGTGTACGACGACTTCAACCGCGTGACGCAATCCATTGCGCTTAACGGCAAGACAACTCGCTATACTTATCCGACGGAATATTTGCCCTATACTTCGGTTGCGGGTACCATCACCGAGGGCTCTGACGGCAGAAAAAAGGGGGAGTTCCAAAATATCTTTGGCAAAATCGCGGTGAGCTATGCCGCGCTCCACGATACGACGCGGGTGAAAACGGTGCGCTATCATTACGACGCGTTAGCAAGACTTGTAACCGTGGACGCTCCCACCGGTGCAACCGTGATAACTTATGTGGGAGCAAGCAATTGGCAGAAGTCGATTTACGACCCGGTGGCAGGCCTTACCGAATACGAGTATTATACGACGCCAGGCGTGCCCTCTTACGGCAAGCTCAAAAGCGAAAAGCGCGGCGGTTATGTAACAAATTTCGAGTACAACGCCGGTTTCGGCCGCGTGTCGAGAATGACGCGGGCGAATTTGTCAGACAGCGCGACCATTTTGGAAGAGATTCGCTATAGCTACGACGAAACCGACAAGCCCAACGGCAGGGGGAGGCTGACTACACTCAAGCACATTAAGGACGGATTTACCCTCGAGGAGCGTTATTCTTACGACGCACGCGGCGAAGTTGTCGAAACGGTCAGGCGCATCTCGCATGCCACAGAGACGCTCTGCGCCGACCAGAATGCAATTCCTTGTCTGCAGGTTTTTGGCCGCAGCAAGGACGAGCTTGGCCGGGTGAGAGAAATGCTCTATCCCGATGGCACGCGAACACAGGTCGAATATACCGACAGCTTTTCGCCTCATATAGCAAGGCTTACTCATGAGGGAACGGTCTATGCCACCTATGACCAATATACGTACGATGTTGCTCCGCATGTGGGGCGTGTACGCTATAACAACGGGCTTACGCATACCTATACTTATGCTGAGGACGCTGGGCTCTTAAGGACGGCCAGAGTGAGCAGCGCGTCGGGCGATCTCATGCATCTGCAGTATGCCTACGATGAGGTGTACAATATTCGCTACATTGAAGATAAGGTTGTGCCGTCGCTCAGCATGCGTTACGAATACGACGCGCACAACCGGATTCGGCAGGCAATCCGAGGTGATGGGCATATACGCATGTACCGTTTCGACCATGCCGACGGCGCAGATTCTGCCGGTAAGTTGGAGCTCAAGCACAACCGACGGCTCGAGTACGCGGTGGGCAAGACCTACCCCGTGCGCGACGAAGTCTTGAACCCGGAAACTAGCGAGTGGCAACCGAATCAGTCATTCACCTGGTCTGCCACCGGAAATCTGTTGACGAAAGGGCCCTTTAGCTTCTCCTATGACGCAAGCAGCATGATGGTCAGGGCGGTTGAAAAAGAGTCTGTCAGCTCAGATACAACTGTGGCAGAAACCAAATTCTTCTACGACCACACAGGACAGCGTTTTTTGAAAACACACCTGCGTAATGGCGTGATGATTAAGACCTGGTATTTGGGCGATGGGATTGAGCTACGCGAGAAGTATGTCGGCGTAACGAGTGGCAATCCCACTGGCACATTCGAGGCTTACCAAACCACGAAATACATCTATGGAATCGACGACAAGAAAATCGCCTCTATCACCGGTTTGGTCAAAACCACACCGCCAGCTGCGACGGGCGACAGTCTGTACGCCCTTGCTGGAACGTATTCGTCGCAATCCATTTCGGGTCTGAGTTTGAAAGTATATTATACCCTAAGTTAACCAGAGGACCAAGGATATGCACGCCTCTGGCAATACCTGGAATGTGGTCGGTGGTATCTTTGGTGCAGCTGGCGGCGCAATGGTCGGCTGAAACCCAGGCACAACGCTTGCTGGCCGACAGGCCGAGACCGGTCTCTGGATCGGTGACGGTGCCACAATCGTCGTCGCCTTCTTCTTTGCAATCATCGCTGACGGGAAATATGCTGAGGCCAGCAACCTGTATAATAACGACCTCTACAAGGCTCTGGATCTGCAGCAAAAAGATAAGTGCCTTGAAGCCGCAGGAGCAGTTCCCGCACTATAATGTGGCGCTGAGCCATTCATTCTGAACGGCTGCGCCTCTGCTATGCTACGAATCTTAGGCCTACGTGATGGTGAGCATGTCGAACCATGACGCGGGTTAACCCTTTTTGTGTCTCGCCATCACCTTCAAATACCCAATCACTTTCCGGAGCTCATCATCCGATAGCTGCAAGAATGGTGGCATCTTTGACCGCGCGCGGAAAGAAGATGCGTTGCGGATGAACGCCCGCAGATAGGCGTCGTCGCGGTACTCGGTGATGTTGCGGGGTATATTGAGCTCGGGCCCGATTTCGCCGCCCATCAGGTTGAGCGAATGGCAGCGCAGGCATTCTTTGCGAAACAGCTCAAACCCGGCGCGTGCTCGGGGCTGCTGCGCCACGGCGTCGGGTAGAAGGCCGGGATACTTTTCGGCAAAGCGAATGAACTCCAAACTCACAACTTCGTACGGCCAGCTGAGTGTCGCATAAGCCTTCGGGTCGGTCGAAACCGCGTAGAACGGTTCGGGCGAAAGTTGCGCCTTACCCTGCTCTATCAGCGATCGAAAACGCTCCCCCCCTTCGCCGTAGGCAAGATAGAAGCTGTCGAGTCGCCCCTGCTCAAGATCGGCGCGGCTTACGCGCGCCTCATAGCCGTCGGCACAATGGAAGAGTATCTCATCATAGTCGCCGTGCGGCGCGAGTGAGCGCAACAGAGGAACAAGCGGCAGCGCGCGGTACTTCACGCGGCGGCGCAGATAATGGTCCTCTACCTCAACCTCAAGGTCGCCGGCTTTTTGCCGGAGTTCCGAAAGAGAAAGCTGCCTTTGGCCATCGCGCGCCACGACGCCCAGCTGCTTGGGCGGAGTGCAACCCGCGTACAGAAGAACAACGATCGCGAAAACTGCCTGCACGATTGGCACATTGCAGAGCTGCAAACGCTGACAGATGAGCAAATTTTTTTGCGCATGCGCCTCGCCCTACCATCCCGCCCCAGCGAAAATATATAGCCGGGCAGAGTCTCACGCGCGAGATCGCCCCGAGTGTCGCTTGGTATTGGCAGATCCATAGTTCTGGTGATTGACGGCCTCGGCGTGGGCGAACAGCCCGATGCATATCTGTATGGTCCGCGCGGGGCGAACACGCTCTCGCACATCGCAGAGCTTAAGGCCCCCTTGAATATTCCGAATTTCGCGCGCATGGGCATCACCAACCTGACTTACCTGAAGTCATGGCCGCGCGAAGAAGAGACCATCGGCTTCTATGCCAAAGTCACGCAGCGCAATGAAGGCAACGACAGCATCGGCGGCCATCGCGAGCTGCTCGGCATCTACCAGGAAGAAAAGTACCATACGTTTCCGCATGGCCTGCCCCCCGAAATTCTCGATGAACTCTCGGCTATTACCGGCAGGTCATTTCTCGGTAACACCAACGACGTGCAGCAGGGATTTCTCACGAAATACGGCGAAACCCACCTCGAAACGGGAGCTCCCATTCTGCTGGTCACCGACGACTCGCTGGTCAATATCTACGTGCACCCGGATAAGTTTGCACCCGACGAGTTCTACCTGCTCGGCCATTCCGCATGGGAGGTCCTCTCGCGGCATGGTCTGGGTCGCCTGCACCTGCACTATTTTACGGGCGATCTTGCGACATTTGCGCCCGACGAAACGATGCCAAAGGGGATGTTCCACTCGCCGCCTCGCGCGCCGACTCTCGCCAGCAATCTCGCTGATGCGGGTATTCCTGTGCACGCCATCGGCAAAGTGGCTGAAATGCTCGAGGGAGCAGCTATCACCGAACAGTATGCAGTGAAGAATAACGCCGACTGCCTGGAGATTCTGACACAGGCGATCCGCGAGGGCGTAACCAACCGCAACAAGCAGTCATTCATCGTAGCCACCCTGCCTGACCTCGACAGCCTGTACGCGCATAACCGGGATGCGATGGGTTACATCGACGCACTCGAGGCGCTCGATGCCTACCTGCCGCGTATCTTCCGCGCGATGGAAAACGAAGATATGCTCTATATAGTCTCTGACCACGGCAACGATCCCACGTTTGAGGGAACCAGCCATACCCGCGAATATGTGCCGCTGCTGGTCTATTCGCGCATGTTCCGGCCCAGGCGGCAGGCCAATCTGGGCATTCGCTCAAGTCTGGCCGATGTGGCCGAAACCATCGCCGACTCGTACGACCTCAACGTGCGCTTTGCTGCGATGAGCTTCTGGGAAAACATGATCTCGCAGCTGTAATGAGCCTGCGCGCCAACTCATGCAAAAAACAAAAAGGCGATTTTTTGCGCGATCCGGGGCCGCGTTTCGCCTGAACAGAAGCGAAAATCGGCAAAAATTCGCGCCTCTCGGCGCCTCGCATAAGCAAATCGGCACGATTTGCGAAGGAATTTTTGCCGATTAGCGGACTCGGCTCGCGCAAAGAGTCGCTCCGACAAGTTGGCGCAAAGGCTCTAACGCCCCAGACAGCAGTATCATTACTTCTTGACGCACAGGGTCTCTCCCCGACCCGGTAATTCATGACAAAATTGTCTGTTTTTCATGTCTTTGCCCTGGCGCTCGCGTATGTCCTGCCCGGTTGCAGATCTGCCGCGAACAACTACGTTATCAAAGAGCCGATTCCCAAAAACTCCAATGTGGCCGTTCTGGTCGAGGGGGAAAACGACTTCAAGAACGCTGTTTTCATGGAGTTCATGCGCGCCGGCTACGACGTGAAAGCATTCAATGCCACTGATTTCTATACGACCGATGACGTACTCGACGTGCGCTCACTCAAAAAGACGGCATTCGTCACGAATCTTTTCGACCCGAAAAACACGCACCGACAGGTCGCCGTGGCCGACAAGGTCTTTGAGAATATTTACAAGCTGCACATCTTCAACTTCGAGAATCTCAAGCTCGAGATGCTGCAAGGTCTGCAGAAAAAACTTGGCATCCGTTACGTCATACTTCTCTCGCTCTCCCGCTGGGATGCCGGTTACTCATGGGCGCGCGTCATCAAGCTCGATAACATGCAGCTTGTCTATGTGCAAAACTACCGGGCGAGCCGGAACGATGACCTGAAAAGCGTCATCAGCAAGATGATCAACACGATGCAGGCAGGCAAGTAAGCAGAAGCTCCCTGCTCCGAACATGTCTCTGCGCTTCGCCATACTGTTGTCTGTCCTTGCCGGCAGCAGCGTCTTGGCTGCCACGCCTGTCACAGCCATTGGCACTTTTGCGCGCCGGCTGGACAGCCCAGTGGCGAAGGAGGTCATTCTTCGGTTTCCGATATTCCTGAGCAAGGCCTACACGCGCGCACAAAAGGGTCGCATCATGTACCCAAACGAATTTATACGGCTGCGCGAAGAAAATAGGATTCCGGCGAAGATTCTTTATACGCCCGATGAGTACGCGACTATTGCAAAACTACTGAACGGCGGATCGCTGGTGACGGGCGAAATTTACGAATACGAGCCCAAAAAGCCCGGAGAGGATAAGGCTGAAGAAGAAGCAGTTGCGGATATACCCAAAGAGAAAATGGTCTTCGTGCGTATCCACCACTACAATTCTGAAACGCGCAAAATCGTGTCGTTCAGCGTCTACTCTAAGCCAGAAACGATAGTCCTCGATCTTGTGCGGCACCTGCTGCCGCTGGAAAGAGACCGCTACATCGTGCGCCCCATAGCAGCGGGCAGTAAGATCGCGGTCGTTGCGCCGCTCGACGCAGTCAGTCTCAACAACTTCCTGGCGTACCTGCTGGAGCTCAAGTTCGATGTGCGCATGGCAAGCGGAACAGATTATGAAACGCTTGAGCCGCAGAAGCTTGACGTGCTGCGAGAAATACGCACCAACGCAATATCTTACAGCACCGCCACGCTGCCTTTTGAACTCACTGTTCCGCCATTGTCGCCGGCGCTGGATAATGAAGCCGAGCGCGAAGCTTATAACGAATTCGCCGCTCTTTACAGCAGAAAACTCTTGGGGTTCGAGCGCAGGCTTGCTTCAACGCTGGCCTCTTTCCGAAGCAAGACCAGCGCCGATTACCTGCTGGTTCTGCAGCCTTATGGCAAGAACCCGTTCGCGCGCGGATTTGACCTCAACCGCGGCGGCCTTGCCTGGTTCCAGGATAACTTTCCGTCAAAGTCTTCGGCGCCCGGCGAGGTACTCGCTGCCATGATTGCGGAAATGCAGCGACCGATGAAGACGCTCGATGAGGCGCAGTTCGAGAAAATAGCCCAGGAGAAAGACCGTATGTCAGCCCAGGGGGCTTCGGGCGGTCTCGCCAGTGTAGCCATTCTCGATTTTTACGACCGCACCAACTCGCCTCTCTATGGCTGGCTGAGCACCAGCCTCTCGATTGCAGTCGATGATTCGATGAAAAAAATTTTCGAATACGACCGCGCCAATGAGAAAAAGAGCGCTGAAGTCGGGCAGCGAATCTTCAAGAACCCGACAGATATCACGCCTAAAAACCTCAAAGAATTTCAGGCGCAGACCGGCGCCGATTATCTGATCTTTGGCTTTTATTCGGTGAACGCGCAGAACGGGAATATTGTCATTGAATCGAAAGTTTACGATCTCGTAAAAAATAGGGCCATCGGTGGCTCGACGACCGAATCGCCTGTGGACGTCAGGCTCTTTAACGTGGTCGATGAAATTTCTCAAGGTATCGTACAGGATATTTTCAATATGACACAGACTGAGAACAAGTAAACGGGGAATCAGATGCAAGACAAGAAAAAGAAATCGGCCAAGGTAAATGTGATCCGGGCAACGAAAGCCGCTGTGAAGCGCTGGTTCATCGTGAGCGCGGTCATTCTGATCACGGGCGGTGCGCTGTGGGCGCAGAGCAAGGAGAAGCGCTTTGTTGACCGGCTCATGCTGGACATCGGCGGGCAGGCGCTCATCCCCACCGAGCAACCTACCGGGCTCGGGGGAGGTCTGGGTTTTGGCTATGAATTGCGCGATTTCAACCTGTTTCTCCACCTTGCGGGAATGATCGCCGAGCCAGGAGCAAACCAGAGAACGCTCATCAATCCCACTCTGCGCACAGAAGGACGAATTATCTTACTGCCGTCATTCATCACGCTGCTGCCCTTTATCGACGTGGGTGCAATCTCAGTGCGCCTGCGGGTACCCGTGGTGCAAACCGAGCCGGTCTTTCCGTTCAACCAGATCGTGACTACCGGAGAAACCGGCAATGTGACGAGTTTTTACGCCGCCCTCGGGGTTGGCGCCGAAATACTTATGACCCATGAACTGTCGCTGATCCCCAGGATCGGGGTCGCACACGCACTGCTCTACTCGGGGAACAACTCGAACAACTTCTCCGGGCCAACGGTTGAGCTGGCCATGCGCTATACTTTTGGCCGTAACCGGGGTCTGGATTACTGAAGAGCGTAGATTCCAAAACGAAGTGCCGCAATGTGCGGCGCTACTTCGCTTGACGAAACGTTCTCAAAGCGAAGCCAACACGCATGTGGAAGGGCGCTGCACTTTTCATAACGGGCATAACCGCACTCTTTGCCGAGATTCACCCGCAGTTTTATGCCGAATGGCAACGCTCTGCGCCGGAGTATCTCGGGATTGCGGTCGAAGACGTAGAACCGAAATCGCTCCCTAAAGACGAGTATGTAAAAACGCGGGTGCGCGCAAAGGTGGTGCGCGTGTTCCGCAGCAAGTCTCGCATCAAAAAGGGTGCGACAGTGGAAATTCGTTACACTATCTTTCAGCCGCGCGAAAGCTACGCAGGCCCCCGGCCGATGCCGTATCTCAGCGCGGGCGATCGTCCCGTGTTCTATGGCCGGGTTGTAGAACGGGATATCGACGGAGTGTGGATTCTCGAACCTGTTGCCGGCGGGCGCAGTTTTGATACGGTCTCGAACGAAGAAGCAAATCTTTGAAGTTCACGGTAAACCCTTCGAAATAATCCTGCGCAAAGATTAAATGACCGAAACAGGCACCGATATCCTTTTCGCAGCCGCGCTGCTCGACCGCGGTGAGCTGGTAGCGATTCCGACTGAAACAGTTTATGGCCTCGCGGGCAATGCGCTCAATGCTGATACGGTACTCAAGATTTACACTGCTAAGGGCCGACCGCAATTCAACCCGCTGATCATACACCTGGCGAACAAAGAAGCGATGGCGACGTATGCCGAAGTGCCCCCGCTTGCGTACCGTCTCGCCGAGCGGTTTTCGCCCGGGCCCTTGACCTACGTGCTGCGCAAAAAGCCGATCGTGCCAGATGTCACGACCGGCGGCGGCGAGACCGTTGCGCTGCGAATTCCAGCGCACCCGATGGCGCAAGAGCTGCTATCGCTGTTGGAGTTTCCTCTTGCGGCACCGAGCGCCAACCCGTCGGGTTATATTAGCCCCGTGACTGCAGAGCATGTTGTCGAAGGCCTTGGCGGCAAAATTTCATACATTCTGGATGGTGGCCCCTGCGCCGTGGGGCTTGAATCGACTGTTGTCACTTTTGCGGGCAACAAGATCATCGTGCTGCGCGCCGGCGGCGTCACCGTCGAGGCGTTACGCGAATTTGGCCCGGTCGAGGTGCGTAAGTCTGCTGCCACAAGCGCCGGTTCACCAGGACTTCTGAAATCCCACTATGCGCCGAAAACTCGCCTCGTGGTCGGTAACTTAAGAACGCTACTCGATGAACATGCCGCGAAGAAGGTGGCAGTGCTTTCGCTGTGGGAGCGCGTAAGCGGCGAGAACATTGTCGCGAGCGAGGTTCTTTCCCCTGACTCTGACCTGACTGAAGCCGCGCGTAACCTCTTTGCAGCGATGCGCCGTTTGGATGCTGCTGGCGCTGAAATTATCGTCGCCGAGCGCATGCCTGAACATGGTTTTGGGCTTGCGATCAACGATAGGTTAGAGCGGGCCGGAGCGTAGCAGGTCTATATAGGAAATTACTCCCCGCTGCAGGCGGGGTAATCACGGTGGCCTGTGCGCACATTTTTCGCATTGTGTGCACAGACGAGAACGGCTATGGAAAACTTCAAAGAAGTACTCAGCATCGCCGTTGGAACACACCAGGAAGGTTTTACTATTGTTGCCGATATTCCGGGCAGGCCGATTATTTATGCGAATCAGGGTTTTGAACGAATGACCGGGTTCCCGGCGACTGAGCCCCGAGGCTCTCGCGCTCGTCGACCAGATCATCGACCAGACCGCAGAAAAGTTTCTGTTTTCATTCAAGGAAGAATTTCTCGGCATGTTCGACTTTGACAGCCATATCGTACAACGCCAGAGAACCGAGAAAGCTCCGCCTCGTAAGCATTGCCTCATTGTCGAAGACAACCTGATCAACCAGATCATTCTGCAGAAGACGCTCGAGGGCAAAGGCTGCAAGGTAACGGTCGCCAAGGACGGCCAGGAAGCGCTCGAACAGCTCGCGAAGTTCAAGGACTTCAACGTGGTTTTCATGGACATCCAGATGCCAGTCATGGACGGCATCGAGTGCACGAAAAGGATTCGTGAGACAATTTCTACGACGCTGCCCGTGATTGCTGTGACCGCCAACACGATGCCCGAGGACCAGGCGCTGGCACGCGAAGCGGGTATGAACGAGTTCATCGGTAAGCCGTTCGAAGCCAGCCAGATCGAGCGCATGCTCGAGCGGTTTGCCGGTTGAGCAAGAGAGATCTCCCTCAGAAAATGGTGCGGCCGAGAGAAAACTCTGTCCAGACGGCCAAGGCAGATCTACTCTCCACAATACAGCCCGATAGTCGACAAAATCATTGACGGCGGCTTATGGCATATCAGGCGACATAATGCTGCAACGCTACGATTACCTGCGGAAACGCCTGCGCGCAATATCCGTTGAGCGGTATTGGGCCTTCGACGCCATCGAGAAATACCGCGTCGGTGATGTTGTTCATCAAGCGCCCGGTGCGGCCTGAGCCGGCGTCTCAATTCTACTGAGCCCGATATGCGCGCGCATGCTGCAATTCAAATCATCACTCCCACGCTGCTCGACACGTTGACCCAGCGCGCAATCGCCTCAGAACGCCGTCGCACCAACCACAACTTCCACCAAACCTTTGAAGAGAGCCCCAACCGTTTCCTGAACGTGATGGTCAAAGGCACGTATTTTACTCCGCACCGCCACACGACACCGCCGAAGAGCGAAAGCTTTCTTGTGCTGCGCGGGCAGTTGCTATTTATCACCTTCGATGATGCCGGGGGATTGCAGACTGTAACGCGACTTTCTCCTGAGGGCAACCATGGCATCGACATCGCCCCGGGCATCTGGCACAGCATCATTGTCGAGAGCGAAACCGCAATCTGCTTTGAAGTGAAGCCTGGCCCTTACGCTCCGGCAAGCGACAAGGATTTTGCTCCCTGGGGGCCGCGTGAGGGCGAGGCGGGTTACGCAGAGTATGCGAGTGAGCTATACGCGCGAGCACTGGCCTCACTCGGCTAACTTGCACACTATCCAGATAACCCTGCGGGTACTGAATTGACAGGACTGCTGCGCCTCAAGCTGTGAACTATGCGCTCTGTTCGCATTGTCTCAAGCCTCTTCGCTGTAAGTCTGTTGGCATCGCCTGCTTCGGCTGCCCCGGAAAAAATCATCTACGCCGAGGCCGGCACCATGAACGGCTTCGGCCTTACTGCAGGTTTTGGCCTGCACCGTATCAGCCCAAAGTTTCCCATCGGTTTTGATTTTTCAGTGGGTTATGTTTTTCAGTCAGACCCAGGCAACGCAGTCGATGCGCGCAAGATTTTTATCAACGATGCAACAGCCGGGAACAACAATATCGTCGAGTCTGGTTCGGCATTTTTCATAGGCATCGACGCACTCTACCCGATTCTGCGCCAGTCGATCTTTGAGCTCAATGTTGCGGCAGGGCCACGCTATTCGAGCTATGCTGCCTTCTTCGACTACCAGGGCGGCAATGAAGCGTTCAAAGTCTATTCGAACGCCTGGGGTTTCGGTGTGGGATTTAAATCTCTGCTCACGATTTCTGACCACTTTGTGATCGGCCTCGAAACCACCGTCCAATACTTCTTCAACACGCAGCTGAAAGGCCACGGATTTTTCTACAACGCCAATAACCAGGACGACAACCCCCGCAATAACTACCGCTACAGCGACGCCGACGCTGCGATCAACCAGCCGCTGTTTTTTCCGCGGGTACAGCTGCTGCTGGGTTATAAGCTCTGATTGGCTCCTGAAAAAGGAGCCTGAAGCAGGTTCCGGAAACCGCACAAGGCTGCAGACAGGCCATTTATGGCCGTTTTGCGAGCGATTCGCGTCGCGAATCGCGGCGTCTGCAGCCGGTGCGGGAGTTTTTCCGGATCCTGCTAGGGCCAGCTTCATACCCCCCTGCAAAGCGCTTGCCGGCGCGGCTTCATTTGTGACTATAGTCATAAATGACTGCAGTCACCAAGGGCCGCCAATTCACTGAGAGCCGGCGTGAACGGGCCAAGCTCGAGAAAGAGCGGCGCATTCTCGATGCGGCGCAGGAGCTTTTTAGAGAGAAGGGGTTTGAAGCAACGACGACGAAAGAAGTCGCTGAACGCGCTGATATAGCCACGGGCACCCTCTTTCTCTACGCAAAGGATAAGAACGATTTGCTACTTTGGGTCTATAGCCAGAAAATAGCCGGCACCATTGAGAAGATTGCGCAGCAAAAAAAAGGGCAGTCTAAGCCTCGGGAGACGAAGAAAGAATGGAAAAGCGAGGCCATCAGCTTCTTTGAACCGTTCTTCAGGCTCTATGCCGACGACCGGGCAACCGCGCGGCACTTCGTGAAGGAGCAGCTCTTTTCCACGGGAGAGCGCGGCTTGAAAGAGCGGCTGGATTTCCTGCAACTGCTGGTCGACTACCTGGAACGTGGTAAATTCAACGGGCATGTGCGTGCCGATGTCGACGGCCGCGCGTTTGCCGGTACCCTTTTCGCGGTCTATTTCATTCACCTGGGCCAATGGCTGCAGACGGGCGGCCCGATCGCACCGCGGCTGCGCGAGCTTCAACACCACATTGCACAACTACTTCAAGGAGTATACTAATGGAGAAACAGAAATTCCTGATTATCGGCGCCGGCATCGGCGGGCTTGCCGTTGCGGCAGCGCTGCGCCAGCAAGGGCATGAGTTTGAGATTTTTGAGGCAGCCGATACTATGCGCCACGGTGGCGCCGGCATCGCGATCTGGGCAAATGCCTTGCACGCGCTTCGATCATTGGGCATGAAAGACACTCCGCCTTATTTCAAGACCGGCTACAGCGGTGTCGCGATCAGAACGGCGAGCGGTAAAACCATCATGAGCGCCGACGCCGGTGACCTGGCAGAACGCTACGGAGCGCTGAGCGCGGTGTTGCACCGCGAGCACCTGCACGATCTGCTGTGGAATCTTGCGGGTAGGCCGCGGGTACAATGCGGCAAGAAGCTTATTGGCTACAAGCAAGCCGCGGTGGGTCAGGGTTCAGTTAAAGCAACCTTTGCCGATGGTACCGGAGCCGAAGGCGATGCACTGGTCGGCTGCGACGGAGCGGGCTCTGCCGTGCGCCGGCAGATGCTGGGCGACAAGCCGCCGCGCTACTCGGGCTACACCGCCTGGCGCGGTATCGCTCAGCTTGAACTGAAAGATTCAACGCCGGGCGAGAGCTGGGGCAAGGGCATGCGCTTCGGTTTTTTTCCGTGTACAACCCGGATAGATCGGTGACAGCTACGCAACGTGTTTTGCGAGTTTTTT
>CAYOZO010000036.1:0-10984 GCA_964408405.1 uncultured Turneriella sp.
GTTCAGGCGAAACGCGGCCCCGGCTCGCGCAAAAAATCGCCTTTTTGTTTTTTGCCTGAGTTAGCGCACAGGCTCTTTAGAGAACCCTTTCTGCCAATATTCCTTTTCATATTGAGTTATTTCGTCAGTTTTACCCATGTCAGCATTAACCATTCTCTCAGAAGAAGAGCAGTCGTACTTTGACGCGATCAAAGATTTTGCGAAGAAAGAAGTCGCCCCCCATGTTTCAGCCATGGACGAGGCGCAGAAAATCAACCCCGACATCGTGAAGAAGCTCTTCGAGATGGGGCTTATGGGCATCGAAGTGCCACAAAATCTCGAAGGTTCGGGGGCATCTTTCTTTACGGCAATTCTCGCCGTGCAGGCAATTTCTCAGGTAGATCCATCTGTGGGAGTGATGGTCGATGTGCAGAACACCCTGGTCAACAATGCATTCATGCGCTGGGGTTCAGAGGCTCTGAAGAAAAAGTACCTCCCACAACTGGCGACTGGCAAGGTCGGGTCTTACTGCCTGTCAGAAAGTTCCTCGGGTTCCGATGCCTTTGCGCTCAAGACCAAGGCGGTAAAGAAAGGCGATAAGTATATCCTCAATGGCCAAAAACTGTGGATTACCAACGCGGGTGAAGCAGAAATCTTTATCATATTGGCGAACCTTAACCCTGAGGCGGGCTACAAGGGCATTACCGCCTTTGTGGTCGAGCGCGGTTTCAAGGGTTTTTCGGTTTCCAAGAAAGAAAACAAGCTTGGTATTCGCGCTTCTTCGACCTGTGAGCTCGTGCTCGAAGACTGCGAAGTGCCGCTCGAAAACCTGCTCGGCGAAGAAGGCAAAGGTTACAAGGTAGCGATTGAGACGCTCAACGAAGGACGCATCGGCATCGGCGCGCAAATGGTTGGCCTGGCGGAAGGCGCGCTGCAACACGCGATCGACTACACCAAGACCCGGCAGCAGTTCGGCAAACCGATCGCATCTTTCCAGGGCATGCAGTTCCAGATCGCGCAGATGGCCATTGATGTCGAAACAGCCAAGCTCATGGTCTATAATGCCGCGCGACTTAAGGATGCTGGCAAAGATTTCGTCAAAGAAGCCGCGATGGCCAAATTCCATTCGAGCCAGGTTGCAGAGCGCGTTGCCTCACTCGCGGTTGAATGCTTCGGCGGTTATGGCTTCGTGAAAGAGTACCCGGTCGAGAAGCTCTACCGCGATGCGAAGATCGGCAAAATTTACGAGGGCACCAGCTTCATGCAGTTGATGACCATCAGCAAGATTCTGCTTGGGTAAGGAATACCTGAAAAAGTCGCGAACCATTCTCCTGCTGGTGCTGGTGGTTTTTGCCGCGAGCGCCTCGGGTTTTGCCGAATCGATCGCGCAAGCAGAGCACAACGCATGGTCGAAATGCCGGCATACGCAGCAACGCATCGAGCGCGGCAAGGTTTGCCCGTGCGGCTGCAATAAGCAAGCCAAGCCTTCCCTGCGCATCACGAATGAGCATGCCGACTGCGGCGCCGACGACGTTGTGGCGCATGCCCCTTCGTTTTCTCAGCTGGATATTCTCTTCACTACCGCAGCTCACCTTGAGCCTGCTCTTGCTTGCGTAGTGATTCCCGTTCACTATTCTGCGGCATGTTCGCTGCCGCGGCCACCTGACACAAAACCTGGATAGCTCCCCTTCGCCGGTCTGCTAAGGCACATGACTGGCGCTCATTATTGATCTGCAACAACAGGCGGGGCAACGCCCCGAACTATCCATTTTAAGGAGTTACTATGTTTAACCGTTTGAATTTTTTTTTATTCACTGCATTTCTTTCTTCCAGCTACCTTTCTCCCCGCAGCGCTGAGGCAAGCTGCGGCATGGGAGTTTGTCCCCTGCCGGTAGCTGGTGGCCTCAATGCGCGGGCGCTTTCTGGTACCGGGGTGCTCCCCTCGCAGCTATCGCTCGAATCGCGTTACGTCAGCTTCGACATCGGCGGCAAGGGCAGCTACCTGCAGAACGCTGTTTCCGGGGTATATGAACACCGCTACTTTCGCGCCGGCGGCATTCTGCCTTTGATCTACCTATCAGGTCCTGCGGGAGATACCTTTGGCCTCGGTAACACGACGCTTTTTGGCGAGATTTACCTCTTCACGCAACCCGGTACGCGTCTTTCAGTCGGCAGCCAGCTGGAAACCCCGACGGGAAACCATGACAAGGGTTTGGGGGCTGATCATTTCATGGCAGTGCCCTACATCAATTTCTGGCAGATGTTCGGTGACTGGCGGTTCGCGGTACAGACGGGATTTCAACAGACCCTCGGGCACCATACGCATGCGGCGACAACGACCGTGCTCTACGTCAATCCGCACACCGACACGGAACTCATGGGGCGCGCCATGGCGAGCTATACCTGGCTAAATCTCTACTCAGCAGAACTGGGGTCGGCGTGGCGGCAGGTGATCGCGCACGGTGCGCAGGGGGATAAGACATTTATCGACCTGGGTCTGTCATTTCGCGCGGCGCTCCTGGACACGCTGGCCGTGCGTGCGGGCATAGACGTGCCACTTACGTCGCGGACGCGCTACCTTTGGCAGGCCTACGCCTCGTTCTACGCGTATTTTTGAAAGACATTTGTAACAAAGGCTTCCGATAGACAAGTTCACGCGGACCATCTCCGATAATATATCGGTATGAGTCCGCTTGCCCGCTATGCTCTCTACTACGTATGTTATGTCGCGTCAGGCCTGGCCGTCCTGGCAACGCACTATTACCAGACTTCAGACTACAGCCAGCAATCTCTCGACGAACAGATTACTCTCGTTGCGGCATCGCATTTTTCACTCTCTCAGCTTGTCGACAACCTGCCAGCCGTTTTCAGGGAAAATCCGCACGCCGCCGCGCTGAAACTCAGCGATCTGCGCGGCGAATTCCTCGGCGCTATGTACGATTCGCGGCGCATGAGCGCCGCTGAGTACAAGCAATTTCTTGGCCTCAAGACCTTCACGCCCGGAGCAGCAGCGATCCACGGCTTCGTGACACATATCTGGGAGAGTAAGCGCCGCAACCTGCGCATCGTCGCGCTGAGCCTGCCCCGCATGCAATTCTCGGAGTACCTGGCTCGCATGTCTCACTCCGCCTACCTGCACTACATTGTACCGCTCTTTCTGCTCGCCGGAGCGCTCGGCCTCTACGCTTTGCATATGTTCAGCGGCAAGGCCTTGCGAGCGGTGAGGCCCCTGCCTCGCGCACCGCAAGCAAACTCCGGCCGGCCGGCCCTTGCAGCGACGCCCGTGACAAAAACGCGTACGCACGCATGGCATCTTAAGCCAGGCGTCGTTGCAGAAAGCGCCATCCGCGATGCGCTGCAGGCATTGCGCCAGATGACGGGGGCGAATTGCGTCAGTCTTTTCGCGCGCTCGGGAAAAAGCAGAAAGTCCATCTGGACAGGTGTGACTGAACTGCGCGGCGCGATCGTTGTCAGAGGTGAATCGATGGATGCCACTGGCATTGACGGTACCGAGGCCAACGCCACGGTCGCTGCACTGAATGACAAAAAGACCTGGTGCTTTTTCGACGGCGAATATGCCGAAGCGTCCATTTGCTTTTGTCTGCATTTCGACCGCGCCGACCAGGCACCCGGCGACGAACTTCGCCAACGCATTGCAGACTTTACGCGCGCCCGCGCCCGCTCGCTGATGGCAGAACACTATTACGAAAATTCCATTTTGGACGCCGATACGGGACTTTACAGTCTGCCTTATGCAACATTTTCTCTGAAAGAAAGACTGCTGACCGGCAGGCCCTTTGCCACGGCGCTCGTACGTCTGTCGGCGCAATCGGCAGGTATTGATGCTCGCTCAGCGCGGACGGCAATTCGTGTCCTGCGCGAGCACTTCAGCGCTGAAACAGCGCCCGTCATTGCGTGCGCCGATGAGTTTTCTCTTGTCATCATCTTCGCGCCTGAAACAGGCAATACGCACACCGCAGCGACTGCACTCAGGCAGCTCTTTTCAGCCTACCGCTCGCAGGCAAAAAACCCCGCTGCGGCTATTGTAGAAGACTCCCCCGCCTGTGGCTCTGCGCAACGCGTGCTCAGGACGCTGGAGAATCTGCTTACTCAGTCAGAGAAAACCGGCGAAGTGGCTGCGTTTAAAGAGCAGGATCGCCTGCACATTCTCTAGAATATGGCCGCGCGGGCAGACCAGGGGTATAATTAGACTATGGCGGATCTCGTCTCACGACGGATGATGAAGAACCTGCTCACGCGACGCACCGGTGGCGCGCGCGTGGTGACAGAGAATGTCGCAGTGCTCAAGGCTATTGAGACTGTCCCCAAGATCGCCAGCGTCGAATCGGACAACTATTACAAAGAGCCTGTCACGATTGAATACTATATTCCGAAAGAAAGCCGGTTTGCCTACCAGGTAAAATATCTCTATATTCCGCTCTACGATCCCATTCCACGCAACGACAATGCCCGCCTGGTTATGGAACACTTCAAGGCGCTGAATGAGCCCATTGACCTGATGAAGGTCATGGACGAGTTTCCGCAGTTCCTGGTGAAAATGCTCGACTACCTTTCGCCGCAGATGGGCATTATCGAGAACCTTAGCCGGAACATTCAGGACGGACTCGGCGGGGAGCACGCGGCTTTCCGAAGCGCGCTTTATACCTGCGAAGTACTGCGCAAATTCGAACCCTCGATCGTCTCGCTGGAAATTGCCGGCGACTACACGACCTATAATATTAACTGGTTTGTCCGAAAGCTCAACTCACTGCAAATGGAGTTTTCTCTCGAAGACCCTACAGTGGAATTCCTGATACAGCGGTATCGGCAGTTTGCTCATGCAGCAGGAGAGCTTATTCCGGAGCGATTTGAGATCCTTTCACAGATCTATCTCGACCAGGCATTCCCGATGCACGATGAAGATTTTGCGGAGCTCATGGGCCAGGACTAGCCTGGCTCGCCGCGTCTGCCTGCATTCAGATACTCGCGCAGGAAAAAAACAACCAGAAACAGAATGAGCGCCAGGAGCGGGAAAAGCAGTTTTTGCCAGACCTCGAGCGGGGAGCGCAGAATCAGTTCAGCCTCGCTCTCTTCGGCACGGGGATCTGCGATGCTGCCACCGCTAAAGGTTAGTTCAATGCTGCTTTCCGCCACCGGAAACGAGATCAGACCTCGGCCCAGGTTGGGGTCTTTCTTCCGCGCAAGCAGCTGGTCCCTTTGACGCACTTCGAGGTTTTCCGGCTCGACGATTAGCTGTAATCCCGCATCCTGAGGGTATGCCGACCGAAAAGCGAGCGAAGTCCCACCTGGCGCGTACGGCACAGAAAACATGATCTGCACAATTCTCTCACCAGGCTTCACGCTCTGCGCAATTTTATGGGCGCCGGCACCCCCTGCCTTTTCTGCCGTCACTTTCAGCCACTGTATGTTCGATGCACCGCTGCCGACAGAAACCGATGCCTGTTCGACAACAGCTTGTGCGGGCAGAAAAAAATTCAGGCCGCCATTGCCGGAAAACGTGCGGTTATCCTGATTCAAAAAGAAAAGTATCATGACGCCGGCGAGCTTGTCTTCTGCGACCCGGCGCAATTCGACGAGCGTGCGTACGCGCAGGCGTTCGGTCGAGGCCGTGCTTTCGTAAATGTCGAGCGTGACATCTACAGGCGATGGCATATTGGGAGGTATCACTTTGCTGTAGGTCACCGACCTGTACTCGGTCTGCACCATATATGGACCCGCTAAATTTTCCGGTAATTGCAGAAACTCCGTGCGGCCGCTGCTGCTCATCTTCGCCGTGATCGGCTGCATGCCCTTTTCCAGCTTCAGGAGCTGTATCTTGAGCGGCTGCGTATGCACTTTGCCTGTAGTGCCGTTCTTCACCTGAACCCGAATATCGAGCGCATCGAGCCGTGCAAGGGGCATGAGCAACAGGAATAACAGCAATTGCAGCACCTTCGCCCCGCAGACATGGCAGAATCGGGCATGGGCGATCAGCGAAGCTCCGCATTTGCTGCACTCATCGGCCGACTTTTTCTGTGGGGCTGGCATAGCCGCAAGCCTGCCTTCGAGCTCCTCCCATTCGGCCAGTAATTCAGCTTCCAGACGCGCAAAATCTTCCTGCTCAACCTTGCCCACCGACAGCTCATACTTAAGATCGTTCAGCGACAGGCGGATTGCAGCCTGCCGGTCGCGGATCACCTGCTGCGGATCGGCGTCTGCCCCATCATCACGGACCTTTCGATTGTCTGAGTAATAAAGATAGAGCGCCGCAGCCACCACGATGAGCACAAAGACGAGGTAGATCATGATTTACTGTCGTCGATTTCGACTGCCTTGTTATAGATTTTGAGCGACTCGAGTGGTGGTTTCTTGTGAAAGTAGCGCAAAGCTGAACCCGTTGAGGAGAGGAATAGCAGTTCGTCCTTGATGCCAATAGCGAGTTGTTCAGCCCAAAAAGGAAGTTCCGTTTCGTTGCTGCCATTACGGTAGGCCAGAACGCCATCCTCGATGTAGTAAAAGGCCTTGTCATTGACGAACGCTGCGTCGCCCCAGACCTTTGCTGGCATTCGCCTGCCGATCCTGGAATCTTTCGGGTTGAGCGTGACAAACTGCTGCGCCCCTGCCCCGCCAATGAAGACGCCGGGAATGCGGCTTTCAGCGACAAGATAGAGGCGATGCGAGGCAATTTCTTTTGAGATGAGCTTCATTTTCTCGCCCAACTGGTAGAGGCGGTAGCTGCCGGCAGCGCCGTAGATCATCCAGACTTTATTGTCGGGCGCTGCATGAAAGTACGCATAGGCGGGAAATTTCTGCGCCGATTTTTCCGGTTTCTTTCCTTTGTTAAAGAGCAAATCTTTTTCTGTCGCCGGATCATAGACGTGTATCTGGTCGTTGCGCATATACCAAACGGTGCCATCATCCTTCACGGCAGGCTTGGTTACACAGTGGGAGCTCCCCACTTCTGACACCTTGTCTTTTTCGATCTGCCAAAGCCAGATCTTGCATTCCTTCGTATTAGCCGCAGGCTGCTGCAAGAACACTGCGTTGAGACCGGTTGGCGCAAAATTTACGTCGCGTATCTTGCCCGCTATAGTGTTGCGCTTCTGTTTATCCTGCGCACGGTCAATGAAGGTAATTTTCAGGTTCTCATACGCCTTTTTCGGCACTTTCTTCTCGACCAGCAGGATACGCTGTCCGTCGTGCGAGGCACGCAGAAAAGCAAACGAGAGATCCCGATGGGTGAGAAAGAATTCCTTGGGCAAGGAAAGCTCGTACGCATTCTTCATGTAGAGCAGCGCCGCGTCGTAATCTTCTTTTGCCAGGGCAACCTGCGCCTTTTCGATGAATTTCTCGGGCGTCGGTCCGCACGCAGCCGTCAGCAGCAGGGACAAGGACCAATAGCGTAAGGCCGGAAGTTTCGTCATGGCAGGGCAAGCGCGACGACGCCGGTACGCGCCATGTGATTCACTTTGAAATGACTGATCGCGTCGAGAAAATGGCTGACACGCCTCGGTTCTGCCACCATCTGCAGCAGCAATTGCCTGTCGGACATCTCAATCACGGTGGTCTCAAAAAGCCGTGAGAGCATCAGTATTTCGGCGCGCTCATTCTTTTTGATTTCCAGGGAGATCAGCAGCAGTTCGCGCTTCACCGAAATTTCGCCGGTCAGATTCTGTATTTCGATCACATCGATGAGTTTCAAAAGCTGCTTTGTGATTTGCTCTACCATCGCCGCGTCTTCATCGATAACGAGCGTAATCACGGAATAGCGCGGGTCTTGCGTGGCGCCGACGCAAAGTGAATCGATGTTATAGCTGCGGCGGGTAAAAAGGCCTGTGACGTGGCTTAAAACACCGGCAGAGTTATTGACCTTGACAGAAAGCACGTGCTTCATTTAAGGCAGCGCTTCACAGCGAAACGGAGCGTAAAGAGAATTGACCTGCGGATCGAGTCTGGGGGGTGCGGGCGCGTTTGCGCGTATTAGAGCCTGTTGCGCAAACTCATCCGAAAAAAGACCAGAGAGGTGATTTGACGACAGAGGTTCGTGATGAACATCTGAGGCAACTTTTCGCTCGTTGTTCCCCTCGCGCCTATGTGACAGACTCTGATTTCGGGAGCAACCTCGAGCCGCTTCCGAGCATAATCGGGGGAAGGTTGCTTGCAAATAGCTGTTTTTTGGTCAAAATCCTGTATTCCTGCCGGTAGGCAAGGCCCTCGGGTGCGTTGAGCGCCGTCTTGCATTGGTAAGTAACAAAAATTTCCGGCCGAGGATTTTTCCGCTCCTTGTAGCGCGCCCGCCAATACTTCAAATTCCGCTCCGAAAACGCACAACGCAACACCGGCTGCGATAAAAGCTCCTCCATGGACCGCGGCATGTAATACCGAATCGCGAAATCCAGCATGCGCGAGACGACCTCCCCCGAATGCAGTGAGCGCTGCTGCAGCGCCGCGTAGAGCACCTGGTTGACATACCAGGGAACGCGCACGTATCTAATGCCCACGATCGAGGCGTTCTTACGCCGCAGACTGGCGGATTTCTTCTTTCTACCGCGCCAGTGCCGCAGATAGACCTTGGCCAGGCGCTGCAGGAGTTCGGATTCGGACCAATGTATCCCGTTTCGCGCCAGGATAAGGAGCGCTGCCTTGAGCCGGCGCTTCGATCCCGGGCGGAGCGAGACCGAGGTGAGGTAGTATTTGTCGGAGGAGATGTCTTGCATTCTATATATTAAATACCACAAAATCGCGAAATTTTCTCACGGATTTTGATTTTTTTAGTAAGTACTAAAAATTTTTTTGAGGAGCGATGCAGCGCGCGACCTGGATATGGCGCTTTGCAGAGACCCAACGCTTGCAAACACGCGCCCGCACCGGGCGCATGTTCGCTAAGCCAGCCATGTTTTGTGGCTAAATCCCAAAACGCGCCAGTACCCGAACCTGAGACCTCATGGCCCCACCCGCCTTCTGCGGCGCTACAGACTCCCCTTGCTATGCAGAAGTATTGACCGGCGCAGAAGCGCAAAGCCGCCAAAAAGAAGAATGGCGTATGCAGTATCTCCGCAAAGCATATTCCGATAGAAAGGCAGCGCAGCGACATAGCAGGTGATGAGCCCCTCGGTGGTAAGCGGATAGAGGCCACCGGAATACCAGACGCCGAAATTCGACACCAGGAAAAATACCGCGCCCGAGGCCATAACTCCCACTGCAACGCGCAGCGCACCAACTTGCGGGCGAATAAGCCCAAAACCCAAAAGCACGATCAAAAGGTATGCACAATACTGCCACAGCATACCCGGATAACCCCAGATGAAGGGGCTATCCGGTGCTGCATAAACCGTGTTATTGAGTACTAAATCGCTTAGGAAAGTTGCCACAAGCGGCACCAGAATCGCAAGAATGCGTCCTGGAAGATACGCAGCCGAAAAAAGCGCAACGGCGTTGAGCGGCGAAAAATTCGGCGGGTGCGGAACGAGCCTGCTAGCCGCAGCCAGTGCGATCAAAAGCAGTGCTGTGGAGTTTTGTAAAATGATGCTGTGCATATTACCTCAACGCAAAAAAATACATGTCGGTATCTTTAGTCAGGTTCACAGTTGCAAGGTTTGTTCCCGACAGGTTTTCGATTGTGACCGTCAGCGTACTCGTCGAGCCGTCGCCGTTGTGTATTTTGTAGAGATACTCACTGCCATTGCCGACAAAGATGTAGCGGTTAGTATTGTCCACCGGGGTCGTATTGAGCGTCGTGCCGCTGATGCTAAAAAGGTGGAATTCACCGCTCGAATGGCGCAGCGCTACGAAGCCACCGGAGTTATTAAACGCAAGACCGCTCTTGGCGCAGTTGGACGAAGTATCATAGCCCGATGGCGGAGTGACGGTAGCGGGCGTGTGGTTACTCACCGGTGCATAGGTGAGCGTTGCATTCTGCTGGCAGACAAAGGAATTGTTGTACCAATCAGCGTTATAGGTCCAAACCCGTGTGCCGTCAAAGGCGATATCCATGTTGTTGGGGCCTGTATTAAAAGTAGTCTCTACCATGTTCGTTGTGGGATTGATGACCGAGACTGTGGCCTGCGACTTATTCTGCCAGTCCTGGTTTCCAACATAAATTCTGCTATTCAAGTAGCGCACGACCGAGGGCTGGTTACCGACTGTGATATCCGACAGCGAAGACATGCTGGGCAACGCGGAGACATCTACTCGCTTCAAGAGGTTAGTCCCCATAGCTCCGTCAGCAATATAGGCAGTTCCGTTCACTACGACCATATCTTGTGGATAAGAGCCGACGTTAATTTGTCCTGCGAGCGTCAAACCTGAGCGACTGTATGCCAGCAGCCTGCCGGTTGAACTGCTGTCCACGAGCAGCAAATAATCGCCTACGACAGTTGGCGAGCGAAGACCCGACGCAGTGATTGCCAGCTGGTCGGCCTTCGTCGCATACGAACAACCATTGTACTCAATCCAATCGAGTTTGTACGTGGGATAGTTAGCCGAATGCGTGTAGGCAAGCACGATGTCGCTCTGCGCCTTGGGAGTGCAGGCCGCGGCGTTGCTCTGCTCCTGCTGTGCACAGTTGCTCGCAGACAATGCAACAGCCAAGACTCCACTGAGCCGGAATAACCGCCTGGCCCAAATATTTTTCGGGGATTTAGCCTTTAGGCTATGCCCTGTCACTACTTCTACAACTTGTCCAATGCAACTGGAATTTTTTTTGAGTTTCATAGAAAGCTCCTTTTGTTTCATGAGAAAACGCAAGGAGCCCTAAACATATACCTCATACAAGCTCCTCACATTTTCGGAGCCCGCTTGGCTTCGAGCAGAGAAAGATTTACTCGAAACGTTTCGGTGTACCGCCGTATCCTCGGGCGAATACACACAAGAGTTCCCGACTAAAGGCAACTGCCGCCGCGCCCAAAAAGGGTGCGGCGGCAGTTGCCCAACACGGTTGCGGGTCAGCGCCGGATTCTCACCGGACTTCCTCTTCAGCGCACTGCGACAGTATATCACAGCGCCT
>CAYOZO010000036.1:10994-24881 GCA_964408405.1 uncultured Turneriella sp.
GCTACTAGAGCGACGATGCACTGTAAACTGTGATGCAGAAAGCAGCCAGAGGGCAAGAGCCTCATACTCCAACTTGCCGGAACGATTTTTCGCAATGCCACTTCCCTAGCGAATTGGCATATATCTTGCTGACCACACAGTGCTGGAGAGTCGTATGCATAAACTGAGCAAACACCCTGTCCTTGCCACGGCAGTCTCATTTCTCACGCTGTTTTTGAGCCAGGGGCTTTTCGCGCAGGAGACTCCGACCACCCCGTTCAATGCCGAAGACGCAATAAAGAGTCTTCGCAGCGAAACCGACCTCCTCTGGCTGATGGTTGCCGGCTTTCTCGTTTTCTTCATGCAGGCTGGCTTCGCCTATGTGGAGACGGGGTTCTCACGCAAGAAGAACGTAGTGAACATTCTCATGAAGAACACGTCGGATTTTCTCGTGGGGTCGCTCGGCTTTTGGATGATCGGATTTTCCCTGATGTTCGGGCCACAGCTTATTGCCGGTTTTGGTCTGGGAACCCCGGTACTTTTCGACACGCTGCTCGAGGGTCCGGACGGTAAGCCCATCGCATTCAACTATGCCTTTCTTTTTTTCCAGATGGTTTTTGCCGGCACAGCTGCAACCATCGTATCAGGAGCGATGGCGGAGCGGACCAAATTTATTTCGTATATCTTCTTCTCTTTCATTTGCAGCGCAATCATTTATCCCCTCTTTGGCAGTCTTGTCTGGTCAAACCTCTTCGACAGCAAAAATGTCGGCTATCTCGCCTCAAAAAACTTCATCGACTTTGCGGGTTCTACAGTCGTGCATTCACTGGGCGGCTGGATGGGACTTGCCGGGACGATCGCACTGGGTCCGCGGATCGGCAAATTCGGCACGGGTCATGAGGTGAAGCCCATCCTTGGGCATAACATGAGCATGTCAGTAATGGGTATGTTCATCCTCTGGTTTGGCTGGTTCGGCTTCAACCCTGGCTCCACCGGCGTTGTAAAAGATGGCTCTTTTGCGATCATCGCGATCACGACTAACCTGGCAGCCTGTGCTGGCGGGGTAACGGCCATTCTCACCTCCTGGATTCTCTTCAAGCGCCCTGACGTCAGTATGGTCGTCAATGGCGTTCTGGGCGGACTGGTTGCGATCACCGCCGGCTGTAACAATGTCGATCCTAAGGGCGCAGTAGCAATTGGCGCCGTCGCAGGAATTCTCGTTGTCTATGGCGTCTTGCTGCTCGACTGGCTCAAGATCGACGATCCGGTTGGCGCAGTCTCCGTCCATGGCTTCGCCGGGGCATGGGGTACTTTGGCTGTCGGATTGTTCGCGAATCCAAACTATGGCGCAGGTCCTGCTGGCCTCTTTTACGGCGGTGGTGTAGCACAGCTGTGGGCGCAGGCACTGGGTGTAGGTGTAGCTTTTCTCTGGGCGTTCCCGGTTTCGCTGGCCGTGTTTACCTTAATGAAGTATATCCCATTCATCGGTTTAAGGGTACCGGCCTCTGAAGAAATCGAGGGCCTCGACATCATCGAGCACGGTATAGAAGCATACCCTGAAGAGACGTGATTACCGGATGCTGGCAGAAAGAAACTGCAAGGCAGCGGGGAGCTCAAGCGGTCGGGAGAGAAAAAAACCCTGCATGATTTCGCAGCCGTGGTTGCGTAGAAAGTCCCGCTGTTCCTGAGTTTCGACACCCTCGGCGACAGCCCTGAGGCGCAGATTTTGCGCAAGGGCAATGATGGTTCTGACGATAGCCGCGTCGTCCGCGCTGCGCGACAGATCGCTAATAAAAGAACGATCGATCTTGAGATGATGAATACGGAGAGTTCGCAGATAGCTGAGCGACGAATAGCCAGTGCCAAAATCGTCGATCGCAAAGCGTATGCCTGCGCGAGATAACCTGCTGATCGCCTCAGCTGCGGCCTCAGTATCTTCCATCAGCATGCTCTCCGTCACCTCTAACTCGAGGCGCGTCGGCAGGATCTGAAACTCCTGCAAAAGGTGCAGAACCCGCTCAGCAAAATTCCTTTGTCGCAGCTCGAGCGCGCTGACGTTGACTGCAAACCGCAGCTGGTCATAACCTGCTGCGTCAAAAAGTGGCATGTCGGAGAGAACTTTGCGCAGAACCCAATCGCCCAATACGGCAATCTGGCCGGATTCTTCGGCTATGGGTATGAATTCGAGAGGTGACAGTTCTCCGCGCACCGGATGTCTCCAGCGGATCAGCGCTTCAAAACCTTCGACCGCGCCAGTCTGCAGGTTCAGCTGGGGCTGGTACACCAGATAGAACTGGTCATCTGATATGGCCCTGCGTAGTGCCTGCTCGATTTCTAGTCGCTGCTGCGTAATCCTGTTGAGTTCTTCTGAAAAGAACTGGTACTGGTTGCGGCCACTGGCCTTCGCATGATACATCGCGATGTCGGCATTGCGCAGCAGTGCATCAGCTGAATCGCCGTCCTTGGGAAAGACCGCGATACCTACGCTCACCGAAGTATGCAGCCTTATACCATCTACTTCAAATGGAGTCGAAAGTCGCTCGCAGATATCGCGCGCAACAGTCCCCGCATCTTCGGGATGCGCCAGATCATTCAGCAAAATGATGAATTCGTCACCACCCTGGCGTGACACGGTATCAATGGCGCGGACGCGCTCCCTGAGCCTGTCAACAACCTGGCGCAGGAAGGCATCGCCCGCGCGGTGGCCATAAGAATCGTTGATTTTTTTGAAATGATCCAGGTCGAGAAACAGCAGCGCAAAGACCGAGCGATGCCTTTCTGCCAACGCAATGTTCTGCGCTAAACGATCGGCAAAAAGCGCGCGGTTGGGCAGACCCGTAAGTATATCGTGCTGGCCCAGATAGCGGATCTGCGCTTCGGCGCGCTTGCGATCCGTGATATCCCGTGCCACCACCATTGTCGCGACGACGCCGTTGTAGAGCGTACCTGTGGCCAAAACCTCGACATCCACTGTAGTTCCATCGAGTCGCACGAATTTTTCTTCAACGAGCGGCGCGCGACCACCCGGGACATTCACATCTTTCATACGCTCGATCACCATTTGCCTGTATTCAGGAGCGACAAGATCCAGCGCATTGCGCCCGAGCAATTCGCGCGCATCTGACGCCCCGATCAGGCGCACCGCAGATGGATTCGCGTAGACGATAAATCCGCTCTGGTGCACGATGATCGCATCGGCAGAAGACTCAACAAGTTGCCTGTATCGTGCCTCACTCTGCCTTAATTGCTCTTCCATGGCCTTACGCTCGCTGATATCGCTGATCATTGCGAGCGCGCCCACAACCGCGCCCGATTCGTCCCGGATCGGACTAGTATTTGCCAGCACGCATATTTTCTTACCCGATCGGCTCAGAAAAACCGATTCGTGGGCTTCAGAAACGCCGTCTTTTTTGCGTTTGAGCTGTTCTGTCGCCACTGCATGCAATTCCTCCGGAATGAAATCGAGAAAGTTTTTTCCGAGCATTTCATCGGGTGGATAGCCCAGCATCTCGGCCATACGCCGGTTAACGAAAGTCGTGGAACCATACTCATCAATAGTCCAGATACCTTCGGACGCGGTTTCGACCAACCGACGGAACTCGAGTTCACGCTTTTTCAGGGTAAGCTGCGCCTCGCGGCTTTCTGTCAGATCGTGCAGCGCGCCAAAGAGGCGGACGACCCGGCCGTTCTCGCTGACCGGCATGCCCTGCGAGCGGACCCAAATCTCTTTACCGGTTTGGGTCTTCAGTGCAAATTCTACGTCCCAACCAGTACCCTGCTCAATGGCAAGAACTCCCCGCGCGATATGCAGATCTTGTTCGGAGGGATCGACGAAGTTCAACGTTGATTCTGCCGTGAGTTCAATATCTTCGGGACATTCAAACATACGATTGACCTGACGAGAAAATCTTGCCCGCCCCTCAATGACGTCGTATTCCCAAATGCCGATTCTGGCCAGTGAACTCAACTGCTCAAAGCGCTTCGCATTGAAACCCAGCTCACGATTGAGCAGGCGCGTTTCGTGGATGTAGATCGCCAGGGCCATGCCGGTAAAGGATATTGTGGTCATGTAGAGCCAAACCGTACCAAACATCGCGTTGCGATTTTCCGCAGCAAAGTAGCCCCGGCCTCCTGCAAGTCCCACCATGATCTGGATAATCAGAATGCCGATAACGAGCGAAGTAGCGTGCCGACCAAAGCGCATGGCCGACCAGGTAACAAAGAGAAAAAATAGGAAAGCGCGTCCATAGACATGGACTTCGCCGATCTGCCAACCTGCCAGCACAATCTGGCCGGCAACAACCAGCGTAGCAAGACCCAAAATAGCCTCTATCCACTGGCGCTTGTTGTATTTTTGCTTGGGTTTGTACCGCCAGATGAGCAACAACGGCGTCAGAACGATGACACCGAGCGAATCGCCCATCCACCAAAAGAGAAGATTCTCCCAAAAATCCTGAGGTGTAAGCGCGGCTACATGAAGAGTCGTAGCTCCTAAGAGAGCTCCGATCAGTGGCGCCATGACGCCGCCATAGAGGAAAATCCGAAAGTAGTCACGCGCATGATTTAGGGCAAGATCGGTTTTCTTAAGCCTTGTCAGCAAGAGCCAGGCGACGAAGCCCTCGGCGGTATTGATGGCAGCAAACAGAAGCCCCGGGCCGATCGCGGCGCCAGCCAGCTGGTTAATCAGAAATGCGCCGAAAAAGACGAAGGGAAGATAGCGCCTGCCGCCGAGTAAGAGCCCTGCAAGCGCGATTCCGGTCGGCGGCCAGAAAACGGCGACAATGCCATTTTCTGTCAGGTAGCGTAGTACGAAAACGCCGGAAAAAATGTAGGCTACAAAAACCAGCGCGGCGACCACCAAACGGCGCAACAAATGCAGCGGCTTGTCGACAAGCTCAGTCACGGTCCGGTAGCATTGATAAGCCCAAACGCCCCTGCAAGACGTTATGCGATTTTTCTCCGGAAAATAGAGCGGCAGGCGAACAGGAGAGCTCCCATGAAAACCATGTGCACGGTCAGCAGGGGCTCGGTTGACCAGTTATCCAGCCGAAAGGCAACAAGGAATCCGGTAGCAGGCAGCAACAGACCGAGTGCAAGGGTCGCCGCAATGGTATAGCGCATCTGCCGGAACAGAGCCAGAGCAACAAAACCCGGAACAATCAGCGCAGCCATGGAGACATAAGCACCGAGGATGCGGACTGAAACCGAAAGTAAAAGCCCCGTAATACCATAAAACAGCGCATCATAAATCACGGGAGATACGCCGACCAACCGTGCCTGAACCCGGTCAAAGCCTGCAAGAAAAATGCGGCGTTGGTACAAAAGCAAGGTCATGATCAGGAGGCCCACCAAAGGCAGGTAGTGCAAAAACATGGCAGATGGAGTATAAAGAATTTCCGTGAAATAGGCCTTTGCCAGAACCACGTCGGTTCCGCCAAAAGCCTTGTTGATCAGCGGGTAAGCGGCAAGAAAAAAAATCAATCCCAAAACAAGAAGCGTCTCGGTATTCTTTGCGCCGCGAATCGCGGACACAATAAATGGTAACATGAGTAAGAGAGTTATGGGAAAAACGAATAGATCCATTTCCAGAAAGTGCCAATCGCCTCCCGATGCGGCGGATGAGCGGTTGATCATCGCATAGACGTGCTCATGATCGCCCAGGCCTGCTGCGATGGAAAGCCCCAGCAGAAAACTTACCTGCGCCACTTGCGAAAGCACCATGCCATAGAGGCTCGCCCGGCGCAGGATCAAAAAAAGCCCCACATACGCAGTCGCTGCAAAATATACCAGACTCAGGACAATCGTCGTCTGGTACTGCATAAGGTAAGAGAGAATGCGGTCCATCTATGTGCGTCCTGTCAGCTCGATCAAATGCCCCGTATCGATTTCCCAGATGCGGTTATAAAAACTGCTCTCCATCGCGTCGCCGTGGTCGATGACGCAAATCGTCATGCCGCGTAAGGCATAGGACTTGAGAATCTGCGCGGTTTCTCCCCGGCCTGAACGATCCAGATTAGAGAAGGGCTCATCGAGCAAAAGAAAATCCGGCTGACCGACGAGCGATCGTGCTATTAGCGCGCGCTGCAGCTGGCCGCCGCTGACTTCGCGCAGCAGGGCGCGTGAGCACGCCATAAGCCCCAACTCTGAGAGAATTTCCTGCACGGCTTTCGTGCGTGACCGACGAACCGAGCGTAACCATGCCTTGTGCGGCAAGGGTTGGCGCAATCCCTGTTCTACGAGGTCAGCAATTGTGATCGGGTACTGGACTTCGAAGTGGGAGCTTTGCGGTACATACGCCATACGCGCAAAAGTTGTCTCACGCCGACCCGCCAGGAGCGGCAAGACTCCAATCAGGGTTTTGGCGAGCGTACTCTTTCCGGAACCATTGGCACCAGAGAGAAATATTACATCACCTCGCTCGATGCTTATACTTATACATGAGATGAGAATCTTGCGGCCGTAACCGACAGCAGCGTTTACGAGAGCGAGACTCACAAGGCCGCTGCTATAGCCCGGACATTGTATTCAATCATCTTAAGCCAGGTATCCGTATTTTCCCCGGCGCCGGTCTGTATGGGCAGGACAAGCAGCCGGGCGCCGCTACCCTCTGCTACGCGACGCGCCACAGCGACATTTGTCCAGGGCGAGCAGAGTATAACTTTAATCTTTTCTTTTTTGATGGTTTCTATTGTGGTATTGATCCAGCCGGGACCGGGCGTAACCCCCATTTTTTCTTCAATTGCACCAGCGATTTCGAAGCCGAACCGGTTAGCCAGATAGTTGAATTCCTGGTGGTAAACATAGACGCGTTTGCCGCGGTGTGGTTTCATAACGCGTATGAGTTCTGCGGTGAGTTTCTTCGTGCGTGTTGAAAAGTCCTCGAAGTTCTTTTTGTACGCCTCGGCGTTCGCCGGATCGTTCGCAATGAGCGTATCCCGGATATTGCGCGCGATAATGATGCCATTAACCGGGTCTGCCCAGTAGTGTGGGTTGCCGTAAACGTGCATATCGCCGAGCGAGCGGTTCACCTCGCCCACCGGCACGTTGAGCAGCTTGATACCCCTGACTGCAACACAGTAACCCTTACGCCCGCGCTGGATGTTGGGATTGCGTGCTTGTTGCAGCAGGTAGGGCGTCCAGCCGGCCTCAAGGTCAAGGCCGATTTCAATGAATACATCCGCCTCGTTCATCTTTAGGATAAAGTTGGGCTGTGCCATGACGAAGTGCAGGTCGGTATTACCCTGCGTCAGGCTTTCCACGCTCACGAGCTCGCGCCCGACTTCCTGCGCGATACTGGCCAGGTCAGAAGTTGTGGTGATGACGCGCAGGGGTTTCGCAGCGAGCGCGCCTGAGAGCACCAGAGTTGCTGTTATTATCCCGATCAATCTGCTCATATTTGTCCTTTTGCCTCTTGTGCCATGTTTAGAATCTGTGTGCAGGGTGAAAACCGAGTACGTAGACTGCCTGCGCGTACATCACGTACGCTTCGCCAAGCACCAGGTCATACTGGTGGCGTTCGCCGGTCAGTTTCACGTTGAAGAATTCTGAGGTGGAGTAGGTCACCCACAGGGCGTCGCCCTGATCGACTCCGTTATACTTTGCCCCAGTCACCACGTTGACCAGATCGAGGCGCGAGAAGAAATCCCTGCGATAGCCAAATCGCCAGCGCTCGAGGGGTTGCCACTGCACGTAGATGTAGAAACCCGTCTTATTCTCGATGCGTGTGGCGACTCGTTCTTCTGCGTGGTACCAAAATTCCCCGGAAATTTCGAAGGACTCCCAGCGGCCACGCTGGTACTTGAGGGTAACGTCTGTGCCGAACTTGTGATCAACATCGCCAGGATCGCGGGTTACATTGTAGCGCAGGTACGTTGTACCCCACTGCACGCCAAAACCCTGTGCGATCGGGAAAAAGTTCTTCTGCCGGCCCAGCAGCAATGGCGCTGACTTGGCGACGCCGTCGTTATGCGTGTGGCCGAACGTGCGGCCGTTAAAAACGCCCGCCTTGAACTCACTGAAGAACGGCAGCGGAGCGAGCCAGGCAAGTTCGCCTCCGGTGTCGAGAAACCCCTCACCGATCACCGTATCAAAAAGCTGGCCGTGCACGCGCGGAATACCAGTGAATGGTCGATCGTGCTGGTGTATGGTGTTGAGCCTGCCGGCGTCGGGAAACATGCGACCAATCTTCAGGTGAAAGTTCCACGGTAGGCTTGGAAAATCGAACGAGGCCTCGTGCAGAGCAAAGACGTAATTGCCCCCTTCGCGATGCATGGCAAAGAGTATCATACCATTGGCAAACCAGTCGATCGCACCGAAGAAACCGAACTCGGCACTGCGGACAAACATGGAGTTCGTTGTTTCATCTCCGGTTTGAGAGGCTTTCACATCTTTTTCAGCGACCATGTCGATTGCCGCAAGAATATTGGGCATCGACGAGCGATCGACTGTCACAATCTGCTGCGCCTGCTGAGTGATCTGCGTCTGCTGCGAGCCAGTCGATTCGCTGTCGGCAATTTCACGGTCCAGGTCTGCCAGGGTGTCTGCCACACTTTCGTCAACAGCTTCATCGGCAACATTCATTTCTGCCGCCTTGCCGGTCGATACTCCTTTCGGCTTCTTTTCCGGCTTATCCTGAGCAACAAGCGCAAGTACTAAAAGCGCGGAAAGGACGAAGAATCCCGTGCGCAAGAACCTGACAACCGCAGACTGTTTCATGACGCGCAGATGATTGGTGTCCTAGCCGCTGGTGTTCCGCGGAGTGTTGGTGCGAATCTTCGTTACTGTGACGCCGGTAGCAGACCCTTGATAGTAGATTCCAGTACCAGCGGGCTTGATATCGCCTGAATTCCAGGCGGTCTTCGTGCAGCCGGTACCAGGACAGTCTTCTGACTGAAACTCAACGGATCCCAGATTGTTGCCGGGTGTTGCATTGCAATTTGTATCGCCTTTCCACATCATGACGTGCGCCGGGTCTTCTTCGCCGTGCAGGTCAAAACAATAAGTGTCTGAAGTACTGAGCGTGAAATCTTCATAAATTGTTGATGTCACCCCTTGCGCCAGATTTGTGATCGTGATACGACCATTGTCGCCATTGAATTCAATGCGATATGCATTGTCACGGGCAGTATTGGACGAGGTCCACACCGTCAACGTACTGCCCGTCGAAACACTGACTCCCTCAAGGCGCAGGTGCTCTTCTTCTGAAGAGACGCGGCACGAACTGTCGAGCGTCTTCACCGTACCATCGATTACCGCCGCAGGGCAACCTGCAGCAGCTACAGCTGCCTGCTGTGCCGTACTCTCTGAATTAGCGCATGCGCCCATAAGCATCGAGAGCGAAGCGATACCGAGTGCAAAAATCGTATTTCTCATTTTGGTCTCCTTACATAATCACAACGCGCGACATGCCGTCGAACGTTATTGATAGTGGATTCTTGTTAGCAAAAAGAGACAGGCGGCCAATTGTTTTTGATAATGCATTATCGATAATGGCTCTGGCCGCGCCTATGTGCCAAACGCCGGGGCGAGCGAGCAAAATGTCATAAGATCCCGAGCATGCATGGGAAAGTCGGCATAATTCGCAAAAAACGGCCGCAATTTCCGCGCGTTCAATGAAAGCGCTCTGGAATTTATCGTAAAATACCCTCACCACGGCATGGTGAGGGGAAAAATTCTGTGTGGAGACTCATTTTGAACAGCGCCTCAATGCGTATGGCTCTGTGTCTTCTTCAGATAAATCTCGCCTATGCTTACGCCCGAGCTACCGGCATAGCGCAGGCGGTTTTCGCCAAACGTCACCAAAGCATTCGCGGAATCGATGCTTGCTGAACCGAAACAATCCAGCCGCTGGTAGTAGGCGAGAATATGCTTTTCTTTGGTAATGTCGTGGATTTCGAAACAGGTATTTTTCGCGCTGGTGTAATCGACGCCGGACGAGAAATCCTGGGCCCCACTACTGCCATTTGCCGCAGCGACTCTGATATTGTTGGGCGTAATCTGGATGTAGAAGCCATCGGCATTGGTACTGCTGTACGGCCGGATGATAAGCTCGCCCCCAGGCGGTACGATCACCGACGAGAGGCGAATCTGTACCAGGTTAGGTATGCCCGAACAATTGACGTCACGGTAGTTAGACGTACCGTCGAAAACAAGCCCCGTATTCTGCACACAGTCATACGTTGAGTCGTCGGTTTTGTTGGCGCAATTTATCCATGAGCCGCAGAATAGCAACACGGCAGAAAATCCCAACAGGTGCTTCATGCGGCCCCTATTTGGCGTACTCTCAGAACGTGTACTGAATTCCGATCCGGGGGATAATATTTGTGTAATCCGCATGCGCTCCGGCTGCGCCGCCCGTAGCTTCAGCTTCGGTGTGTGCGAACGTGGCAATGACGCCAACATCGATCGCTATCGGCCCCAAGGAATACTGGTAACCTACCTGGCCACCAAAGGTCGTGCCGTTTGTCTTCTGGTAGCTCTGCCCAGAGATCGAAGATGATCCGATATCGACAAGGTAGCCACCACGACCACCCGCGTAGAAGCCGAAGAGATAAAGATTTAAAACAGCTTCGATCGGCATGACGACCTTGCTTTCAGAACCTGCGATGCCTGATATGCTATAGGAAGAAATCGGCAGATAGGATACAGCCAGACCGCCCCGGATGATCGAAATGCCACCGAGCAACTCCACACCGCCCGCAACGCCGCCCTTAGTTAGCCCCGAAGTAACCTTGCTGAACTCATCGCTCGAGGGTATGTTATAGCCACCCCAGGCGAGCGCACTAAACTTCAGGCCGCTCTCTGACCTTGCCGCTGCAGGGGCCGGGGCCGGCACTTCAGCAGGTTTCACAGGTTCCGCAATCTTCGGCTCTGCGACTACTGGTGCGGCTGCAGCCGCCTTTGCCGGAGCTTTTTTGCTGCGGCCGCTTTTTTCTGTGCGAATGCGGGTGATACCACAATTACCAAAGTGAGCAATAGTTTTCCAACTTGCATAGTGAGTACAATGGTATAACATTAGGCACGAGGCGGCAAATAATTGATAAAGAATTATTGTTATCTATATTGCAGACGCCGATCTTCCTCGACACAAGCGACAAGCGCTACCCACCCTCGTCGAAACTTACGGGCTGTCCCGTCTGCGGGTTTGTCAAAACCCCACTGCCGCACCGACGCAGGAGACTCGGATTCTGTCGGGCAGCTGCTCAATCACCTCATAATACCAGCGCTCCGCCACCTGGATCAAAGAAAACGACAGCGAGCCCTGCAATGGCTTGAACTGGTGCGGACCGATACCAACGCCCTAGTCATGCGACATGGTAACCTTTACGAAGCCCGGCAACTGTGATTCACGGTAATCTGCCTGGCCCGCGTCGGCGTGCAGGTTAATATGGCCATCAGCGTTTTCAAGCCAGAGCAGCAGTATCACCTGTAACAAGTTGAAAAGCAACCGGCAATGGCGCCCACGCAGCGAGCAACCAAAAGATGACACCGAACGCATAAGCCACTGCATAAGTAAAGCATCGGCAGAAAGGCAGCATTTGATAATGAGAATGTATTATCATTTACAGCTTATGCACTTATTCTCAGGCTGCCTTATGCAACAGAACTCCTTGCCTCAGATAATCGAAGTGACCAGGCCTGACAACTTGCGCACCATTTTGCAGCCTGGCGTGAACATGACTATCTGCCGGCGCAGCGCCTCCCTCGTAGTGCACTCAGCTTTCGCAGCACTTGCGGAGCATATGCAGGGCGAATTCAGGTCCGTCGTCACAGAGGACACGTTTCCGGATGAACTGAAGAGTTATCTCACCAAATACGACACCTCAGCAATTCAGCGCGAGATTATCTGCAGCGAGATAGGCCAGTTACTCTCTCTCATCGCTTCCATGAGCAATCAGCGCCGGGTACAGCTAGTGTTCGGGCATATCCAGAGCGACCATTGCCGCCTGTTCCCCGCCGACCACAATCAGCTGCGCCTCGTGTGCACCTTTTTCGGCAAAGGCACGGAGTTTCTGCTGAACGAAGATGTCAACCGCGCAGGGTTAGGCACAGGCACCAACGCTGGACAGATCCCGGGCAGCCCGATACAACGCCTAAACACGTACGACATCGGCATCATGAAGGGCAACCTTTTTCCCGGGAACGACGGCAATGGCCTGGTACACCGCTCGCCACCACTCTTACCGGGGGACTCGGGAAGGCTTTTCCTGGCTATAGATGCCAGCGCGGGTGTCTCTGCCCGGGCTGTGCCCTCTACCTCGCATGGCCGGCTTGCACCAGCAAAGACGGAACTGCTGATATCCAGGCAACTGTTTCCAGTGCAGAAGCGGTTCTGGCGATCGCGAGATACCAAAGAAGGATTGTTCTGCCAGCAAGTTAAGGCTCGCTACGAACAGTCACTGCAGGCGCTTACGCAACAAGAGGCTAGCAAGCTGTTGAAAAACAGCCACGAAGCAGGATGCTGAAACCGAGCGCAGCTGCAGACAGGCCATTTATGGCCGTTTCGCAAGCGGTTCGCATCGCGAATCGCGGCGTCTGCAGCGAGCACGGGATTTTTTCAACATCCTGCTAGTCTTCGCGATAGCGAATAAAGCCGTCGTCTTCGATCATTTGTGTTCTGCGAGCATCTTCTTGTGCTCGTCCACGATTTGGTCATGCTCTTTTTTCATGGCGTCATGCTCGGCAACCATGCGGTTGTGCTCTTTTTCGACCTGTGCGCGATCGATGCCGCCGGCTGCGTGGCGTTTTTCCAGTTCTTCATGCTCTTTTACCAGATCTGCATGCTTCTGTATCAGCTGCTGGTGAACTTTTTCCATCTCTTCATGCCGCTTCTGGGCCGCCGCATGCTTCTTGTCTTTGCCTGAACCCGCAGCGTGACTCTTCTCAAGCTCATCGTGCTCTATAGCAAGTTTCAGGTGCTCTTCTTCCATCTGCTTGTGCTCTGCGGCAAGCCGCTCATGGTCAGCCTTGAGTTTTTCGTGGAATTTGTCGCCGCAGGCTGCCAGTAAGACAGCTGCAATAAAAATCAGCATCTTCTTCATATTGTTCTCCCGTAATTTCTTTGACATAGATTTCCTACACTTCTTGTTCAACGTTTTCCTCTGCTGGAAACGGATCACTCATGGCCCTGATCGTCGCATCGTCAAGCGTCCTGAACTCCTCTTCGGTCAGCAGGCAGGCATTGATCGCATTGGTGATCGCCTGCTTGTCCATACCGCGACCGATAATGACGATTTCCTGTTGAGCAGGAGGCTCTAAAGTCGACGGCTGACAGGAGGTCATCTGCGCCGTCGACTGTCGCGCGCTCCAGGGATTGGCCCAATACCCCGCCCTTTCAATGTTCGAAAGCCTACCGGCGTGCGACCACAGCCATGCAACTTCAGGGCGTGTCGCAATAAAGAAGTATCCCTTGGAGCGCACGACGTTCTCAAAGCCGTCACTCATGTAGTCGTGCAGCCTCTGCGGATGAAAAGGCATGCGCGCGCGGTAGACGAAACTGGCAATGCCGTACTCTTCGGTCTCGGGCACGTGTTCGCCACGCAGCTCTTTCAGCCAGCCGGGGTTCTGCGCTGCTTCTTCGAGCGAGAATTTGCCCGTTGAAAGCACTTTGCCGATCGGTGCCTTCGACTTTTCGGTGCGAATGATTTCAGCGGTCGGGTTGAGTTTGGCGAGAATGCCGTAGATTGTCTTGAGATCCTGCTCTGAAACCAGATCTGCTTTATTGAGCAAGATGATGTTAGCAAACTCAATCTGCTCGACGAGCAGGTTGACGATGTCGCGCTCGTCGTCTTCGCCGGGCTCCATTTTGCGGTCTTTGAGCGAATCGTAGCTATTCCAGTCGGCGAGAAAATTGACCGCGTCTACGACGGTGACCATCGTATCGAGCGTCGCCACATCGCCGAGCGAGAC